>NZ_JBITSF010000006.1:0-432448 GCF_044540485.1 Streptomyces sp. NPDC085946 | reverse complement strand
GCCCGGTTACATTCCGAACCCGGAAGCTAAGCCTTACAGCGCCGATGGTACTGCAGGGGGGACCCTGTGGGAGAGTAGGACACCGCCGAACAATCATTGAAAGGGTTGGGTCCCGAACTTCGGTTCGGGGCCCAACCCTTTTTTGTTGCGCGTCACTTGACGTTCACGTTGCGCAACCAGCATCCCTGGCATGGGTACTGCTGCAATGCTCAGGGCCGCCGGGATCGGAGTCGGTGACGAGGTCATCGTGCCGGCCTTCGGGAACGTCGAAGTCGCCTCGGCCGTGACCCTGTTGGGCGCGCTGCCGGTGTTCGCCGACATAGATCCCGTGACGTACTGCCTGGACGCGGGAGCTGTGGAGGCGGCGGTAACTCCGCGGACCGCGGCCCTCGTTGTGGTGCACCGCTTCGGCCGGCCCGCTGACATGGCGCGGCTGCTCGCGGTCGGGCAGCGGCACGGGGTGCTCGTGGTGCAGCAGGGGGAGTCCGAGGCGCCGTACGACGAGATCGCTCAGCGGCGGGAGCGGGCCGCCTACCTCGACGCGAAGCTGCGCGGCGTGCGGACGCCCGACGGGGGCGACGGGCACACCTACCAGCAGTACGTCGTGCGGGTGCCGGGGAACGGGCGGCCGGACCGGGACGCCTTCGCACGGGCCGTGCGCGGCAAGGGAGTCGAGTGCCGCGTGCCGGTGAAGACGCCGGTGCACCGGCTGCCGGAGTTCCGGCACTGCGTGTCGCTGCCCGAGACCGAGCGGGCCGCCGACGAGACGCTCGCCCTGCCCGTCGACGCGTCGCTGACGAAGCGGGACATGCAGCGGATCGTGTCCGCCTGCAACGCGCTCGGCGGGCTGCTCCAGCCGGCCTTCTGAGCGGTCCGGCCGGAACCGGGGGCGGTGGTTGGGAACACCGGTTCCTTCGGGGTATGATCTATTCCGTTGCCGCGGGGGAAACCTCGCAGAAGGCGACCGGCCCCTATAGCTCAGTCGGCAGAGCGTCTCCATGGTAAGGAGAAGGTCAACGGTTCGATTCCGTTTGGGGGCTCCAGCAGAAAAGGCCCCGCCCATTGGGCGGGGCCTTTCCCATGTCCTCAGTCCTTGTGGGGCTCCGGGACGCGCATCGCCAGGATGGCCATGTCGTCGGACGGCGCGTCGGAGGCGAAGCGTTCCACGGCGCGCATGATGCGGGCCGCGACCGCGCCGGCCGTGAGGCCCGTGCAGGTCGTCAGGACGTCGGCGAGGCCGTCGTCGCCCAGCATGCGGGTGCCTTCCCGGCGCTCGGTGACGCCGTCCGTGACGCACAGCAGGACGTCGCCCGGGTCGAGGGTGACCGTCTGCTCGTAGAGCTCCAGGTCCTCGATGACGCCGAGGAGCGGCTGGGGCTCCGCGGCCGGTTCGACGGTGCCGTCCTGGCGCAGGCGCAGGGGGAGGGGATGGCCGGCGCAGACGACCTTCAGTTCCGCGCTGCCGTCCTCCTGCGGGCGCATCTCGCCGTAGAGGAGCGTGAGGAAGCGGCTGCGGGCGCCCTCGTCGAGGATCGCGGAGTTCAGGCGCTCCAGGACCGCCGGGCCGCTCAGGCCCTCCCGGGCCAGGAGGCGCAGGGCGTGGCGGGCCAGGCCCGTGACCGCGGCGGCGTTCGGGCCCGTGCCGCAGACGTCGCCGATGGCGAAGCCGTACGCGTTGTCCCGGATGGGGAAGAGGTCGTAGAAGTCGCCGCCGACCTCGTTGCCCTCGCCGGCGGCGCGGTAGATGACCTCGACCTCGACGCCCTCGATGCTGGGGAGCTCGGGCGGCAGGAGGCTGCGCTGGAGGGACTGGCTGATCGCCGTGCGCTCCGAGTAGAGGCGGGCGTTGTCCAGGGCCAGGGCGGCGCGGCGGGACAGGTCCTCGGCGAGTTCCAGGATCTCCTGGCGGAAGTGCTCGTCGGTCGGCTTGCCGAGCGTGAGCATGCCGATGACGCGGTTGCGGGCGACCAGGGGCAGGACGACCGTCTCGCCGCCGACCGCGGAGGCGGTGGCCAGGGTCGGGCCGATGCCCGAGGAGGCCTGCTGGAGGGGGCCGCCGCTCAGGCCGAGGCTGCGCATGGAACTGCGCAGGGCCGCCTGGTGGGCGACCTCGCCGGGGGCCGTCCAGACGCGGGCGCCGGGGGTGGGCACCGGGTCGGGCGGCGGGATCTTCGACAGCAGGGACTTGATGCCGTCGATGAGCTCCTCGTCCTCGTGCAGGACGTACGACAGGTACGGTTCCGAGGCCTGGTCGGCGATCGTGTAGACCGCGCACCAGGTGGCCAGGGTCGGGACCGTCATCTGGGCCATCAGGGCCAGGGTCTGGTCGCGGTCCAGGGTGCCGGCCAGCAGGTCGGAGGCCTCGACGAGGAAGCTGAGGGAGCCGCGGCGCAGGCGTTCCAGTTCGCCGAGGCGGGCGGATTCGACGGCCAGGGCGATGCGGTCGGCGGCGAACTGCAGGCGCAGCGCCTCCTCGTTGGAGTAGCGGCCCGGGGACTCGGCGGCGACGCCGAGGGAGCCGGTGAGACGGCCCTCGACCTTGAGGGGGACGGTGACGACCGAGCGCATGCCCGTGCCGTTCAGCAGCGGCACCGCGCCCGGGACGGCGGCGAGGTCGTCGTGGACGGCGGGCATGCGGGCCGAGCCGTAGCGGCCGGGGCCCGCCTCGACGGGGACGCGGGCGAAGCGCTGGCGGGCGGAGGGCAGGCCGGTGGAGGCGCGCACCTCCAGCTCGGTCTCGTCGTCGGTGGCGAGCAGCAGGAACGCGGAGTCGCCGTCGAGCATGTCGCGGGCGCGCTCCACCGTGCGCTGCAGGAGGCCGTCGAGGTCGTCCGGGGCGGGGGAGCCGATGAACACCTCGAACGGGTCGGTGCTCTGGCCGTCGGAGGAGGCGGAGGAGTCGGAGGCGGGGACGCGCAGCGGCGTCTGCAGAACGGCCCGTTCGTGGTCGCGTACCAGGAGGCACACGGTTGACGGCTCGCCGCCCGTGTCGCGGACGCGCAGGTGGGAGGCGTACACGGGGGTGACGCGGCCGTTGGCGCCGCGGATGCCGTAGCTGCCCTCCCAGCGGGAGAGCCGGAGGGCCTCCGCGATGCCCGTGCTGGTGCCCGGGGTGTGCGGCCAGGCCGCGAGGTCGGTGAGCGGCTTGCCGGTGACCTGGTCGGCCGGGTAGCCGAAGAGCTCCTCGGCGTCCTCGTTCCAGGCGCTGATGTGGCCGGAGCGGTCGATCTGGACGACGGCGACGCGGACCCGGCCGTCGGCGAGCGGGAGGAGGTCGGCGGGCAGGGAGGGGCCCGCGGCGCGGGTGCCCACCGGGCGTTCGGGGAGGTCGAGCCGGAACCAGACGGTCTTGTGCGTGGGCGTGTAGTCGACGCCCCAGCGGCCGGCCAGGGCCGCGCACAGCTGCAGGCCGCGGCCGCCCTCGCGGTCGGGGCTGCTCATGAGGACGGCGGAGCTCTGGAGGGGGACTTCGCGCTCCGGATACCGGTCGGCGACCTCGACGCGGACGCCGTCGTCGCTGCGCAGGCACAGCACGTCGGCGGAGGTGCCGGCGTGGACCACGGCGTTGGTCACGAGTTCGCTGGTCAGGACCACTGCGTCGTCGACGATGTCGGCGAAGCCCCAGCCCTGCAGGGTGTCGCGGACGAAGGAGCGGGCGCTCGCGACCGATCGCCCGACGGGCTCGAAGCTGGCGGCCGCGCGCGCGGTGATCACAGAACTCCTCGACCGGTTCTCGACGTGCTGGGCTCCGTGGCCGACCGGCTCGTGCCGCTGCTGGGGCATGCCGCCCGTCGGCCCTGGGTCCGAGGGCTGTCCCCCCGGGATCACTCCGGTGGTGGTCATGTGTGCGGCCGCCCCTCCGATGCCCGCTCGTGCTCCTGCCACCGCCCAGGCCGGACGGACCGGCGTGGCTGGACAGCCGGATGCAAGGTTACTTACCTTCGCGGTCCGTGCGGATGCCGGTCTGCAGTGTTTCCGCCCGGAGGGTGTGCGGACGATGTGCGAAGCTGCCGAACTGTTATGGCCTGGTTGGGCCGGGGTGAAACACTGGGCAGGCTTCCTGTGAAGGTCAGGACAGGCTGAGTGCCCTCCGCGTACGGCGGGCAGCAGCCCCTGGAGGCGGCCCGGTGCGCCGGGCGGGCCTGCGCGGTAAGCAGGAGTACGCGGAAGCAACCGGTGCCCCGAGCGGTGGCATCCCGAGCACAGCAGTGATGGTCGACCCCTGCGGGAGGGACACAGTGGAGTCTGGCGCAGCGACGCGTGGCACGAGGACGCGCGCGAAGGGCGGACAGTCCCCGAGCACCCAGGTCAAGGCGCGCGGCGGTACCACCGAGGTGGACACGGCGGCGCTGAACCGGCTGCTGTCGGCGCTCCTGTCCATGCGGGACGGGAACTTCCGCAAGCGGCTCACGGTGTCCGGCGACGGCGTGATGTCCGAGATCGCGGCGGTGTTCAACGAGGTGGCCGACCGCAATCTGCACCTGACGGGCGAGCTGGCGCGGGTGCGGCGCATGGTGGGCCGGGAGGGCAAGCTCACCGAGCGGCTGGAGACGGGGGCCTGCGAGGGCTCCTGGGCGGCCGCCGTCGACCATTCCAACGCCCTGGTCGACGACCTCGTACGGCCGGTCGCCGAGGTCAGCCGGGTGCTGTCGGCGGTGGCGGAGGGTGATCTGTCGCCGCGCATGGAGCTGCGGACGCAGGCGCCGGACGGGACCGGGCACCAGCTGCGCGGCGAGTTCCTGAAGGTCGCGCGGACCGTGAACAACCTGGTCGACCAGCTGTCGACGTTCACCGACGAGGTCACGCGGGTGGCCAGCGAGGTGGGCACCGAGGGCAAGCTGGGCGGGCAGGCGCGGGTGCGGGGCATGTCCGGCTCCTGGAAGGACCTCACCGAGTCCGTCAACACGATGGCGTACCGGCTGACGGCCCAGGTGCGGGACATCGCGCTGGTGACGACGGCGGTCGCCAAGGGCGATCTGTCGCGGAAGGTCACGGTCCACGTGGCCGGGGAGATGCTGGAGCTGAAGAACACCGTCAACACGATGGTGGACCAGCTGTCGGCGTTCTCCTCCGAGGTGACGCGGGTGGCGCGCGAGGTGGGCACCGAGGGCATCCTCGGCGGCCAGGCGCGGGTGCCCGGGGTCGACGGCGTGTGGAAGGAGCTCACCGACTCCGTCAACACCATGGCGGGCAACCTCACCGCGCAGGTGCGCGGCATCTCCGAGGTGACGACGGCGGTCGCCAACGGCGACCTGTCGCGGAAGGTGACGGTGCCGGCGCGGGGCGAGGTCGCGCAGCTCGCCGACACGATCAACCAGATGACCGAGACGCTGCGGATCTTCGCGGACGAGGTCACGCGCGTCGCCAACGAGGTCGGGGCCGAGGGACGGCTCGGCGGCCAGGCGAACGTGCCGGGTGCGGCGGGCACCTGGAAGGACCTGACGGACTCCGTCAACACCGTGTTCCGGAACCTGACCACGCAGGTGCGGGACATCGCCGCCGTGACGACGGCCGTGGCCAACGGCGACCTGTCGCAGAAGGTCACCGTCGACGTGGCCGGGGAGATGCTGGAGCTGAAGAACACCGTCAACACGATGGTCGACCAGCTGTCCGCGTTCGGCGCCGAGGTCACGCGGGTGGCGCGGGAGGTCGGTGTCGAGGGCGAGCTGGGCGGTCAGGCGCAGGTGCCGGGGGCTGCCGGCACCTGGAAGGACCTCACCGACTCGGTCAACACGGCGTTCCGGAACCTCACCGGGCAGGTGCGCAACATCGCGCAGGTGACGACGGCGGTCGCCAACGGCGACCTGTCGCAGAAGGTCACCGTGGACGTCTCCGGCGAGATGCTCCAGCTGAAGAACACCGTGAACACGATGGTGGACCAGCTGTCGTCGTTCGCCGACCAGGTGACGCGGATGGCGCGGGACGTGGGCACGGAGGGCCGCCTGGGCGGTCAGGCCCGCGTGGACGGCGTGTCGGGCACGTGGAAGGAACTCACCGACTCCGTCAACTTCATGGCGGGCAACCTGACCTCGCAGGTGCGGCAGATCGCCCAGGTGACCACGGCGGTGGCCCGGGGCGACCTGTCGCAGAAGATCGACGTCGACGCGCGCGGGGAGATCCTGGAGCTGAAGAACACCATCAACACGATGGTGGACCAGCTGTCGAGCTTCGCCGAGCAGGTGACGCGGGTGGCCCGCGAGGTGGGCACCGAGGGCCGTCTGGGCGGCCAGGCGCAGGTGCCCGGGGTCGCGGGCGTGTGGCGCGACCTGACCGACTCCGTGAACGGCATGGCCGGCAACCTCACCGCGCAGGTCCGCAACATCGCGCAGGTGGCGACCGCGGTGGCCCGGGGCGACCTGTCCCAGAAGATCACCGTGGACGCGCGCGGGGAGATCCTGGAGCTGAAGAACACCCTGAACACGATGGTCGACCAGCTGTCGTCGTTCGCCCAGGAGGTCACGCGGGTGGCCCGCGAGGTGGGCACGGAGGGCATCCTGGGCGGCCAGGCCGAGGTGCAGGGCGTCTCCGGCACCTGGAAGGACCTCACGCAGTCCGTGAACGGCATGGCCAACAACCTCACCCTGCAGGTCCGCAACATCGCCGAGGTCACCACCGCGGTCGCCAAGGGCGACCTGTCGAAGAAGATCACCGTCGACGCCAAGGGCGAGATCCTGGAGCTCGTCACCACCGTCAACACCATGGTCGACCAGCTGTCGAGCTTCGCCGAGCAGGTGACCCGGGTGGCGCGCGAGGTGGGCACCGAGGGCATCCTCGGCGGCCAGGCGCACGTGCCCGGCGTCACGGGCATCTGGAAGGACCTGAGCGACAACGTCAACCTGATGGCCAAGAACCTGACCATGCAGGTGCGCAACATCTCGCAGGTCTCGGCGGCCGTCGCCAACGGCGACCTGACGCGGCAGGTCACCATCGAGGCGCGCGGCGAGGTCGCGCAGCTCGCCGACACCATCAACACGATGGTGAAGACGCTGAGTTCGTTCGCCGAGCAGGTCACCAAGGTGGCCCGCGAGGTGGGCACGGACGGCATCCTGGGCGGCCAGGCGCACGTGCCCGGTGTGGCCGGCACGTGGAAGGACCTCACCGAGTCGGTGAACCAGATGGCGTCCAACCTGACCGGCCAGGTCCGCAACATCGCCATGGTGACCACGGCGATCGCCAAGGGCGACCTGACGAAGAAGATCGACATCGACGCCCGCGGCGAGATCCTGGAGCTGAAGACGACCATCAACACGATGGTCGACCAGCTGTCCTCCTTCGCCGAGGAGGTCACCCGCGTCGCCCGCGAGGTGGGTACGGAGGGCCAGCTCGGCGGCCAGGCCCGGGTGCGGGACGTGGACGGCACCTGGCGGGACCTGACCGAGTCCGTGAACGAGATGGCCGGGAACCTGACCCGGCAGGTGCGGGCCATCGCGCGGGTGGCGACCGCGGTGACCCGGGGCGACCTGAACCTGAAGATCGACGTCGACGCGTCCGGCGAGATCCAGGAGCTGCAGGACTACATCAACAAGATGATCGCCAACCTGCGCGACACCACGATCGCCAACAAGGAGCAGGACTGGCTCAAGGGCAACCTGGCCCGCATCTCCGCGCTGATGCAGGGCCGGCGCGACCTGGAGGACGTGGCCTCGCTCATCATGAGCGAGCTGACGCCGGTGGTCTCCGCGCAGCACGGCGCGTTCTTCCTGGCGCTGCCGCTCGTCGACGGCGAGGACATGAACGCCGCCGGCGGCGACCAGTACGAGCTGCGCATGCTCGGCTCGTACGGCTATTCCATGGGCTCGATGCCGACGTCGTTCCGGCCCGGTGAGGGGCTGATCGGGACGGCCGCCACGGAGAAGCGCACGATCCTCGTGGAGAACGCGCCCAGCGGCTACCTGAAGATCTCCTCGGGGCTCGGGGAGGCGCCGCCCGCGCAGGTGATCGTGCTGCCGGTGCTGTTCGAGGGGAAGGTGCTCGGTGTCATCGAACTGGCCTCGTTCACGCCGTTCACGCAGATCCAGAAGGACTTCCTGAACCAGATCGCCGAGATGATCGCCACCAGCGTCAACACCATCTCGGTCAACACCAAGACCGAGCGGCTGCTGGCGCAGTCGCAGGAGCTGACCGAGCAACTGCGCGAGCGGTCCGCCGAGTTGGAGCAGCGGCAGAAGGCCCTGCAGGCGTCCAACGCCGAACTGGAGGAGAAGGCCGAGCTGCTGGCCCGGCAGAACCGCGACATCGAGGTGAAGAACACCGAGATCGAGGAGGCGCGGCAGGTCCTGGAGGAGCGCGCCGAGCAGCTCGCGGTCTCCATGCGCTACAAGAGCGAGTTCCTGGCGAACATGTCGCACGAGCTGCGCACGCCGCTGAACTCGCTGCTGATCCTCGCCAAGCTGCTCGCCGACAACGCCGAGGGGAACCTGTCCCCGAAGCAGGTCGAGTTCGCCGAGACCATCCACGGCGCCGGGTCCGACCTGCTCCAGCTCATCAACGACATCCTGGACCTGTCGAAGGTCGAGGCGGGCAAGATGGACGTCTCCCCGACGCGCATCGCGCTCGTCCAGCTCGTCGACTACGTGGAGGCCACCTTCCGGCCGCTGACCGCGGAGAAGGGCCTGGACCTGTCGGTGCGGGTCTCCCCGGAGCTGCCCGCCACGCTGCACACCGACGAGCAGCGGCTGCTGCAGGTGCTGCGCAACCTGCTGTCCAACGCGGTGAAGTTCACCGACTCCGGCTCGGTGGAGCTGGTGATCCGGCCCGCGCGGGACGACGTGCCGCAGCAGATCCGGGAGCAGCTGCTGGAGGCCGGGTCGCTGACCGACCCGGACGCCGGGCTGATCGCGTTCTCGGTGACCGACACGGGCATCGGCATCGCGGCCAGCAAGATGCGGGTGATCTTCGAGGCGTTCAAGCAGGCCGACGGCACCACCAGCCGCAAGTACGGCGGCACCGGCCTCGGGCTGTCGATCTCGCGGGAGATCGCCCAGCTGCTCGGCGGCGAGATCCACGCGCAGAGCGAGCCGGGCCGGGGCTCGACGTTCACGCTGTACCTGCCGCTGCACCCCAGCGAGCTGCCGCCGCAGGGCTACCAGCAGGCCATGCCCGCGCTGGAGGCCGGCGAGCTCGTGGCGTCCTCGTCGGAGCTGTCCGACGTGGAGATCGAGACGCCGGCCGAGGTGAAGTCGTACCGCGAGACGCAGAACGGGCCCGCCGCGCTGTTCCGGCGCCGCCGCCGGACCGCGCCGCCCGCCCTGGAACAGCGCCCGGCGCAGCCGGAGCAGTGGCCGGCCCGGGAGCAGGAGCCGGCGCCGGTGGCCAGGTCGCACCGGGGGATCCGCTTCGGCGGGCAGAAGGTGCTGATCGTGGACGACGACATCCGCAACGTCTTCGCGCTGACCAGCGTGCTGGAGCAGCACGGCCTGTCGGTGCTGTACGCGGAGAACGGCCGCGAGGGCATCGAGGTGCTGGAGCAGCACGACGACGTGGCGGTGGTCCTGATGGACATCATGATGCCCGAGATGGACGGTTACGCGACCACGACGGCCATCCGCCGGATGCCGCAGTTCGCGGGGCTGCCGATCATCGCGCTCACCGCGAAGGCGATGAAGGGCGACCGGGAGAAGGCGATCGAGTCGGGCGCCTCCGACTACGTGACCAAGCCGGTCGACCCCGATCACCTGCTGGCGGTCATGGAGCAGTGGATGCGGGGGTAGTGCGGAGGAATCCCGGGGGCCGGGCGAAGGCCGCGGGGAGCTTCGGCGGGGGTGCCGCGCCGCTGATGCGGTGTGCGCGAACCCGTGTAGAAGTGGGGGATTCGGGGAACCTTCTGGTCTCCCGCTGCGTTTCTGCTACGTGCACAGTGACATCACGGTGACAGGGTGTGGTGACGGGCGGGGTGCGGCTACGATGACCGGCACAAGGACGGGCGGCGCAAGGGAGTCGTCCTCTGGGGCGGCACCCGCCGGTGCTTCCCCAGGTCCTGCGGACAGGGGAGGCCCCAAGCCGGGGCGAGGAGGGCGGGCCATGGTGCAGAAGGCCAAGATCCTCCTGGTCGATGACCGGCCGGAGAATCTGCTGGCGCTGGAGGCGATCCTCTCGGCGCTCGATCAGACGCTGGTGCGGGCATCGTCCGGGGAAGAGGCGCTCAAAGCACTGCTCACGGACGACTTCGCGGTCATTCTGCTGGACGTCCAGATGCCGGGCATGGACGGCTTCGAGACGGCCGCGCACATCAAGCGGCGGGAGCGGACCCGGGACATCCCGATCATCTTCCTCACCGCGATCAACCACGGCCCGCACCACACCTTCCGCGGGTACGCGGCGGGCGCGGTCGACTACATCTCCAAGCCGTTCGATCCGTGGGTGCTGCGCGCGAAGGTCTCCGTCTTCGTCGAGCTGTACATGAAGAACTGCCAGCTCAGGGAGCAGGCGGCGCTGCTGCGGCTCCAGTTGGAGGGCGGCAGGGCCGCGGGCGGCGAGGCCAAGGAGCCGGCGGGACTGCTCGCCGAGCTGTCGGCGCGGCTGGCCGCGGTCGAGGAGCAGGCCGAGGCGCTGACCAAGCAGCTGAACGACGAGTCGACGGACGCGGCGGCGGTGGCCACGGCGGCGCACCTGGAGCGGAAGCTGACGGGACTGCGGCGGGCGCTGGACGCCCTGGAGCCGGGCACCGGCAGCGAGTCGTCGGTGTCCTCGCAGAACTGACGGCCCCCTCAAGGGGGTTGGCGGGCGGTCCGCGGGTCCGCCGGGCACGCGCGGGATGACCCGGCGTCAATGCGGTGCGCAGGCAAGAGCGACACGAACGGGTGAAGCCTCACGCACACGTGTCCACCGCCGTCTCCCCCGGTAATCTCACACCCATGGCCTCACGTCCCTCCGCAGCCAGGAAGCCGCCCGCGAAGAAGGCGGCCGCTCCGGCGAAGGCTCCGGCGAAGAAGGCCGTTGCCAAGAAGGCTCCCGCGAAGAGGGCGCCCGCCAGGAAGGCCGCGGCGAAGAAGCCCGCGCCCAGGCCGGCGCCGAGTCCGACCGGTGGCGTCTACCGGCTGGTGCGCGCCCTGTGGCTGGGCATCGCCCACGCCGTGGGCGCCCTGTTCCGGGGCATAGGGCAGGGCGCCAGGAACCTGGACCCGGCGCACCGCAAGGACGGCATAGCGCTGCTGCTGCTCGGCATCGCGCTGATCGTCGCCGCGGGCACCTGGGCCGACCTGGAGGGCCCGGTCGGGGACCTCGTCGAGATCCTGGTGACCGGTGCCTTCGGCCGGCTCGACCTGCTCGTGCCGATCCTGCTCTTCGTCGTCGCCGTGCGGTTCATCCGGCACCCGGAGCAGCCCGAGGCCAACGGACGCATCGTCATCGGCCTGTCCGCACTGGTCATCGGCGTGCTCGGGCAGGTGCACATCGCCTGCGGGTCGCCCGCGCGCAGCGCGGGGATGCACGCCGTACGGGACGCCGGCGGCCTGATCGGCTGGGCGGCGGCGACCCCGCTGTCGCACACCATGACCGACGTGCTGGCCGTGCCGCTGCTCGTGCTGCTGACGGTCTTCGGACTGCTGGTCGTGACGGCCACTCCGGTCAACGCCATCCCGCAGCGGCTGCGGCTGCTCGGGGTGAAGCTCGGCATCGTGCAGGACGCGGTGGCGGAGTACGCCGAGTACGGCGAGGACGACGCGCGCTACGACGAGCAGTGGCGCGAGGCGCTGCCCGCGCGCCCCCGCCGGCGCCGCGGCGCCCCCGAGGCGTACGACCCCGACGGCGCGGAGCAGGACGCCCTGACGCGGCGGCGCGGGCGGTCCCGGCGGACCGCGGAGCCGCAGCCCGGCACGGACCGGCCCAAGGACGCCGTGGACGTGGCGGCGGCCGCCGCGGCGGCGCTCGACGGTGCCGTCCTGCACGGGATGCCGCCGTCGCCGGTCGTCGCCGACCTCACCCAGGGCGTGCGCGCCGGCGACCGCGAGCCGACGACCCCCGCCCCGACCCCCGCCCCGGCGCCCGTACCGGCCGCCCGTCCCCGGCAGGACAGGCCGAAGGCGGACGTCCCGGACCTCACCAAGGCCCCGCCCGCCGAGACCCGTGACCTGCCCGCGCGCGCGGAGCAGCTCCAGCTCTCCGGCGACATCACCTACGCGCTGCCCGCGCTCGACCTGCTGGAGCGCGGCGGACCGGGCAAGGCGCGCAGCGCCGCCAACGACGCCATAGTCGACGCGCTCACCAACGTCTTCACCGAGTTCAAGGTCGACGCCCGCGTCACCGGCTTCACGCGCGGGCCGACGGTCACGCGTTACGAGATCGAACTCGGCCCCGCCGTGAAGGTCGAGCGGATCACCGCGCTGACCAAGAACATCGCGTACGCCGTCGCCAGCCCGGACGTGCGGATCATCAGCCCGATCCCCGGCAAGTCGGCGGTCGGCATCGAGATCCCGAACACCGACCGGGAGATGGTCAACCTCGGCGACGTGCTGCGGCTGGCCGCGGCCGCCGAGGACGACCATCCGATGCTGGTCGCGCTCGGCAAGGACGTCGAGGGCGGCTACGTGATGGCGAACATCGCGAAGATGCCGCACATCCTGGTGGCGGGCGCGACCGGCTCCGGCAAGTCGTCCTGCATCAACTGCCTGATCACCTCGATCATGATGCGGGCGACCCCGGAGGACGTGCGCATGGTGCTCGTCGACCCCAAGCGGGTCGAGCTCACCGCCTACGAGGGCATCCCGCACCTGATCACGCCGATCATCACCAACCCGAAGCGGGCCGCCGAGGCGCTCCAGTGGGTCGTGCGCGAGATGGACCTGCGCTACGACGACCTGGCGGCGTACGGGTTCCGGCACATCGACGACTTCAACGCGGCCGTGCGGGCCGGGAAGGTGAAGGCGCAGGAGGGCAGCGAGCGCGAGCTCCAGCCGTACCCGTACCTGCTGGTCATCGTCGACGAGCTCGCCGACCTGATGATGGTGGCGCCGCGGGACGTCGAGGACGCGATCGTGCGGATCACGCAGCTCGCGCGCGCGGCCGGCATCCACCTGGTGCTGGCCACGCAGCGGCCCTCCGTCGACGTCGTCACCGGCCTCATCAAGGCGAACGTGCCCTCCCGGCTCGCCTTCGCCACCTCCTCGCTCGCCGACTCGCGCGTCATCCTCGACCAGCCGGGCGCGGAGAAGCTGATCGGCAAGGGTGACGGGCTGTTCCTGCCGATGGGCGCGAGCAAGCCGGTGCGCATGCAGGGCGCGTTCGTGACCGAGGAGGAGGTCGCGGCCGTCGTCCGGCACTGCAAGGACCAGATGGCGCCCGTCTTCCGGGACGACGTGGTGGTCGGCGGCAAGCAGAAGAAGGAGATCGACGAGGACATCGGCGACGACCTCGACCTGCTGTGCCAGGCGGCCGAGCTGGTCGTCTCCACGCAGTTCGGCTCGACGTCCATGCTCCAGCGCAAGCTGCGCGTCGGCTTCGCCAAGGCGGGCCGGCTGATGGACCTGATGGAGTCGCGGAACATCGTCGGACCGAGCGAGGGTTCGAAGGCTCGTGACGTTCTTGTGAAACCCGACGAGCTGGATGGCGTACTCGCGGTGATCCGGGGGCAGTCCGAAGGGTAGGGAAACGGGGCACAAGGGCAGGGGACCGGGACACCCGGGTCGCCTCACGGCGGTTCCGGCGCTCCGGTGTCCGGATCGTGACTCTCCCGTGAGGGATTATTGAGCAACCGTTTCCCCGGGTCGTACGTCAAGTTGAGGGAAGCGACGAACAGGTGCTCCACCATCGGGATGCCGGGCCATTCCGATGGCGTACAAAGTCCTACCGCCCGGTTGCCCCACCCTTTCGCACCCCCCCTAGACTGAACGTCCAGCACAGGCGGCTACACGCTCGAAAGGCGCCCCCGTGTCCATCGGCAACTCCCCTGAAGACGAGCGTCCGTTCGAAGACGACCGCGTCGAAGACGACCGCGAGGAAGCCCGCCCCTCCATCGGCCGTGCCCTGCGACAGGCCCGGATCGCCGCGGGGCTCACCGTCGACGACATCAGTACC
This sequence comes from Streptomyces sp. NPDC085946, assembly GCF_044540485.1. Classification (NCBI taxonomy): domain Bacteria; kingdom Bacillati; phylum Actinomycetota; class Actinomycetes; order Kitasatosporales; family Streptomycetaceae; genus Streptomyces; species Streptomyces sp. NPDC085946. The sequence continues at coordinate 418,438 of NZ_JBITSF010000006.1, read as the reverse complement.
GCCACCCGGGTCCGCATCGCCATCGTGCACGCCATCGAGGCGGACGACTTCGCGCCCTGCGGCGGTGACGTCTACGCGCGCGGCCACCTGCGGACCCTGGCCAAGGCCGTGCACCTCGATCCGGCCCCGCTGCTGGCCCAGTACGAAGCCGAGCACGGCGCCCGCCCGGCCCCGACCCCCGCCGCGCCCCTGTTCGAGGCGGAGCGCATCCGGCCCGAACGGCGCGGGCCGAACTGGACCGCGGCGATGGTCGCCGCGATCGTCGCCGTCATCGGCTTCGTCGGGTTCACGCTGCTGGGCGGTGGCGACGACAGCGACGCGGCGAACGTCGCCGACGGCGCCACGCCCGCGAACGGCGACTCCGCCACGCCGACCCCCAAGTCCAAGAAGCCCGCCGACCCCAAGCCGGAGCCGTCCGACAGCGCCATCGCGGCCGCGCCCCTGGACAAGGTCACGGTCCGGGTGAGCGCCCCCGACGGCCGCAGCTGGATCTCCGCCAAGGACCACAACGGCCGGCTGCTCTTCGACGGCCTGCTCAAGCAGGGCGAGTCCAAGACCTTCCAGGACAGCTCGAAGATCAACCTGGTCCTCGGCGACGCCGGGGCGATCGACCTCCACGTCAACGGGAAGAAGATCGAGGACGACTTCCAGCCGGGCTCCGTGGAGCGGCTGACCTACACGAAGGGCGACCCCGAGGCCGGGTGACCGGCCGCGCGGAGGGCCGGTGAGCGGCTCGCCCGAGGTCCGGCACGAGGTTCCGAAGGGGTGTGCCCGCACGGGGTCGGCCGGGACCGGCCAACCCCGTCGACGTGGGGTGCCGGCGGGACGAAGTAGTCTTGAGCCCATGCCTGAACGCCGTACCGTCGCACTCGTCACCCTTGGCTGCGCCCGTAACGAGGTGGACTCGGAGGAGCTCGCAGGCCGTTTGGAGGCGGACGGCTGGCAGCTCGTGGAGGACGCCGCGGAAGCGGACGTCGCCGTCGTCAACACCTGCGGCTTCGTCGAGGCCGCCAAGAAGGACTCCGTCGACGCCCTGCTGGAGGCCAACGACCTCAAGGGGCACGGCAGGACCCAGGCCGTCGTGGCGGTGGGCTGCATGGCCGAGCGGTACGGCAAGGAACTCGCCGAGGCCCTGCCCGAGGCCGACGGCGTGCTCGGCTTCGACGACTACACGAACATCTCCGACCGCCTCCAGACCATCCTGAACGGCGGCATCCACGCCGCGCACACCCCGCGCGACCGCCGCAAGCTGCTGCCGATCAGCCCGGCCGAGCGCCAGTCGGTCTCCGAGGAGGTGGCGCTTCCCGGCCACGGCGCGCCCGCCGACCTGCCGCAGGGCCTCGCCCCGGCCTCGGGTCCCCGCGCACCGCTGCGCCGCCGGCTGGACGGCTCCCCGGTCGCGTCCGTGAAGCTCGCCTCCGGCTGCGACCGGCGCTGCTCGTTCTGCGCCATCCCGTCCTTCCGCGGCTCCTTCATCTCGCGCCGCCCGAGCGACGTGCTGAACGAGACGCGGTGGCTGGCCGAGCAGGGCGTCAAGGAGGTCATGCTGGTCTCCGAGAACAACACCTCCTACGGCAAGGACCTCGGCGACATCCGCCTGCTGGAGTCCCTGCTGCCCGAGCTCGCCGAGGTCGACGGCATCGAGCGGGTGCGGGTCAGCTACCTCCAGCCGGCCGAGATGCGGCCCGGCCTCATCGACGTGCTGACCTCGACCCCGAAGGTCGTCCCGTACTTCGACCTGTCCTTCCAGCACTCCGCGCCGGACGTGCTGCGCGCCATGCGCCGCTTCGGGGACACCGACCGCTTCCTGGAACTGCTCGACACCATCCGCGGCAAGGCGCCCCAGGCCGGCGTCCGGTCCAACTTCATCGTCGGCTTCCCCGGCGAGTCCGAGGCCGACCTCGCCGAGCTGGAGCGGTTCCTGAACCACGCGCGGCTGGACGCCATCGGCGTCTTCGGCTACTCCGACGAGGAGGGCACGGAGGCCGCCGGCTACGACGGCAAGCTCGACGAGGACGTCGTCGCCGAGCGGCTGGCCCGCGTCTCCCGGCTGGCCGAGGAACTGGTCTCGCAGCGCGCCGAGGAGCGCGTGGGGGAGACCGTGCACGTGCTGGTGGAGTCCGTCGACGACGAGGACGGCGTGTACGGCCGGGCGGCGCACCAGGCGCCCGAGACGGACGGCCAGGTGCTGCTCACGAGCGGCGAGGGCCTGAGCGTCGGCCGTATGGTCGAGGCGAAGGTGGTCGGTACGGAAGGTGTCGACCTGGTGGCGGAGCCGCTCGACGGCTCACTCGCGTGTGGTGAGGAGGCAGGCAGATGACCGGTGCACCGGCATCCGCGGCGGGAGGCTCCTCCGGCGCGAGGCGGGCCGCGGCGGCCGCGGCGGCCACGGCTCCGGGGGTGACCGTCGGCCGTGCGGTGGCGCGGGCGGCCGGTGAGGACGCGGCCGGCGCGTCCCGTGCCGGGGCCCCGGCCACCGGTGGCGGTTCCCCGGCGGCTTCCGCGGCGGGTGACGGGTCCCCGGCGGCGGGTGGCGGTACGCCGTCCGCGGCGGACGGTGCGGCCGCGGCGGCTGGCGGGGCGGTGCGCGGTGCCGGCGGGGCCGCGGGTGCGCAGGCCGGTGTGGCGCCGCTGGAGGCCGTCGGGGCCCAGGCGGTGTCCGAGGGGGCGCCCGGGACGCACGGGGACGCCCGGCCCGCGCGCGGCGGGAAGCTGGCGGCCGCGGCCGTCAACCAGGCCAGCGTCTGGAACGTCGCCAACCTCCTGACCATGCTCCGGCTGCTCCTCGTCCCGGCCTTCGTCGCACTGATGCTCGCCGACGGCGGGTACGACCCGGCGTGGCGGTCGCTCGCCTGGGCCGCCTTCGCCGTCGCCATGATCACCGACCTGTTCGACGGTCACCTGGCCCGGACCTACAACCTCGTCACCGACTTCGGCAAGATCGCCGACCCCATCGCCGACAAGGCGATCATGGGGGCGGCGCTGATCTGTCTCTCGGCGCTGGGCGATCTGCCGTGGTGGGTCACCGGGATCATCCTCGGACGGGAACTCGGCATCACTCTGCTGCGTTTTCTGGTCATTCGCTACGGCGTCATCCCCGCCAGCCGCGGAGGCAAGCTCAAGACCCTCACCCAGGGCATCGCCGTCGGCATGTACGTGCTGGCGCTGACGGGGTGGCTGGCCACCGCGAGGTTCTGGGTGATGGCGGTGGCGGTCGTTCTGACCGTGGTGACCGGACTCGACTACGTGAGACAGGCCATCGTGCTGCGCAGGCAGGGAATCGCCGAGCGGAAAGCGGCGTTGAGGGAGACGGAAGGTTGAGTTCCACGGCCACCGACGTGGTGCGACTACTCACGGTGAAGGGCGAGACGCTCGCCGTCGCCGAGTCGCTGACCGGTGGCCTCGTCGCGGCCGAGATCACCTCGGTCGCCGGGGCGTCAAAGGTCTTCCGGGGCTCGGTGACCGCCTACGCCACCGAACTGAAAGCCGAACTGCTCGGTGTCGACGCCGGCCTGCTGGCCGCGCGCGGGGCGGTGGACGCGCAGGTGGCGGCCCAGATGGCGGCCGGGGTGCGGAAGGCGCTCGGTGCCGACTGGGGCATCGCGACCACCGGTGTGGCGGGTCCGGACCCCCAGGACGGGCAACCCGTCGGGACGGTCTTCGTGGCCGTGGACGGGCCCGGCGGTGCCGGTTCGCGTTCCGCCTCTGGCGGAAAAGTGGAGCCCCTGCGGTTGAACGGCGACCGCGCGGAAATTCGTATGGAGAGTGTACGGAGCGTACTCGCACTCCTCTTGAGGGAGCTTGCGGACGAACAGATCGGGAATGAGCGGGCACAGGATACGGAACGGAACGGGGGGTTTTGATGTTTGCAGCCCTGAGTGAACACGACATCGCTCCCCGCACGGCCGCGGCGCGAGGCGGTACGGTGGGGCGAGAAGGATGCGGCTACGCGGTCCGAGGAGGGAGCCACCGATGATTCTGCTCCGTCGCCTGCTGGGTGACGTGCTGCGTCGGCAGCGCCAGCGCCAGGGCCGTACTCTGCGCGAAGTCTCCTCGTCCGCCCGAGTCTCACTCGGCTATCTCTCCGAGGTGGAGCGGGGGCAGAAGGAGGCTTCCTCCGAACTGCTCGCCGCCATCTGCGACGCGCTGGACGTACGGATGTCCGAGCTCATGCGGGAAGTGAGCGACGAACTCGCCCTCGCGGAGCTGGCCCAGTCCGCTGCGGCCACCCCCAGCGAGCCCGTGCCCACGCCGGTTCGCCCGATGCTGGGTTCCGTTTCGGTGACCGGTGTGCCACCGGAACGCGTGACCATCAAGGCGCCCGCCGAGGCGGTGGACGTCGTCGCCGCGTGAGCGTGTGACCGCGTACGCGGTGCGCGGACGGACGTAGGCGCGCAAGAGACGTACCAGCAGTGTGTGGGACGCCCCGGTCGGGGCCTCTCCGGTGGATCCGGAGGGGTGCCGCCGGGGTTTTCGCGTGTGCGGGGCACGGGGGCGCCGGGCTCGCCCGCCGTGACACACGCGCCTTCGTGCTCACTCTTCCGTGTGCGTTTGCCGGTGCCGCGCGCGGCGGTCATGGTGGAGGGACATGGCGGGGGTGAGCCGACGGAGGCGCGGATGTACGTCGTGAAGAGCCCTTTGTCCGACGAGAACCTGAAGACGGTGTCCGAGGCCCTGCAGGGTGCCCTCGTCGACCTGGTGGACCTCGCCCTGGTGGCGAAGCAGATCCACTGGAACGTGGTCGGACCGCGCTTCCGTTCCGTGCACCTCCAGCTCGACGAGGTCGTGACGACCGCGCGGGCGCACTCCGACACGGTGGCGGAGCGCGCTGCGGCACTCGGGGTACCGCCCGACGGCCGTGCCGCGACGGTCGCCGTCGGCAGCGGCATCGGCGTGACCCCCGAGGGGTGGGTCGACGACGCGGCCGCGGTCTCCGTGCTCGTGGAGGCGCTGGGCGCGGTGGTGGTGCGCATGCGGGAGCGGATCGGCGCGACCGCGGAGCCGGATCCGGTGACCCAGGACATCTTCATCGGCATCACCGGTGATCTGGAGAAGCACCACTGGATGTTCCAGGCCGAGAACGGGTGACGTGCCGGCCGGGATACGGGGGCTTCCGGGGGGCGCCGCCGGGCTGCGCGGGGTGCGGCGCCGGCGGGGCGGCGGGAGCGGGGCGGGAGGGGTGGTGGGGTGGGGGCGCGCCGGCCGCGCGGAGTGCGACGGCGTGCTGGGGGTGGTGCGGGGCGGGCGGGACCGTCCGGCGGGAGTCGTGCGGCGCGGGCGGGGCGGTCCGCGTCGGGTGGCGGGGCGCGGTGCCGCGGGGCCGTGCGGTGAGGTGGGGCACGGTCCGGGCGTGCCGTGCCGCGGGGTCGCGTGCGGTGCGCCCGTGTGCCGTCGGTGCGCCCTTTCCCGGGGCACCGGACCCCCCATAGCGTCCGGCTGGAGGTGGGCGGCCATGAGGGGGCGGACGGCACGGCGGGGGGCCGTGCTCGGGGTCGCGGTGCTGTGGTGGTGGGCCGTACTGCGGCTCGCGCTGGCACCCGACGCCGGAGCCCTGGAGGGGGTGGTCGCCGCCGGGGGGTGGGGGCTGAGCCTGCTGCCGGTGCACTGCATGCCCAAGGGGCGCGCGGAGGGGGCCGTGGCCACGGGGCGGTGGCGGCGGGCCTGGCGGACGGGCTCGGCCCCCACGGGGTCCGTGGCGTCGGCGGCCGGCCCGGTCGACGGGCCGCTGCGGCCGCGTTGACGCGGGGGGCGGTGTGCCCCGTGCGGGCGCACCGGCCGAGGTCCGCCCTCGGTGGCCGGGGTGTGCGGCGCGTGCGGCGGTGCGGGAGTGGTCCCGAGCTCTTTACAGCGGGACGTGCGCGGGACTAACGTACAACCAAATGGTTGTAGATGGAGTGGATGACGAGGCCGTGGACCGGCTGTTCCACGCGCTGGCCGATGCCACTCGCCGGGACATACTGCGCCGCTGCGTACGGGGTGAGCTGTCCGTGTCGCGGCTGGCCGACGACTACCCGATGAGCTTCGCCGCGGTGCAGAAGCACGTCACGGTGCTGGAGCGGGCCGGTCTGGTCACCAAGCAGCGCCGCGGACGGGAGCAGCTCGTGCGCACCGACCCCGAGGCCGTGGACCGGGCACGCAAGGCCCTCGACGAGCTCGAGACGGCCTGGCGCGGGCGGGTGGACCGCATGTCCCGCCTCCTCGAAGAGGACACCGAACCCGAAGCGGACGACACGACGGAAGGACCGGACAGATGACTGTCACCAGTCTGGACAAGGACGTCGACAACCTGACCCTGACGCTGATCGCCGAGTTCTCCGCACCGGTGGAGCGGGTGTGGCAGCTGTGGGCCGACCCGCGGAAGCTGGAGCGCTGGTGGGGGCCGCCGACCTACCCGGCGACCGTGGAGGAGCACGACCTGACCCCGGGCGGGGAGGTCGCCTACTTCATGACCAGCCCCGAGGGCGAGAAGTACCGCGGCTGGTGGCGGATCACGTCCGTCGACCCGCCGACCTCGCTGGAGTTCGTCGACGGGTTCGCCGACCAGGAGGGCAAGCCGAACCCCGCGATGCCGACCACCACGGCGCGGGTGCGGCTCACCGAGCACGAGGGGGGCACCCGGATGGAGCTGCGCTCGGTCTTCGACTCCCGGGAGCAGATGGAACAGCTGGCGGACATGGGCATGGCCGAGGGCCTGCGGGAGGCCGTCGGTCAGATGGACGCCCTGCTCACCGTCTGAGCGCCGTCACCTCGCCCCGGCCCGTCCGCGCGGCGCGGGGGCGGGGCCCCGCTGGCAGACGGGGCACCAGTACGTGGGGCGCTCGCGGGAGCCGTCGCCCTGGTCGGCGAGGCGGACGGAGGTGCCGCAGCGCAGACAGGGCCGCTGTGCGCGGCTGTACACGTACAGGTCATGGCCGGGTCGGCCCGTCGTCCTGCGGACGGGCCGGTCGCGGTTGGCCTCCAGCAGCTTCTTGGCGAGCGCGGGCAGCACCTCGGCGCGCTCGGGGGGCAGCTCGCCGACGGGGAGCCAGGGGGTCACGCCGAGCAGGAAGCACAGCTCGCACTTGTAGACGTTGCCGATGCCGGCGAGATTGCGCTGGTCGAGCAGGGCCTCGCCGAGCTGGCGGGCGGGGTCCCGCAGGAGGTTGGCCAGGGCGCGGCCGGGGTCCCAGTCCGGGCCCAGGAGGTCGGGCCCGAGGTGGCCGACGACGCGTTCCTCGTCGGTGGTGCGCAGGAGCTCCAGGACGGGCAGGCGGTAGCCGACGGCGGTCTTGTCGGACGTGCCGAGGATCGCGCGGATCTGGTGGCCGGCGCCGCCGCTCCAGCGCTGCCCGGCCGCGAACACCTTCCAGGAGCCGTCCATCCTCAGGTGCGAGTGGAGCGTCAGGCCGCCCTCGATCCGGGTGAGGAGGTGCTTGCCGCGCGCGGTGACGTCCAGGACGGCACGGCCGGTGAGGTCGGCGGTGGCGAACCGGGGGACCCGCAGGTCGCTGCGGGTCAGCACGTGGCCCGCGAGGGCGTCGTGCAGGCGTTTCGCGGCTTGCCTGACCGTGTCTCCTTCGGGCATGGGTCAAGGGTTGCACGGGGGCGGGCGGGTATGCCTCGCAGTGTTCGCGGGGCCTGGGACCGGGGGCGGAGGCCGGGCGGGGCGGGGCGGGGCGGGGGCGGGATCGCACGCGTCGCCGGGGTGCGCGCGGAGCCCGGGCTCGGGCCCGCGACCCGAGCCCGGGCGAGCCCGCTCACGCCCGCAGACGGAGTCCCCGCGGGGTCGCGACGAAGCCCGCTCCTTCCAGCAGGGTGCCGACGGGGGACGTCAGGGCCTGGGCGCCGTTGACGCGTTCCACCGTGACCGTGCCGAGGGAGCCGGCGCGGGCGGCCGCCGCGAGGGCCTCCGCGGCGGCCCGCAGACGCGGGTCGTCGGCGGGCTCGCGGTCCGGGGCGGCGGGCCAGGCCAGCAGGGTCTTGCCGCCGCGCTCCATGTACAGCGTCAGCTCGCCGTCGACCAGCACCACCAGGGAGCCCGCCTTGCGGCCCGGCTTGTGCCCGGCGCCCGTCGGGGGCTCCGGCCAGGGCAGGGCCGCGCCGTACGCGTTGGCCGGGTCGGCCGCGGCGAGGACGACGGCCCGGGCCGCGGGGTCGGGGCGGTCACGACGGCCGGGGAAGCCCTGGTCGTACGGGGTGCGCCCGCCGTTCTGCCGGGGCGCGGGGGCCTGGGGGGCGAGGTCGTGGGGCGAGGTGGGGCCGCCGGGGGACGACCGGGCCTGCCGCGGCCGGTACGGCGCCGGTGAACCGTGGGGTGCGGGGGCGTCGAAGTCGCTGCCGAAGCCGTCGTACGCGGGGTCGGCCGGGTGGTCGCGGTCGGCGGGCGGGCCCGAGCCGTCCGGCCGGCCGTAGGCGTGGGCGGCGAAGGGGTCGCCGTCGGCGAAGGACGCGTCCGTGCCGGGGGAGAACGGGCCGGCCGCGCCGGAGCCCGCCGGGGAGCCGGGCGCGAAGGCCGGCGCGCCGCCGTCGTAGCCGGGGCCGGGCAGGCCCTCACCCCGGTCGCGGGCGTTGGCCACCGCGCGCAGCCGGTCCACGGCGCCGTCCATCGCGAACTGGGCGGCGCCCAGCCCCTCCACCACGTAGCCGCGGCGGGCCTGACCGCTGTCCTCGAAGGCGGACAGGACGCGGTACGTCGCCGAGAAACCGCCCTCGACGCCCTCCGCGGCGACGGCGCCCCGGGTCACCACACCGTGCCGGTCGAGCAGGGTGCGGGCCAGGGCGTGGGCGCGGACCGTCGGGTCGGCCTCCCGGTCCGGCAGGAGCGACCAGCGGCCGGCCACGGTCGGCGGGCCGCTGCGGGACGCGGTCCGGGCGGCGGCCGCCGGCGAGCCGTACCGCCCGCGCGGGACGGTGCGCCTGGCCCGGTGGGCCGTGGAGCCGGCGGTGCGGCCGGAGCCCAGCAGGGAGCGCAGCGGGGTGAGCGTGTCGTTCGTCAGGCGGCCGGTCCAGGCCAGCTCCCACAGGGCGTCGGCGAGTTGGGGGTCGGTGGCGTCGGGGTGGGTGGTGGCGCGGACCTGGTCGGCGATCTGGCGGAAGAACAGGCCGTAGCCGCCGGAGAGGGCGTCCAGGACGGACCGGTGCAGCGCGGTGAGCTCCAGGGGGTGCGGCGGGGGCAGGAGCAGGGGGGCCGCGTCCGCCAGGTACAGGCTGATCCAGCCGTCCTTGCCGGGGAGGGACCCCGCTCCGGCCCACACCACCTCCCCGGTGGCGGTGAGTTCGTCCAGCATCCCGGGGGCGTAGCCCGCCACGCGGGACGGCAGGACCAGCTTCTCCAGGGCGGAGGCGGGGACGGAGGCGCCCTGCATCTGCTCGACGGCGCGCAGCAGCCCGTCGACGCCGCGCAGGGAGTGCCCCCTGCCGATGTGCTGCCACTGGGGCAGGAACTGGGCGAGCGCGGGCGGCGGCACCGGCTCCAGTTCGTGCCGCAGGGCCGCCAGGGAGCGGCGGCGCAGCCGGCGCAGCACGGCCGCGTCGCACCACTCCTGGCCGATCCCGGCCGGGTGGAACTCGCCCTGGACGATCCTGCCGGCCGCCGCGAGCCGCTGGAGGGCGCCGTCGGTGACCGCCGTGCCCAGGCCGAAGCGGGCCGCCGCCGTGGCCGAGGTGAACGGGCCGTGGGTGCGGGCGTAGCGCGCGAGGAGGTCACCGAGCGGGTCCTTCACCGGCTCGGTGAACGCCTCGGGGACGCCGACCGGCAGGGCCGTGCCGAGCGCGTCGCGCAGGCGGCCCGCGTCCTCGATCGCCGCCCAGTGGTCGGTGCCCGCGATGCGCACCCTGATGGCGCGCCGGGCGCCGGACAGCTCCTGCGCCCACTGCGGCTCGGCGCCCCGCTCGGCCAGCTCGGCGTCCGTGAGCGGGCCCAGGACGCGCAGCAGATCGGCGACGCCCTCGACGTCCTTGACGCGCCGGTCCTCCGTGCGCCACTGCAACTCCCGCTCCAGCTCGGTCAGCACCTCCGCGTCGAGCAGCTCGCGCAGCTCCGCCTGACCCAGCAGCTCGGCCAGCAGCCGTGAGTCGAGGGAGAGGGCGGCGGCGCGGCGCTCGGCGAGGGGCGAGTCCCCCTCGTACAGGAACTGGGCGACGTAGCCGAACAGGAGGGAGCGCGCGAAGGGCGAGGGCTCCGGGGTGGTGACCTCGACCAGGCGCACCTTGCGGGACTCCAGGTCGCCCATCAGCTCGGTGAGGCCGGGGACGTCGAAGACGTCCTGGAGGCACTCGCGGACCGCCTCCAGGACGATCGGGAAGGAGCCGAACTCGCTGGCCACCTGGAGCAGTTGCGAGGCGCGCTGGCGCTGCTGCCACAGGGGGGTGCGCCGGCCCGGGTTGCGGCGCGGCAGCAGCAGCGCGCGGGCGGCGCACTCGCGGAACCGGGACGCGAACAGCGCCGAGTTGCCCACCTGGCCGGTGACGATCTGGTCGACCTCGCCCTTGTCGAAGACGACGTCCGCCGCGCCGACGGGCGCCTGCTCGGCGTCGTACTCCGTGCCCGGCTTCGCGGGTTCCTGGTCGAGGAGGTCCAGGCCCATGAGGTCCGCGTCCGGCAGGCGCAGCACGATGCCGTCGTCGGCGTGCATGACCTGCGCGTCCATGCCGTACCGCTCGGACAGGCGGGCGCCCAGGGCGAGCGCCCACGGGGCGTGCACCTGCGCGCCGAACGGGGAGTGCACGACGACCCGCCAGTCGCCGAGCTCGTCGCGGAAGCGCTCCACGACGATGGTGCGGTCGTCGGGGACGTGACCGCAGGCCTCGCGCTGCTCGGTCAGGTACGCCAGCACGTTGTCCGCCGCCCAGGCGTCCAGGCCCGCCGCGAGGAGGCGCAGCCGGGCGTCGTCCTCGGGCAGCGAGCCGAGCTCGCGCAGGAACGCGCCCAGCGCGCGGCCCAGTTCCAGCGGGCGGCCCAGCTGGTCGCCCTTCCAGAAGGGCAGGCGGCCGGGCACGCCCGGTGCCGGGGAGACCAGGACGCGGTCGCGGGTGATGTCCTCGATGCGCCAGGAGCTGGTGCCGAGCGTGAAGACGTCGCCGACGCGGGACTCGTAGACCATCTCCTCGTCGAGCTCGCCGACCCGGCCGCCGCCCTTCTTCGGGTCGGAGCCCGCGAGGAACACCCCGAAGAGCCCGCGGTCGGGGATCGTGCCGCCGGAGGTGACGGCCAGGCGCTGCGCGCCCGGGCGGCCGGTGACCGTGCCGGTGACCCGGTCCCACACCACGCGCGGGCGCAGCTCGGCGAACGCGTCGGAGGGGTAGCGGCCGGCGAGCATGTCCAGCACCGCCGTGAACGCGGACTCGGGGAGCGACGAGAAGGGCGCGGCGCGGCGCACCGCGGCGAGCAGGTCGTCGAACTGCCAGGTGTCCATGGCCGTCATCGCGACGATCTGCTGCGCCAGCACGTCCAGCGGGTTGGCCGGGATCCGCAGGGCCTCGATGGCGCCGGCGCGCATCCGCTCGGTGACGACGGCGGCCTGGACGAGGTCGCCGCGGTACTTGGGGAAGACCACGCCGGTGGAGACCGCGCCGACCTGGTGTCCGGCGCGGCCGACGCGCTGCAGGCCGGAGGCGACGGAGGGCGGCGACTCCACCTGGACGACCAGGTCGACCGCGCCCATGTCGATGCCGAGTTCGAGGCTGGAGGTGGCGACCACCGCCGGGAGGCGGCCCGCCTTGAGGTCCTCCTCGACGAGGGCGCGCTGCTCCTTGGAGACCGAGCCGTGGTGGGCGCGGGCGATCACCGCGGGCGCGCCCTGGGCGGCGCCCGAGCCGCCCATCAGCTCGGCGGGGGAGTGGTGCTCGTCCAGCGGCTCGCCGGTGGCCCGCTCGTACGCGATCTCGTTGAGCCGGTTGCACAGGCGCTCCGCGAGGCGGCGCGAGTTCGCGAAGACGATCGTCGAGCGGTGGGACTGGACCAGGTCGGCGATCCGCTCCTCGACGTGCGGCCAGATCGACGGCCGCTCCGCGCCCTCGTCGCCGTCGCTCGCCGGGGAGCCGCCCAGCTCGCCCATGTCCTCGACGGGCACGACGACGGAGAGGTCGAACTCCTTGCCCGACTCCGGCTGGACGACCTCCACCTTGCGGCGGGGCGACAGGAAGCGGGCGACCTCGTCGACGGGGCGGACCGTCGCCGACAGGCCGATGCGGCGGGCGGGCCGGGGCAGGAGCTCGTCGAGCCGCTCCAGGGTGAGGGCGAGGTGGGCGCCGCGCTTGGTGCCGGCGACCGCGTGCACCTCGTCCAGGATCACCGTGTCGACGCCGGTCAGCGCCTCGCGCGTGGCCGACGTCAGCATCAGGAACAGCGACTCCGGGGTGGTGATCAGGATGTCCGGGGGCCGGGTGGCCAGGGCGCGGCGCTCGGCGGCGGGGGTGTCGCCCGAGCGGATGCCGACCTTCACCTCCGGCTCGGGCAGGCCCAGCCGCACCGACTCCTGGCGGATGCCGGTCAGCGGGCTGCGCAGGTTGCGCTCCACGTCGACGGCCAGGGCCTTCAGCGGAGAGACGTACAGGACCCGGCAGCGCTTCTTCGGGTCGGCCGGGGGCGGGGCCGAGGTGAGCCGGTCGAGGGCGGCGAGGAAGGCGGCCAGGGTCTTCCCGGAGCCGGTGGGGGCGACGACGAGCACGCCCGAGCCCTCGCGGATCGCCCGCCACGCGCCGGCCTGGGCGGCGGTGGGCGCGGAGAACGCCCCCGCGAACCAGCCGCGGGTCGCGGGGGAGAAGCCGTCCAGGGCTCGGTGCGCGTCGCTGACCATGCGTCCATCGTGCACCCGGGCACTGACAACGGGGGTCCGCGCCGCCGCGAGGCGTCCGGCCCGGTGGCGGACAATGAGCACATGGCGGGTTCACGCGAGCAGGCACGGCACTGGCAGTACGACGAGCTGCCCGGGGTCGACCTGCTGCGCGCCCGGTACGTCCGCAAGACGTTCGTCCGGCACACGCACGAGCACTTCGTGATCGCCGCCATCGCGGACGGGGTGGAGGTGTTCCACCACGGCGGCGGGGACCAGTACGCCGGTGCCGGGGCGCTCGCGCTGGTCAACCCCGACACCCCGCACACCGGCCGGGCGGGCGTGCCCGAGGGATGGCGGTACGGGGCCGTCTACCCGTCTCCCGAGGTCGTGGCCGACATCGCGGCCGAGACGACCACGCTGCGCGGGACGCCCGGGTTCGTCACCCCCGTGCTGGACGACCCGTACACCGTGGCCCTGGTGCACCGGGTGCTGCGGGCCGCCGACGAGGGCGACGCGCTGGCCGCCGACACCCTGCTGCGGGTCGCCGTGACCCGGCTGCTGCGGCTGAACGGCGGGACGCTGCCGCGGCGGGAGGTGCGCACGGCCGGGGCCCGGACCGCGGCACGCGCGCGTGCGGTGCTGGAGGAGCGGATGGCCGGGCCCCCGACGCTGGAGAAGCTGGCGGCGGAGCTGGGGACCGGTCCGTTCGCCCTGCTGCGCGCGTTCCGGGACGCCTACGGGATGCCGCCCCACACCTGGCTCACGGACGCGCGGGTCCGGGCGGCCCGGCGGCTGCTGGACGCCGGGGTGACGCCCTCCGAGGCCGCCGTGGCCGTGGGCTTCACCGACCAGCCGCACCTCAACCGGCACTTCGCGCGGATCGTGGGGGTGCCTCCGGGCGCCTACCAGCGCGAGCGCAAGAACGTACAAGACGTGCCGGGGCGGCTCCCGTAGCGTCCGGGAGCGTGGCAGAACAGACAGCTCTCGCAGAGATACGCGACGACGGCGGCGGTAAGCCGGACGGTGCCGTCGTCCGGGACGCCCTCGGTGTCGGAGTCGCCGTCGGACTGTCCGGGTTCGCCTTCGGGGTGACCTCGGCCGGCAGCGGGCTCACGGTGTGGCAGACGTGTGCGCTCAGCCTCCTGGTGTTCACCGGGGCGTCCCAGTTCGCACTGGTGGGGGCGCTCGCGGCCGGCGGCGGTGCGGTCACGGCGGCCGCGGGGGCCCTCTTCCTGGGGGTGCGCAACGCCTTCTACGGGCTGCGCCTGTCGCAGGTGCTGGCCCTCCCGCGCGGGGTGCGGCCCTTCGCGGCGCAGTGGGTCATCGACGAGACGACCGCCGTCGCGCTGGCACAGCCCACGCGGCGCGGCGCGCGCATCGGGTTCGTCGTGACGGGGCTCAGCCTGTACCTGCTGTGGAACCTCACCACCCTGCTCGGCGCGCTGGGCGCCGAGGCCATCGGGGACACCGGCGCCTGGGGCCTGGACGCCGCCGGGCCCGCCGTCTTCCTGGCGCTGCTCGCGCCCATGCTGAAGAGCGGGGTCGAGCGGGCCGTCGCCGGGCTCGCCGTCCTGCTGGGACTCGGTCTGCTGCCCGTCCTGCCCGCCGGGGTGCCGGTCCTGGTGGCCGCGCTCGCGGCGCCGGCGGTGCTCTGGGCGCGGGGCCGCCGCGGCGGCCGCGACGCGACGCCGGGAGGCGACCGGTGAACGTCTGGATCGCCGTCGGCGTGACCGCCCTCGGGTGCTACGCCGTCAAGCTGGCGGGCCTGCTGGTCCCCGCACAGGCCCTGGAACGCCCTCTGGTCCGGCGGCTCGCCGCCCTGCTGCCCGTCGCCCTGCTCGCCGCCCTCACGGCCCAGCAGACCTTCGCCGACGGGCAGGCGCTGGTGCTGGACGCGCGGGCCGCGGGCGTCGGTGCCGCCGCGGTGGCGCTGGTGCTGCGCGCGCCGTTCCTGCTCGTCGTCGCGGCGGCCGTGGTGGTGACCGCCGGGGTACGGGCCCTGGGCGGCTGAGTCAGGCGAGGGGGCGGCCGTACGCCCCGAGGGTGCGCAGGGCCTCGATCGTCACCAGGGAACGCGCCTCCAGGGCCGGGGCAGGGGCCCAGGGGCGCCGGCGGACCGGCCAGCCGCCGTCCTGCTGCTGCCCGGCCGCGAGGAGGTCCAGGGAACGCGCCATCTCGTCGTCCGAGAACCACGCGCGTGCCAGGGAGCGCGGCGTCCTGGCGAAGTCGTGCGGGAAGTACCGCTCGTCCGGCGCGTACCCCGGTGCCGGCGGGTACGCGGCGAGGTCGCCGGGGTCCAGGGCCGCGAGGCGGTGCCGGCGCACCAGCCGGCCCAGCCGGTCGGCGGCCGCCTCGGCGCGCGGCCGGTCGGGTGCCGAGTCCAGGAAGGCGACGGCGGCCCGGACCTCGTGGGGGTGGGACTTCTCCAGGGACTCGACGGCCTGCCAGCAGAAGTCCGTGGCCCGGAACAGCCAGGCGTGCCACACGTCGTTGCGGTGCAGCAGCCCCACCACCGGGCCGGTGGCGAGCAGCGCGCTGGGCGGGTCGTCCGGGATCGGGACGAAGGGGGCGGCCGGATAGCCGCACTGGCTGGGATGGATCGCCGGAAGGGCGCCGTCCGGGGTGGACACCGAGGTCAGGTAGCGGCACAGGCGCTCCACGCGCTGGCCGCCGCAGCGCCCGACGGCGTCCAGGACGCGCAGGGCGTGCGCGGCGTGCAGGGGCTGGCTGACCGGGCCGCGCAGGTCGGGCTCCAGCGCGTGGCCGTATCCGCCGTCGTCGTTGCGGTAGGCGTCCAGCGCCCGCTCCACGGGGTCGGCGCCGCCGCCCCGGAAGTGGTGCGCGAAGAGGTGCCGCTCCAGCACGCGCGCGGAGAGCCACACGAAGCGTTCGGCGCGCGCGAGCGGGGTGTGCGCCGGGGGCGTCGGGGGGAGTGGGGGAGCTCCTGTTTCGGCCATGCGACAGACCGTAGGGCGGAAAGCGGTCTCGGCAGGCCCTCCCGGCTCAGGCCCACCCCGGGAGCGGGATACTGGACTCATGCGGTTGACGGTCTTCTGGGAACGAATGGCGGACCACTTCGGTCCCGGCTACGCCGAAATGTTCGCGCGTGATCACGTGATGTCGGAACTCGGCGGACGCACGGTGGACCAGGCGCTGGACGCCGGCTGGGAGGCCAAGGACGTGTGGCGCGTGGTGTGCTCGGTGATGAACGTGCCCTCGGAGAAGCGCTGATCGGGCCCAAGATCGCAGGGCGGCGCTCCACTGTCCGTGGCGTGGGCCAGACTTGACCCGTGGCACCCACTGACGAGACCGGGCAGGCAGCCCCGCACGCACCCCTCTCCGGCACGACGCCGCCCGACCGCCCCCCGGCCGCCGGCGCCGCCCCGGGCGCCCGCATGCCGCGCTGGCTGCCGCGCGCCATGGTGCTCGCGCTCGCGCTCGTCGCCGTGTTCCAGCTGGGCAGTTGGGCCTTCCACCAGCTCACCGGACTGCTGATCAACATTCTGATCGCGTTCTTCCTGGCCCTGGCCATCGAGCCCGCGGTGAGCTGGATGGCCGCGCGCCGCATGCGCCGGGGGCTGGCCGCCTTCCTGGTCTTCATCGGCGTGACCGTCGTGGCGGCGGGCTTCGTCACGCTGCTCGGGTCCATGCTGGCGGGCCAGATCATCAAGATGGTCGAGGGCTTCCCCGGCTACCTCGACTCCGTCATCAACTGGATCAACGCGCACTTCCGCACCGACCTCAAGCGCGTGGACATCCAGG
Source organism: Streptomyces sp. NPDC085946 (assembly GCF_044540485.1). NCBI lineage: Bacteria > Bacillati > Actinomycetota > Actinomycetes > Kitasatosporales > Streptomycetaceae > Streptomyces > Streptomyces sp. NPDC085946. Next base: position 401,921 of record NZ_JBITSF010000006.1, on the reverse strand, counting down.
AGGGCCTGCTGCGCTCCGACTGGCTGCGCGGCTACGTGCAGAACAGCGCCACCGGCGTCCTCGACGTGTCCGCCCAGGTCATCGGGGGCCTCTTCCAGCTGCTGACGGTCGCGCTGTTCTCGTTCTACTTCGCCGCGGACGGCCCCCGGCTGCGACGGACGATCTGCTCCGTCCTGCCGCCCGCCCGGCAGGCCGAGGTGCTGCGCGCCTGGGAGATCGCCGTCGACAAGACCGGCGGCTACCTGTACTCGCGCGGCCTGATGGCCCTGATCTCCGGCGTGGCGCACTACGTGCTGCTGCAGGCCCTGGACGTGCCGTACGCGCCGGTGCTCGCCGTGTGGGTGGGCCTGGTGTCGCAGTTCCTCCCCACCATCGGCACCTACCTCGCGGGCGCCCTGCCCATGCTCATCGCGTTCACGGTCGATCCCTGGTACGCGCTGTGGGTGCTGGTCTTCGTCGTGATCTACCAGCAGTTCGAGAACTACGTGCTGCAGCCCAAGCTCACCTCGAAGACCGTCGACATCCACCCCGCGGTCGCCTTCGGCTCGGTCGTCGCGGGCACCGCCCTCCTCGGCGCCGTCGGCGCGCTGATCGCCATCCCCGCCATCGCCACCCTCCAGGCGTTCCTCGGCGCGTACGTGAAGCGGTACGCCGTCACCGACGACCCGCGCGTGCACGGCCACCGCAGAACGGCCGACAGGCGCGGCCTCCTCGCGCAGGTGCGGCGGCTGCGGGCGCGGCGGGCCGGGGAAGCGGGGAGCGGGGGCGGGCAGCCCGAAGGCGGGGAACCCGGGGTAGGAGAACCCGGAGTGGGAGAACCCGGAGTCGGGGAGTCCCCGAGGCGCCCTTCCTGAGCGCCGCGCGCTCCTCGGCCGCGTCGGCGGGCCCGGCGGACGCGGCGGCGGCGAGCGCGAGGCGGAGCAGCCGCCGGACCGGCCCGGGCGGTGCCCCGCGGTGCCGCGTGGCGCGCTTGACACCAAAATCGAACATCTATTCTTATGGAGGCTCCGGCGGGGCCCTCGGTGGGCGTTTCGATACGGTTTTGGTGGAGAAGTCCCCGAGTTGTCCACAGGCCGGACGTGCGTCAAGGCGCATTGTCAGTGGCAGGCGTTAGCGTCTTTGACGTGAAGCGATCGACTCAAGCAAATCGGGTGGAACCCATGGCAGGAACCGACCGCGAGAAGGCCCTGGACGCCGCGCTCGCACAGATTGAACGGCAATTCGGCAAGGGCGCGGTCATGCGCATGGGCGAGCGGTCCAAGGAGCCCATCGAGGTCATCCCGACCGGGTCGACCGCGCTCGACGTCGCCCTCGGCGTCGGCGGTCTGCCGCGCGGCCGTGTGGTGGAGATCTACGGACCGGAGTCCTCCGGCAAGACGACCCTGACCCTGCACGCGGTGGCGAACGCGCAGAAGGCCGGCGGCCAGGTCGCCTTCGTGGACGCGGAGCACGCCCTCGACCCCGAGTACGCGCGCAAGCTCGGCGTCGACATCGACAACCTGATCCTGTCCCAGCCGGACAACGGTGAGCAGGCCCTGGAGATCGTGGACATGCTGGTCCGCTCCGGCGCCCTCGACCTCATCGTCATCGACTCCGTCGCGGCGCTCGTCCCGCGCGCGGAGATCGAGGGCGAGATGGGCGACAGCCACGTCGGTCTGCAGGCCCGTCTGATGAGCCAGGCCCTGCGGAAGATCACCAGCGCGCTCAACCAGTCGAAGACCACCGCGATCTTCATCAACCAGCTCCGCGAGAAGATCGGCGTGATGTTCGGCTCGCCGGAGACCACGACCGGTGGCCGGGCGCTGAAGTTCTACGCGTCGGTGCGCATCGACATCCGCCGCATCGAGACGCTGAAGGACGGCACGGAGGCGGTCGGCAACCGCACCCGGTGCAAGGTCGTCAAGAACAAGGTCGCGCCGCCCTTCAAGCAGGCCGAGTTCGACATCCTCTACGGCCAGGGCATCAGCCGCGAGGGCGGCCTGATCGACATGGGCGTGGAGCACGGCTTCGTCCGCAAGGCCGGCGCCTGGTACACGTACGAGGGCGACCAGCTCGGCCAGGGCAAGGAGAACGCGCGCAACTTCCTCAAGGACAACCCCGACCTGGCCAACGAGATCGAGAGGAAGATCAAGGAGAAGCTGGGCGTCGGCGTGCGTCCCGAGGAGCCGGCCGCCGAGCCGGGCGCGGCCGCCACGGCCTCCGCCGCCCCGGCCGACACGGCGGCGGCGGTGCCCGCCCCGGCAGCGGCCAAGACCGCCAAGTCCAAGGCCGCGGCGGCCAAGAGCTGACCGTGACACGGCGAACCGACTGGGCCGAGTACGAGTACGCCGGCTCCGGGTCTCCCCGGGGGAGGGACACCGGAGCCGGCCCGGCCCCAGCCGCACACGGCGACGACGTGTACGGCCACGGAGAGCCGGACGACGCCTCCGGCACGGACGGCGGCCACGACGAGGGCGCGGGCGGCGACCGGCGTCGTGGGGAGGGGGTGCGTCGCACGGGCGGCTCACCCGCAGGCGGCTCGCGTGACGGCGGGCCGCGTGGTGGGCGTGGACGCCGACGCCGGTTCGGTGAGGCGACCGCCGAGGACGGGGGCGCCTCCTCCGCGTCGAGGGCCGGGCAGGAGGAGCCTCCGGGGGACCCGGTCGAGCAGGCACGGGCGATCTGCCTGCGCCTGCTCACCGGGACCCCGCGGACGCGGAAGCAGCTCGCCGACGCCCTGCGCAAGCGGCAGATCCCGGACGAGGCCGCCGAGGAGGTGCTGTCGCGGTTCGAGGAGGTCGGCCTGATCGACGACGGCGCGTTCGCCGACGCCTGGGTGGAGTCCCGGCACCACGGACGAGGACTCGCCCGACGGGCGCTCGCCCGGGAGCTGCGCACCAAGGGCGTCGACTCCACGCTGATCGACGCGGCCGTCGCCCGGCTCGACTCGGAGCAGGAGGAAGAGACCGCGCGGGAGCTCGTCGCGCGCAAGCTGCGCGCCACCCGCGGCCTCGACCGCGACAAGCGGATCCGCCGTCTCGCGGGCATGCTCGCCCGCAAGGGCTATCCCGAGGGCCTGGCCCTGCGCGTGGTCCGGCAGGCGCTGGAGGAAGAGGGCGAGGACACGGAGTTCCTCGACGAGGACCTCTGAGCGGGACGACGGCGGAGCCGCCGGCTGGACGCCACGACCGGGCAGGGGCGTGGGGAGCAGGCGGGCCCGCCGCACAGCCGGACCGCTCCTAGACCGCGACCGTGACCGGCAACCCCGCCGCCCGCCACGCCTGGAACCCGCCGATCAGGTCGGTGGCCCGGTGGAGTCCCAGCCGGTGCAGGGACTCCGTCGCGAGGCTGGAGGCGTACCCCTCGTTGCACAGGACGACGACGCGCAGGTCGTGGTCCGTGGCCTCGGGCAGACGGTGGCTGCCCTGCGGGTCGAGGCGCCACTCCAGTTCGTTGCGCTCGACGACGAGGGCGCCGGGGATCAGGCCGTCCCGCTCGCGCAGGGCGGCGTACCGGATGTCCACCAGCAGCGCCTCGCCGGCCCGGGCGGCCTCGTACGCCTCCCGCGGTGCGACGCGCTCGTAGCCCGCCCGGACCCGCTCCAGCAGTTCGTCGATGCCGACGCGCGGTGTGCTCACTGCCAGTCCTCCGGGCGCTCGACCTGCTCGAGCCGCAGGACCTGGCCGCTGCGGCTGTAGCGGCGGATCTGCGGCAGGGGCGGATAGTAGGCGTGCACGGAGATCGCGTGCCGGTCGGCGGACTCGTTGAGCACCTCGTGGACGTGGTGGCGGCCGAAGGCGCGGCCCTGCCCGGCCGGCAGCCGGCGTTCCCGGTCCACGCCGTCGGTGAGTTCGAGGGTCTTCCAGCCGTCGGTGGGGAGCCGGGCGGCGAGCGAGTTCTCCTTCAGCTCGCCCGACGCGGTCACGAAGGCGCCGACGGAGTCGGCGTGGTCGTGCCAGCCGGTACCGGTGCCGGGCGGCCAGCCGATCAGCCAGGCCTCGCTGCCGCCGGGACCGTCCAGCCGCACCCAGGTACGGCCCTCCGGGTCGAGCGGAAGGGAGGCGATCAGCGCGGCGTCGGCGGCGGTGCGCCGGGCGAAGCCGAGGAGGTCGGCCTGCGTGGGAGGGGAGGAGACAGCGGGCGGTGCGGAAGGGGAGACAGACACGGGTACCGTCCTGAAGAGCGTTCGCGAAGGGCGCGCGACGGCATGCGGCGGCGCGCGCGGAAGGGGGGAGGCGAAGTCAGCAGGACGGGCGACACACGCAGCCCGCATAGCGGACGAGGTCCATATGGACCCTCCGCCACAGGCGCACACAGGTGTCGATCACGATCCGGAGTACACCACGCCGGTGCGAAAGGGTCAACTCGCCGTCACAATGCGGACACACAGGGGCAGGCGGCCCGGACGGCGCCTCCACGCTCCGGACGCTCCGACGCCCCGGCGTCCCACACCGCACGCGACCCGCGTGTGCGTGCGCGGGCACGTCGACGTCCGCGCACGCGGACGCCCCGGACGCGTCAGCGCGAGCCCGCCGGAGCCCCGGCGCCGGCCTCCGCCTCCGCCCCGGTCCCCGGCTCGGCCCGGCCGCCCAGTGCCGCCTCCGCCGCCGTGTACAGGTCCGTCGGGCGCACCCCGTTCAGCGCCGTGACCAGGTGTCCGTCCGGGCGGACCAGGAGCACGGTGTGCGCGGCCGCCCCCGGGTACTCCTCGGCGACCAGCAGCTCGGCGGGGCGCGGCAGCGCCGTCACGGCGGCGGCGAGCCGCGGCATGATCCCGGCGGTCATCCAGTGCCGGCGCTCCCACACGCCCGTGCCCGGCGCGATCAGCACCACGAGCAGCGCGCCGCGGCCCAGCCGGTCCCGCAGCCGGACGAACGAGCCGTCCTCCGCGGTGACCCGCACGTCGATGACCTGCGCTCCGGGCGCGGTGTCGACCGGCACCTCGCCCTCCAGGGGCGGGGGCGCGAGCGGCGAGTCGACGTACCCCCCGGACGCGCCCAGCGCGCCGAGCCCCAGGTGGCCGTCGCTGAGCAGGGCGTCGTGGTTGCGCGCCGATCCGGGTACGTACGAGCGCAGTCCGCCGCCGCCGCGCAGCAGCGGCAGCACCTGGTCGGCGGCGCGCAGCCGGGCGGCGACGACCGCGCGGCGCTCCTCCTGGTAGCTGTCGAGCAGCGCCTCGTGCGGTCCGTGGTGCCAGGCCAGGGCCAGCTTCCAGGCGAGGTTGTCGGCGTCCCGCAGCCCTTCCTCCAGCCCGTGCGTGCCCAGCGCGCCGAGCAGGTGCGCCGCGTCGCCGGCGAGGAACACGCGGTCCGCCCGCCAGCGCCGGGCCAGCCGGTGGTGGACCGTGTGGACGCCGGTGTCCAGCAGGTCGTACGCGGGAGCGGGGTCGCCGGTCCAGCCGGTGAGGGTCTCCCGGATGCGGGCCAGCAGCAGTTCGGGCGTCACCAGGTCCTTGCCCGGCGGCAGCAGCCAGTCCAGCCGCCACACGCCGTCCGGGAGGGGGCGCGCGGTGATCTCCCCGGCCGAGGGGCCCGAGGTCCGCCACGGCGGCGTCCGGTGCAGCAGCGCCTCGTCCTCCCACGGCAGGTCGGTGCGCAGCGCGGCCACGGCGTGACGTTCCACCGCCGTGCGGCCCGGGAAGCGGATGTCCTGGAGTTTGCGGACGGTCGAGCGCGGGCCGTCGCAGCCGACCAGGTAACTCCCGCGCCACCAGGTGCCCTTCCGGCCGCGGGTGCGGGCCGTGACGCCCGAGGGCTCCTGCTCGATGCCGTCCAGGCGGCTGTCCACGGCGACCTCGGCCAGCGGTTCGCGGGCGAGCGCGGCGCGCAGGGCCCCCGTCAGGACGTGCTGGGCGATGTGCAGGGGGGCGGGCTCGTCCTCCGCGAACGCGACCTCGCGCATCACCTGCTTGCGCCGCATCGACCGCCATCCGGCCCAGTGGACACCGGCCCCGTCCAGCCGTACGCCGGTGAGGCGTTCCATGAGGTCCGCGGTGTCCTCGCGCAGCACGACGGTGCGCGCGGGACGCGGTTCGTCCCTGCCCGGTCCCTCGTCGAGGACGACGGACGGCACCTCCTGCCGTGCCAGGGCCAGGGCCAGCGCCAGCCCGACGGGCCCCGCGCCGACGATGATCACCGGGTCCACGGCGTGGCGCCCCCTGCCCGCGGTGATGTCGTGAGGGACGTGGGTGAACAGGACGTCGGAGCAGGGTGCACGATCACAGAACGTATGCAACCTATTGCCGAAGCTTGCGTCAAGCGACAGGGGCCAGTGGCGATCATGCCACTGGCCCCTGTCTTCCCCGTGCCGCTCGACCGGCCGTCAGCGCCGGACGCGACGCTGCGGAGACGACCGCCGGTCCCGGTCCGTCAGGCCTTGCCGCCCGCTCCGGCCCCGTGCGCGCCGCCCACTTCGCCCGCGTTGAGCTCGTCGACCTCGTCGGCCCCCAGGACCGCGCCCGTGCTGCGCTTGCTGCGGCGCAGCCTGGCCTCCAGCCAGGAGGCGAAGGAGGTGAGGATGAAGTTCAGCACGATGAAGATGACCGCCACCACGATGAAGCTGGGGATGACGTTCGCGTAGTTGGCCGCGAGGGTGCTGCGGGTGTTCAGCAGCTCGGTGAACCCGAGCATCACGCCGCCCAGCGCGGTGTCCTTCACGATGACGACCAGCTGGCTGACGATGGCCGGCAGCATCGCGGTGACGGCCTGCGGCAGCAGGATGCTCGTCATCGTCTGGCTCTTGCGCAGGCCGATCGCCATGGCGGCCTCGGACTGCCCCTTGGGCAGGGAGAGGATGCCGGCCCGGACGACCTCGGCGAGGACCGAGGCGTTGTAGAGCACCAGGCCGGTGACGACCGCGTACAGGGGCCGTTCGTCGCTGGGGATGCCCGTGGAGCGGACGTAGAACTCGTTGGCGAACAGCATCAGCAGCAGCACCGGGATGGCCCGGAAGAACTCGACCACCGCGCCGGCCGGGACGCGCACCCAACGGTGGTCCGACAGGCGCGCGATGCCCAGGACGGCGCCCAGCGGGAGGGCGATGACCATGGAGAGCGCGGCGGCCTTCAGGGTGTCCGCCAGGCCCGGCAGCAGGTACGTCGTCCAGGCCTCGGGCGTGGTGAACGGCTTCCACAGGGCCCACTCCAGCTGGCCCTTGTCGTCCAGCACCTGCCAGATCCACCACAGCAGCAGGGCGAGCAGGACGAAGAAGACCACCGAGAAGAGCACGTTGCGCCGCTTGGCCTTCGGGCCGGGGGCGTCGTAGAGAACGGACGTCATCGCTTCACCGCCAGTCGCTTGCTCAGCCAGCCGAGGATCAGGCCGGTGGGCAGGGTCAGTACCACGAACCCGAAGGCGAAGATCGCGCCGATGAGCAGCGTCTGTGCCTCGTTCTCGATCATTTCCTTCATCAGGAGGGCTGCCTCCGCCACACCGATCGTGGCCGCCACGGTCGTGTTCTTGGTCAGTGCGATCAGCACGTTGGCCAGCGGCCCGATGACCGAGCGGAACGCCTGCGGCAGCACGACGAGCCGCAGGACCTGGCTGAAGCTCAGCCCGAGGGCGCGCGCCGCCTCGGCCTGTCCGACGGGCACCGTGTTGATGCCGGAGCGGATCGCCTCGCAGACGAAGGCCGCGGTGTAGGCGACGAGGCCGAGGACCGCGAGGCGGAAGGCCTTGGCCTTGAAGTCGTCGGGTGCGCCCATCGTCACGCCGAAGATGTTCGCCAGGCCGAGCGAGGTGAAGACGATGATGACGGTCAGGGGGATGTTCCTGACGATGTTCACGTAGGCGGTGCCGAACCCACGCATCAGCGGAACCGGACTGACCCGCATGGCCGCCAGCAGGGTGCCCCAGATCAGAGAGCCGATGGCCGAGAGGACGGTGAGCTGCACCGTGACCCAGAAGGCGCCCAGCAGGGTCGGGTTGTCATAGTCAGAAAGAAAGTCGAACACGATCTCCCGCGCTTCCGGGTGTGTGGCATACGTGGCGGACGTGGCGCGCCGCCGTAGAGGCCGAGGGCGACGCGTCGGCGGGTCCCCGCGTCACCGCGGGGACCCTTCGTCGGCGGAGTCCCGCGTTACTGGACGATCTGGCCGGTCTTCGGGGCGGGCTCGTTCTTGTAGTTCGCCGGTCCGAAGTTCTCCTTGACGGCCTTCTCCCACGAGCCGTCGCTGACCATCTTCTCCAGGGCGTCGTTGATCTTGTTCACGGTCTCGGTGTCGCCCTTCTTGACGCCGATGCCGTAGTTCTCGTTGCTCAGCTTGAGCCCGGTGAGCTTGAACTGGCCCTTGTACTGGTCCTGCGCCGCGAAGCCCGCCAGGATCGCGTCGTCCGTGGTCACGGCGTCGAGGGCGCCGCTCTGCAGGCCCGCGATGCACTCCGAGTAGCCGCCGAGCTCCTGCAGCTGAGCCTTCGGCGCGATCTCGTTCTTGACGTTCTGCGCCGACGTCGACCCGGTCACCGAACACAGCTTCTTGCCGTTGAGGTCGGTGCCCTCCTTGATGTCGGAGTCCGCCTTGACCAGCAGGTCCTGGTGGGCCAGCAGGTACGGGCCGGCGAAGTCCACCTTCTGCTTGCGCTCGTCGGTGATGGAGTAGGTCGCGGCGATGAACTTCACGTCGCCGCGGGACAGCGCGTTCTCGCGGTCGGCGCTCTTGGTCTCGACCCACTCGATCTGGTTCGGCTCGTAGCCCAGTTCCTTGGCCACGTACGTCGCCACGTCCACGTCGAAGCCGGAGAAGGAACCGTTGGGCTCCTTCAGGCCGAGACCCGGCTGGTCGTACTTGATGCCGATCTTGATCTTGTCGCCGCCGCCCGAACCCGAGCCGCCGTCGCTGTCGCCGTCACCGCCGCCGCAGGCGGTCGCGGTGAGGGCGAGAACGAGGGCGGTGGCGGCCGCGGCGGAAACCTTGCGGAGCTTCATGGTGAACATCCTTTGCCGTGAAGAGAAAGCCGTGTGGCGGGTGACGCGAGCCGTCGCGGAGGCGACAGGCGTCTCAGTGGTGCAGGATCTTGGACAGGAAGTCCTTGGCGCGGTCGCTGCGCGGGTTGCTGAAGAACTGGTCGGGCGCGGCCTCCTCGACGATGCGGCCGTCGGCCATGAACACCACCCGGTTCGCGGCCGATCGCGCGAAACCCATCTCGTGGGTGACGACGATCATGGTCATGCCGTCGCGGGCCAGCTGCTGCATGACCTCCAGGACCTCGTTGATCATCTCCGGGTCGAGCGCCGACGTCGGCTCGTCGAAGAGCATGACCTTCGGTTCCATGGCCAGGGCCCGCGCGATGGCGACGCGCTGCTGCTGGCCGCCGGAGAGCTGTGCCGGGTACTTGTCGGCCTGCGCGGCGACGCCCACCCGGTCGAGCAGGGCGCGGGCCCGCTCCTCGGCCTTCTTCTTGTCCGTCCTGCGGACCTTGACCTGTCCCAGCGTCACGTTCTCGAGCACGGTCTTGTGCGCGAAGAGGTTGAAGGACTGGAAGACCATGCCGACGTCGGCCCGCAGCCGGGCCAGTGCCTTGCCCTCGGCGGGCAGCGGCTTGCCGTCGATCGTGATGCTGCCGGAGTCGATCGTCTCCAGGCGGTTGATGGTGCGGCACAGGGTGGACTTGCCGGACCCGGAGGGTCCGATCACGACGACGACTTCACCGCGGGCGATGGTCAGGTCGATGTCCTGGAGAACGTGCAACGCGCCGAAGTGCTTGTTGACGCTCTTCAGGACGACCAGATCGCCGGTCGCGGCCACATCTTCCTTGGCCACCGATACTTCGGTCATCGCTCTCAGGCTCCGTCCTCCTCGGTTTCGGAGGACAGTAGTAACCCTCTACGACCTGCGTCATCAGTCTTGAGGGGAATCTGAGCATCACGATCCGATAGCAATCGGACACGTGTCGTAGCACTTGTGAGCAGTGCTGATATCGGCCGGATAACGGAAGCGGCGCGCAACCGGAACCCTCTTGACGCCGTCCTCATCCATCAGCGTGACTGCACACGGTGCACGCGCGCGCGTGCACGCCTTTTTGTACACAACCAGATCGTACGGCCGATGAACCGAAGGGGGCCCGGATGAGACTGCTGCTCGTCGAGGACGACAACCACGTCGCGGCAGCGCTGTCGGCGGTCCTGGCCCGGCACGGGTTCGAGGTCACCCACGCGCGCAGCGGTGAGGAGGCCCTCCAGGCCCTCGTCCCCGAAGGCGACGGCTTCGGGGTCGTCCTGCTGGACCTGGGGCTGCCGGACCAGGACGGGTACGAGGTCTGCGGCAAGATCCGCAAGCGCACCAGCACCCCGGTGATCATGGTCACCGCGCGCTCCGACGTGCGCTCGCGCATCCACGGGCTCAACCTCGGCGCGGACGACTACGTCGTCAAGCCGTACGACACCGGAGAGCTGCTCGCCCGCATCCACGCCGTCAGCCGGCGGACCGTCCACGAGGACGCCCAGGGCGGCGGCGAGACCGAGCTGCGCCTCGGGACCGTCCGCATCGAGCTGCCCACGCGGCAGGTCAGCGTCGACGGCACGGTCGTCCAGCTCACCCGCAAGGAGTTCGACCTCCTCGCGCTGCTCGCCCAGCGCCCGGGGGTGGTCTTCCGCCGGGAGCAGATCATCAGCGAGGTGTGGCGCACCAGTTGGGAGGGGACCGGCCGCACCCTGGAGGTGCACGTCGCGTCCCTGCGCGCCAAGCTGCGCATGCCCGCCCTCATCGAGACCGTGCGCGGGGTCGGCTACCGGCTCGTCGCGCCCGCCGGATAGCGGGGCCGGGTGCGCACCCGACTGCTCCCGCTGCTCATCGTCCTGATGACGGCCGTGCTGCTCGCGCTCGGCATCCCGCTGGCCGTCAGCCTGGCCGGCGCCCAGCAGCAGCGCGTCGTCGTCGACCGGATCGACGACACGGCACGGTTCGCGGCCCTCGCCCAGTTCGTCACCGACTCGCGCGCCACGTCCCCGGCCGAGGCCGGGGACCTGGTGACGGGGGAGCGGCTGGACACCCTGCAGAGCGAACTGGACAGCTACTTCGAGGTCTACGGCATCCGGGCCGGCGTCTTCTACCGCACCCACGTCCCCATGGCCCACGCCCCGGGCTGGTTCCTGCCCGAGAAGGGCGAGGTGCGCGACGCCTTCGACGAGGCGCTGCTCAGCCGCCGCAGCCACGACCCCGAGCAGGTGTGGCCCTGGCAGCGCCGCCGCCTCGTGGTCGCCTCGCCGGTCATCCGGGACGGGGACGTCGTCGCGGTCGTGGTCACCGACTCGCCGACGGGGCAGATGCGCTCGCGCATCCTGCACGGCTGGCTGGTCATCGGGGCGGGCGAGATCGGCGCGATGCTGCTCGCCGTCGGCGCCGCGCTCCGGCTGACCGGGTGGGTGCTCAGACCCGTACGCGTCCTGGACGCCACCACCCACGACATCGCCACCGGGCGGCTGAAGTCCCGGGTCGCGGTGGCGGGCGGCCCGCCGGAACTCAGGCGGCTGGCCCGGTCGTTCAACGAGATGGCGGACAACGTCGAGACCGTGCTGGAGCAGCAGCGCGCCTTCGTCGCCGACGCCTCGCACCAGCTGCGCAACCCGCTCTCGGCGCTGCTGCTGCGCATCGAGCTGCTCGCCCTGGAACTCCCGGAGGGCAACGAGGAGATCGCCTCGGTGCAGGCCGAGGGCAAGCGCCTCGCGCAGGTCCTGGACGACCTGCTCGGCCTGGCCCTGGCCGAGCACACCGAGGCCGACCTGCGGATCACGGACATCGGGGCGCTGGCCGCCGAGCGGGTCGCGGCCTGGTCCCCGACCGCCGCGGCCAAGGGCGTCCGGCTGGTGGGCACCTGCCCGCCCACCACCGCGTGGGCCGACCCGGTCGCCCTGTCCAGCGCGCTGGACGCGGTCATCGACAACGCGGTGAAGTTCACGCCCGAGGGCGAGTCGGTCGAGGTGACCGTCGCCTCCGACGGCGGCACCACCACCGTCGTGGTCACCGACGGCGGCCCGGGGCTGACCGACGAGGAACTGGCCCGTATCGGCGACCGCTTCTGGCGCAGCGGCCGCCACCAGAACGTGAAGGGCTCCGGGCTCGGCCTGTCCATCTCCCGGGCGCTGCTCGCCGCGGGCGGCGGCTCGATCTCCTACGGCCACCACGAGCCGCACGGACTGCGGGTGACGGTGACCGTGCCGAGGTCGGCGCCGGTGGTGTGAGACGCCGGCGCGGGCGGCACCGCGACCGACCGGGAGCCGGTGTGCCGGGCCGGGCGCGAGCGGGCCGGTGCGCCGCCGCGGCACGTCACGGCTTCACCGAGTAGTAGTACCGCCGCGCGCCGTCGTGCAGCGGGAGCGGGTCGGTATAGATGGCCGTGCGGACGTCGACGAGCTGGGCGGAGTGGACACGCTCGCCGATGCTGTCCCGGCGCTTGAGCACGGTGCGGGTCAGCCACTCGGTGAGCCGGGGGTCCGTGTCCTTGTGCGTCACCAGCAGGTTGGACACCGCCAGCGTCGGCACGGAGAGGCCGTTCTGCACGGTGGGGTAGGCCGTCTCCGGCATGCTGGTGGCGCGGTAGTAGCGCGTGGCACCGCCCTGGTCGTGCAGCTTGGCGACGAGGTCCGCGTCGATCGGGACGAACCGGAACGTGGACTTCTCGGCCAGTCGTTCCAGCCCGCCGGTGGGCAGCCCGCCCGACCAGAAGAACGCGTCCAGACCGTGCCCCAGCCGCCCGGGACCGGTGTCGATGCCGTCCGACGAGGCCGTGATGTCCTTTTCCGGGTCGATGTCGGCGGCCTCCAGCACCCGGTTGGCGATCAGCCGCACTCCCGAGCCGGGCGGCCCTATGGCCACCCGCTTGCCCTTCAGGTCCTCGACGGAGCGGATGCCGGAGTCCGGCGGGACGACCAGCTGCACGTAGTCGTCGTAGAGGCGGGCGACCCCGCGCAGCCGGTCGGCTCCGGCGCCGCCGTCCAGCCGGTACGTCTCGACCGCGTCGGCCGCGGCGATCGTGAAGTCGGCGTCCCCGGTGGCCACGCGCTCGACGTTCTCCTGCGAGCCCGCGCTGGTCCGCAGGTCCACCCTCAGCCGGGGCATGTCCTCGCGGAGCTCGGTGCGCAGCAGGCTCCCGTACTTCTGGTAGACCCCCGAGGGCGTGCCCGTGACGAACCTGATCGATCCGCCCGGCGGTTCCTCGCCCAGGGGCAGCAGCCACCACAGCAGCAGCCCGAGCGCCACGACGCCGGCGGTCGCGCCCTGCAGGGCCCGGCGCCTGCCGATACGGGACAACACCTTGGACATGCGCGCGATCCTGCCAGCCCGGGCACGGCCCTGACCAGGGCGGGGCCCCACCGGGAGCGGACGATGCCGGCCGGTGCCCCTGCCCGGCTGCCGTCCGGGCCGGCCGGGGGCTGTCACGGGCGGCCGTTGCAGTCGCCGCACGAGCTCCCCGCCCGCCGGCCCGGTCCGTGCGTTGCACCGCGCCCTCGGGCCGGACGCCCGCGGCACACCGGCCGGGGCCCCGCCGGAACCGGCCGCGCACCACGTCGAGCCCCTCGCGGAGGAGGCCGCGGAGGTCACCGCGGTGCCGGTGCGCGGCCCGCCGGCCAAGCCCGCGCACGAGCCGGCCGACGTCGTCCACGTCGCGTACGGCACGGCCCCGGCACACGGCAGCGGCCTCGACGAGGCGGTCGCCGGGATCCACCGCTCCGGCGTGACCGAGCCGGGCCCCGACGGCCGGGCCGGCCGCCGCGCCGACGGCGAGGCGATGGAGGGCGGGCACCACCGGGCCCCGGACGCGGCCGCCGTGCCGCGGCGGCAGGGGTGGGTGCCGGGGGGGGGGGGGGGGGGCCCCCCCCCCCCCCCGGGGGGGCCCCCCCCCCCCGCCCCCGCCCCGTTCCCTCAGTCCGCCACCGAAGCCTCCGCCCCGGTCACCTGCCGCGCCTCCTGCGGGCCGTCGCCGGGCGCGGCCGGGCGGCGGCGGATCCACCAGCCGGCCAGCGGCTCGGTGTAGCGGGCGGTGAGCGGCCCGAGGATCACCAGGATGAGGACGTAGGCGGTGGCCAGCGGGCCCAGGGACGGCTCGATGCCCGCCGAGACCGCCAGTCCGGCGATGACGATCGAGAACTCGCCGCGCGCCACCAGGGCACCGCCCGCGCGCCAGCGGCCCCTGACGGAGATCCCGGCCCGCCGGGCCGCCCAGTAGCCGGTGGCGATCTTCGTCACGGCCGTCACGGCGGCCAGCCCGAGGGCGGGCAGCAGCACGGGCGGGATGCTCGACGGGTCCGTGTGCAGGCCGAAGAAGACGAAGAAGACCGCGGCGAAGAGGTCGCGCAGCGGACTCAGCAGCGTGTGCGCGCCCTCGGCGACCTCACCGGACAGCGCGATGCCCACCAGGAAGGCGCCGACCGCCGCCGACACCTGCAGCTGCTGCGCGACGCCCGCGACCAAGATCGTCAGGCCGAGGACGACCAGCAGCAGCTTCTCCGGGTCGTCGCTGGAGACGAACCGGGAGATCACCCGGCCGTAGCGCACCGCCAGGAAGAGCACCAGCCCGGCCGCGCCCAGCGCGATCGCCAGGGTCAGGCTCCCGGCCAGCAGCCCGGCCCCCGCCACCAGGGCCGTGACGATCGGCAGGTACACCGCCATGGCCAGGTCCTCCAGGACCAGGACGCTGAGGATCACCGGCGTCTCCCGGTTGCCGACCCGGCCCAGGTCGCCGAGGACCTTGGCGATGACGCCCGACGACGAGATCCAGGTGACCCCGGCCAGGACGACGGCCGCCACCGGACCCCAGCCGAGCAGCAGCGCCACCGCCGCGCCCGGCAGGGCGTTGAGCGCGCAGTCCACCAGGCCCGCCGGGTAGTGCGCCTTGAGGTTGGTGACCAGATCGCCGGCCGTGTACTCCAGGCCCAGCATCAGCAGCAGCAGGATGACGCCGATCTCGGCGCCCGTGGCGATGAACTCCTCGCTCGCGCCCAGCGGCAGCAGCCCGCCCTCGCCGAACGCCAGACCGGCGAGCAGGTACAGGGGGATGGGGGAGAACCGGAAGCGGGCGGCTGCCCGGCCGAGCAGGCCGAGGCCGAGGATGATGGAACCGAACTCGATCAGCAGGACGGCGGACGAGTGCACCGCGTCACTCCCGACCGAGTATCGCCGCGGCGGCGTCGACGCCCTCGCGGGTGCCGATGACGATCAGGATGTCCCCGCCCGCCAGCCGGAAGCCCGGCGCCGGCGACGGGATCGCCGCCGCCCGCCGCAGCACCGCCACGACCGACGCGCCCGTCTCGGTGCGCATCCGCGTGTCGCCCAGCAGCCGGCCGTTCCAGTGCGAGGTCGCGGCCACCTCGACCCGCTCGGCGACCAGCCCCAGGTCCGAGGTGTGGAGCAGGCTCGCGCTGTGGTGGGACGGCTTCAGCGCGTCGATCAGCGAGGCCGTCTCCGCACCGGTCAGCCGCAGCGACTGCGCGCAGGAGTCGGGATCGTCGGCCCGGTACACGCTCACCGTGCGGGTGCCGTCGCGGTGGGCCACCACCGACAGGTGGCGGTGTTCGCGGGTCACGAGGTCGTACTGGACCCCGATACCCGGCAGCGGCGTCGCCCTCAGGCGTGGAGCGGACACGTTTCTTCCCCTTGTTCCTCGGCGGGACATCTGTCGGTGACGGTGATGGTGACTGTTAGTGACGGTGGTGGCTGACGGTGGTGGTGGCAGCGGCGTGGTGGCGCCGGTGCCGGTGTGACGTGCGGTGGCCCGGTGGCCCGGTGGCCGGAGGGGCCGGAGGGGCCGGAACCGATGCTGCCATCCCCCCATACGGTGACGACATGGGTGTTGTGACGGATATACGCGGCCGGCTGCGCGCGGCCGGTCTGGAGACGGTGGTGACGGGCGCGAGCCGGGGAAGGAGCGGAGCGGGACACGTGTCGCTGTTCTGGCGGATCTTCTCGCTCAACGCGGCGGGCCTGGTCGCCGCCACCGCGCTGCTGCTGGGCCCGGTCACCGTGTCCACCCCCGTCCTGCCGGGTGAGGCCCTCGTCCTCCTCGCCGGCCTCACGGCGCTGCTGGCCGGCAACGCCCTCGTGCTGCGCTACGGACTCGCCCCGCTGCACCGGCTGGGCCGGGCCATGGCCACCGCCGACCTGCTGCGCCCCGGGGCCCGCGCGGCGGTCGCCGGTCCCGCGGAGGCGGCGGAGCTCATCACGACGTACAACACGATGCTCGACCGTCTGGAGGCCGAGCGCGCGGCGGGCGCGGGCCGGGCGCTGTCCGCGCAGGAACGCGAACGCCACCGCATCGCGCGCGAACTCCACGACGAGGTCGGCCAGACCCTGACCGCCGTCCTCCTCCAGCTCAAGCGCGTCGCGGACCGGGCGCCCGCCGACCTGCGCGCGGAGGTGCACCAGGCGCAGGAGGCCACCCGGGCCGGCCTGGACGAGATCCGCCGCATCGCCCGCCGCCTGCGCCCCGGCGTCCTGGAGGAACTCGGCCTGCCCAGCGCCCTGCGCTCGCTGGCGGCCGAGTTCACCGAGCACGGGCTGACGGTCGGTCACCGGCTGCACGGCGCGCTGCCTCCCCTGTCCGCGGAGTCGGAACTCGTGGTCTACCGGGTGGCCCAGGAAAGTCTGACCAACACGGCCCGGCACGCCGCCGCCGACCGGGCCGAACTGCGCCTCCGGCCGGTCGCGGGCGGCGTCGAGCTCCTGGTCCGGGACGACGGCACCGGCCTCGGCGCGGCCCCGGAGGGCGCCGGCATCACCGGCATGCGCGAACGCGCCCTGCTCATCGGCGCCGCCCTCACCCTCGCCCCGGCCCCCGGCCGGGGCACCGACGTGCGCCTGCGCATACCCGTCCCGGCGGAGACCCGCTGATGCCCGCACCGGATCCCGCCCCGGCCCCGATCCGCGTCCTGCTCGCCGACGACCACACCCTCGTGCGCCGGGGCGTGCGCCTCATCCTCGACGGCGAACCGGACCTGACGGTCGTCGCCGAGGCCGGGGACGGCACGGAGGCGGTGGCCCGCGCGCGGGAGACCGCCGTGGACCTGGCCGTCCTGGACATCGCCATGCCCCGCACGACCGGCCTCCAGGCGGCCCGCGAACTCTCCCGCCGCCTGCCGGACCTGCGCATCCTGATCCTGACCATGTACGACAACGAGCAGTACTTCTTCGAGGCGCTCAAGGCCGGGGCCTGCGGCTACGTCCTGAAGTCGGTCGCAGACCGCGACCTGGTGGAGGCGTGCCGGGCGGCCGTGCGCGACGAGCCGTTCATCTACCCGGGCGCCGAACGGGCCCTGGTCCGCTCCTACCTCGACCGCCTGCGCCGCGGCGACGGCCTGCCGCGGCGGGCCATCACCGAACGCGAGGAGGAGATCCTCAAGCTGGTGGCGGAGGGCCACACCTCCAGGGAGATCGGCGCACTCCTCTTCATCAGCGCCAAGACGGTCGAACGCCACCGCGCCAACCTCCTGCAGAAACTCGGCGCCCGGGACCGCCTCGAACTGACCCGGTACGCGATCCGCGCGGGTCTGATCGAGCCGTGAGCGGGTTGTCCACAGGCGGCCCGGGGCACTTCGGCGACCGCCTACCCTTGAGGCATGACCACCAGCATCGACCGGAGCCAGTCAGTGGGCGGCACGCGCACGTATGAGGTACGCACCTACGGGTGCCAGATGAACGTCCACGACTCCGAGCGATTGGCCGGGCTGCTGGAGGACGCCGGGTACGTGCGCGCCCCCGAGGGCTCGGACGGCGACGCCGACGTCGTCGTCTTCAACACCTGCGCGGTCCGCGAGAACGCCGACAACAAGCTGTACGGCAACCTCGGCCACCTCGCCCCGAAGAAGGCCCGGCGGCCGGGGATGCAGATCGCGGTCGGCGGCTGCCTGGCGCAGAAGGACCGCGACACCATCGTGAAGCGGGCGCCCTGGGTGGACGTCGTCTTCGGCACGCACAACATCGGCAAGCTGCCGGTCCTGCTGGAACGCGCGCGCGTGCAGGAGGAGGCGCAGGTCGAGATCGCCGAGTCGCTGGAGGCGTTCCCCTCCACGCTGCCGACCCGGCGCGAGAGCGCGTACGCGGCCTGGGTGTCGATCTCCGTCGGCTGCAACAACACCTGCACCTTCTGCATCGTCCCCGCGCTGCGCGGCAAGGAGAAGGACCGGCGGCCCGGCGACATCCTCGCCGAGATCGAGGCGCTGGTCGGCGAGGGCGTCTCCGAGATCACCCTGCTCGGCCAGAACGTCAACGCGTACGGCTCCGACATCGGCGACCGCGAGGCCTTCAGCAAGCTGCTGCGGGCCTGCGGCACCATCGACGGCCTGGAGCGCGTGCGCTTCACCTCCCCGCACCCGCGCGACTTCACCGACGACGTCATCGCCGCCATGGCCGAGACGCCGAACGTGATGCCGCAGCTGCACATGCCGCTCCAGTCCGGTTCGGACACGGTCCTGAAGGCGATGCGCCGCTCCTACCGCCAGGAGCGCTACCTCGGCATCATCGAGAAGGTCCGGGCGGCCATCCCGCACGCCGCGATCACGACCGACATCATCGTGGGCTTCCCCGGCGAGACCGAGGAGGACTTCGAGCAGACGCTCCACGTGGTGCGCGAGGCCCGTTTCGCGCAGGCCTTCACCTTCCAGTACTCCAAGCGCCCGGGCACCCCGGCCGCCGAGATGGAGGACCAGATCCCCAAGAAGGTCGTCCAGGAGCGGTACGAGCGTCTGGTCGCCCTCCAGGAGGAGATCTCCTGGGAGGAGAACAAGAAGCAGGTCGGCCGCACCCTGGAGCTCATGGTCGCCGAGGGCGAGGGCCGCAAGGACGGCACCACCCACCGCCTCTCCGGCCGTGCCCCCGACAACCGCCTGGTGCACTTCACCAAGCCGGAGCAGGACGTCCGCCCCGGCGACGTCGTCACGGTCGAGGTCACCTACGCCGCCCCGCACCACCTCCTCGCCGAGGGCCCCGTGCTGTCCGTGCGCCGCACGCGCGCGGGCGACGCCTGGGAGAAGCGCAACGCCGCCGAGCAGGCCAAGCCGGCGGGCGTGATGCTGGGCCTGCCGAAGATCGGCGCGCCCGCGCCCGCGCCGCTGCCGGCCGTCGCGAGCGGCTGCGGCTGCGACTGACACCGGAGACCGGAGACCGGGCACCGGCGGGAAGGCCCGCCCCGCGCAGCTCACCGCACGCGCGGCACGCGTGCGGGCCGGCCTTCCCGCCGGCCGGCGTGACGCGTCACCGCCCGCCCCGGCACCGGCCGGCCGCGGTGACGCCGCTCCGCCCCGGCCCGACGGACGTGCTGGTCGAGGACCGGGGGCGGGACGGCGGCGAGCCGCGACGGGGCTGACCACCGGCCGCGGCCCCGCCGCGCGTTACGCTGCCGATCATGCTTGTCGCCGCCGCAGTCTGCCCCTGCCCGCCCCTCCTCGTGCCCGAGGTCGCCGCGGGCGCCGCACCCGAGCTGGACGCCGCGCGTGCCGCGTGCACGGACGCGCTGGGCCTGCTCGCCGCCGCCCGGCCCGACCGGCTGGTGGTCGTCGGGCCCGCGGAGAGCGGCGGACCCGAGGAGTACCCGCAGGGCACGCCGGGCTCGTTCCGCGGCTTCGGCGTCGACCTCGACGTGCGCCTGGGCGCGGACGACGTACCCGGGGAAGCGGACACGGGCGGCGGGCCGCGGCTGCCGTACGGCCTCGCCGTGGCCGCGTGGCTGCTGGAGCGGACCGGGTGGACCGACGCCCCGGTCGACGGACTCGGCGTGGGGGAGTCCCTCGCGCCGGAGCAGTGCGCCCGGATCGGGCGGGGAGTCGGTGCGCGGGCCGGGCGGGTGGCCCTGCTGGTGATGGGCGACGCCAGCGCGTGCCGCACGCTCAAGGCACCGGGATACCTCGACGAGCGGGCGGCGCCCTTCGACGCCGAGGCGGCGCGTGCGCTCGGGGCCGCGGACCCGGCCGCCCTGACGGCCCTGGACACCGCGCTGGCGCGCGAGCTGAAGGTGTCCGGCCGCGCCCCGTGGCAGGTCCTCGCGGGCGCCGCCGAGGGCACGTCCCTGAACGGCACGCTGCTGTACGAGGACGCGCCCTACGGCGTCGGGTACATCGTGGCGACCTGGTCGTAGGACGTCGTCGCACCACCGCCCTCGTGACACCGGCCGCGCGCCGGACCCGCCTCCGCCGCCCCTCCCCGCCGCACGGGTGCCCGCGCAGAACGGCGGACGGCAGAAGAACGGCGGACGGCAGAAGAACGGCGGACGGCGGAAGAACGGCGGACGCCAGAAGAACGGCGGACGGCCGCGGGCTGTCGTGCCCCGCGGCCGTCCGCCGTGCTGCCGTTCAGGAGACGGGCGGTGGTGGAGTCGCCGGCGGCGTGGCGCCGCCCGGTGCGGTGCCGGGTCCGGCGCCGCCCGGTCCCGTACCGGCCGTTCCGGCGCCGCCGGGTCCCGTGCCGACCGGCCCGGTGCCGCCGGGCCCTGGCCCGTCCTTGTGCGCCAGTCGGTCCAGGGCCCCCTTCGCCCTGCCCGTGCCCCTCTGGATCTTGTCGCTGTACTTGCCCCTGGTCCTCTTGTCGACGGCCCGGGCGGCCCTGTCCAGGCCGTGCGCGATCGTGTCCTCGTGCCGCTGCGCGAGGCCGGAGACCCGGCCCTTGGCCGGGCCCAGCCTGGCCTTCATGCTGTCCAGGAGACCCATGGTGCACCTTCCCGCGGGGCGGTCCTACGTGCGGGCGCCCTCGCCGGCCTCGTTGTCGGCGGCCTTGTCGGTGGACTGCTGCTTGGGGATCTCGACGCCCGCGGCGTCACCGGCCTCGGCGGGCGAGGACCCCGCGGACTCCGGCTCCTCGGCCGACCCCTTCGCGTCCTCGGTCCCCTTCGCGTCCTCGGTCCCGGTCCGCCGCGCCGCCTCGGGCCCGGCCTCCGGTGCGTCGGCCCGCGCCTCGGCGGACGCCGCCTCCTCCGTGGCCTTCGACCTCCGGAGAAGTCGTGCGAAAATGCCCATATCAACTCCAACGTTACTCGTGCGGGCGAAATCCCGCGTCGCCCGGTGCGTCCGTTCGCGCGCGGCCCGGGCCACCGCCTCGGTGATCCGGCGGCAGGAACCTCGCAACGGGCAACGACTCCGGGCACGTGCCGTCACGTAACTCGTTCGAGGTCACGCTCCGGGGTTTGCGAGACTGTGCCGGTGAGCAGCGCACCCCCCGCCCCCCGCGTCATCGCCGTCGTCGGACCGACCGCGGCCGGAAAGTCCGATCTGGGCGTCTTCCTGGCCCAGCGGCTCGGCGGCGAGGTCGTCAACGCCGACTCCATGCAGCTCTACCGAGGGATGGACATCGGCACCGCCAAGCTGACGCCCGAGGAGCGCGGCGGCGTCCCGCACCACCTCCTGGACGTCTGGGACGTGACCGTCACCGCCTCCGTCGCCGAGTACCAGCGGCTCGCCCGCGAGCGGATCGACGCCCTGCTCGCCGAGGGGCGCTGGCCGGTCCTGGTCGGCGGTTCCGGCCTGTACGTGCGCGGGGCCGTCGACAACCTGGAGTTCCCCGGCACCGACCCCGAGGTCCGGGCCCGGCTGGAGGAGGAGCTCGCGCTGCGCGGCCCCGGGGCGCTGCACGCCCGCCTGGCCGCCGCCGACCCCGAGGCCGCGCGCGCCATCCTGCCCGGCAACGGCCGCCGCATCGTCCGGGCCCTGGAGGTGATCGAGATCACCGGCAAGCCCTTCACCGCCAACCTCCCCGGCCACGACTCCGTCTACGACACCGTGCAGATCGGCGTCGACGTCGCCCGTCCCGAGCTGGACGAGCGCATCGCGCGCCGGGTCGACCGGATGTGGGAGGCGGGCCTCGTCGACGAGGTGCGCGCACTGGAGGCGCAAGGGCTGCGCGAGGGGCGTACGGCGTCGCGCGCGCTCGGCTACCAGCAGATCCTCGCGGCGCTCGCCGGGGAGTGCACCCTGGAGGAGGCCCGGGCCGAGACCGTCCGTGCCACCAAACGCTTCGCGCGCCGCCAGGACACGTGGTTCAGGCGCGATCCGCGGGTGCACTGGTTGAGTGGGGCCGCGGCGGACCTCGGGGAACTTCCCCGGCGCGCGCTGTCGTTGGTCGAACGACCGGTTACAGCCTGATCACGTCATGGCATCGGGACGCCCTGGCCGACATCCCGGCTCCCGGTGCCGTGCCATCATCGAGCTTCGATCGACCAAGTGGAGTCCTAGTTGGGAGGGCGCGTGGCGATGGAGGCCGGCCCTCGCGACACCGCACGAAGCAGCGAACCCGTCACCCCCGACCGGGGCGCCGGGGAACAGGAAGCGGACCGTCTGAGCCCGGACGGGCCCGACGAGACGCAGGGCGGCGTGACCGCCGACGGCCCCGAGCCCGAGGAGATGTTCGCGGGCGGCGAGGAGGTCGAGGTCGAGCTGCGCCCGCAGCGCCGGCTGCGCCTGTGGCAGCTCGCCCCCATCGTGGGCCTGGCCGCGGTCGGGTCGCTGATGTTCGCCTTCCCGCTCGCTTTCGACTTCGGCGACAGCGGGGCCGTGATCGCGATGCTCGGGCTGCTGATCTGCTCGTGCGCGGCCGGCTGGGGCATGATGGCCGCCCGCCGGGTGGGTTCCACCTGGCCGGGCCTGCCGCAGCGCGGCTCGGGCCGCCGTCCCGACTGGCGGGTGGTGCTCGCGTACGCCCTGGTCGTGATCGTCGTGGTGGTGCTCGCCGTCTGGCGCGTGGCACGTCTGCGCTGACCGCCGACCGCCGACCGCTGACCGCCGGCCGGCACCCCGGCCCCGGCGCGCCGTCCCGCCCAGCCCGTACGATCGAGGGATGAGCACGCGGATCGCCTTCCTCAAGGGTCACGGCACCGAGAACGACTTCGTGATCGTCCCCGACCCGGAGAACACCCTCGACCTGTCCCCGGCCGCCGTCGCCGCGCTGTGCGACCGCCGCGCGGGCATCGGCGGTGACGGACTGCTCCACGTGGTGCGCTCCGCCGCGCACCCCGAGGCACGGCACATGGCGGCCGAGGCCGAGTGGTTCATGGACTACCGCAACGGCGACGGCTCGATCGCGGAGATGTGCGGCAACGGGGTCCGGGTGTTCGCCCGCTACCTCCAGCGCGCCGGACACGCCTCCGAGGGGGACCTCGCGGTCGCCACGCGCGGCGGCGTGAAGACCGTGCACATCGCCAAGGGCGGGTCCGGGGACGGCGCCGCGGGTGACATCACCGTCGGCATGGGCAAGGCGCTGCTGCCGCAGGGCGAGGTCACGGTCAGCGTCGGCGGGCGCAGCTGGCCCGCGCGCAACGTGAACATGGGCAACCCGCACGCGGTGGCCTTCGTGGAGGACCTGGCGCACGCGGGCAGCCTGCTCTCCCCGCCGCCGTTCAGCCCGGCCGCCGCCTACCCGGACGGGGTGAACGTGGAGTTCGTGGTCGACCGCGGCCCCCGGCACGTCGCGCTGCGCGTGCACGAGCGCGGTGCCGGCGAGACCCGTTCGTGCGGCACGGGCGCGTGCGCGGTCGCCGTGGCCGCCGCCCGCCGTGACGGCGTCGACCCGGCGGTGACCGGCGCCCCCGCCACCTACACCGTGGACCTCCCCGGCGGCACCCTGGTCATCACCGAGCACCCCGACGGCGCGATCGAGATGACCGGCCCCGCGGTGATCGTCGCCGAGGGCGAGATCGACGCGGCGTGGCTGGACCGCGCCGTCCGCGACAGGGCCTGAGATCGGGTGCCGCGCGGTGCGCGCCACCCGGCCGGGACCGCGCGGCGCCGCGAGGCCCGTGGCACGAAAACGTAAACCTGCAAGCCTTCGCTCGAATGGGTGATCCGTTTCACGCTCGGCGAGAGGCGGTCAGCCGCACGTGATGGGCTCGGTAGCATCAAGCACCGGCCCGGACGGGGGACCGACGCCGCCCCTGGAGCCGTGTCCGCCCTGGGGCTCCCCGTCCGCCGGTCCACGCAGCCGGAGGTGCCCATGAGTGCGGAGGCCACGAATCCCGCGACCCCAGTGCCGGTGGCAGGCGCCCTGTCAGGGCCCGTCACACCGGCCGCGCCACGCAGGAAGGCCCGCCCCCGGCTCGATCTGCGCCGCCTGGGCCGCGCCGCGCTGCTCGGCCCGGCCGCCCGCGGCCGGCTGCCCGACGCCATCGGCCACGTCGTGGACGCCCACCGCGCCCACCACCCCGACGCCGACCTCGAACCCCTGCGCCGGGCCTACGTCCTGGCCGAGTCCTCGCACCGCGGCCAGATGCGCAAGAGCGGCGAGCCGTACATCACGCACCCGCTCGCCGTGACCCTGATCCTCGCCGAACTCGGCGCCGAGACCACCACGTTGACCGCCTCCCTGCTCCACGACACCGTCGAGGACACGGAGGTGACGCTCGATCAGGTCGGCGAGCAGTTCGGCGAGGAGGTGCGCTACCTCGTCGACGGCGTCACCAAGCTGGAGAAGGTCGACTACGGCGCCGCCGCCGAGCCCGAGACCTTCCGCAAGATGCTCGTCGCCACCGGCAACGACGTCCGCGTGATGTCGATCAAACTCGCCGACCGGCTGCACAACATGCGCACCCTCGGCGTCATGCGCCCCGAGAAACAGGAGCGCATCGCCAAGGTGACCCGCGACGTCCTCATCCCGCTCGCCGAACGGCTCGGCGTCCAGGCGCTCAAGACCGAACTGGAAGACCTCGTCTTCGCGATCCTGCACCCCGAGGAGTACGAGCGCACCCGGGAGCTGATCGTCCAGAACGCCTCCCGCGCGGACGACCCGCTCGCCGAGGTCGCCGACGAGGTGCGCGGAGTCCTGCGGGAGGCCGACATCCCGGCCGAAGTCCTCATCCGGCCCCGGCACTTCGTCTCCGTGCACCGGGTCTCCCGCAAACGCGGCCGGCTGCGCGGCGCCGACTTCGGCCGCGTGCTGGTCCTGGTGAACGAGGACGCCGACTGCTACGCCGTCCTCGGCGAACTGCACACCTGTCTGACGCCGGTCGTCTCGGAGTTCAAGGACTTCATCGCCGTACCGAAGTTCAACCTCTACCAGTCGCTGCACACCGCCGTCGCCCGGGAGGACGGCCAGGTCGTCGAGGTCCTCGTCCGGACCCACCAGATGCACAAGGTCGCCGAGGCCGGCGTCGTCGCCCTCGGCAACCCGTACGCGCCCGCGCCCGACGACCCGGCCGACGGCGAGCGCGTCGACCCCACCCGCCCCGGCTGGCTCTCCCGCCTCCTCGAATGGCAGCGCGCCGCGCCCGACCCCGACACCTTCTGGTCCACCCTGCGCCAGGACCTCGCCCAGGACCGCGAGATCACCGTCTTCCGGCCCGACGGCGGGACGCTGGGCCTGCCCGAGGGCGCCACCTGCGTGGACGCCGCGTACGCGCAGTACGGAGAGGACGCGCACGCGTGCATCGGCGCCCGCGTCAACGGGCGGCTGGCGACGCTGAGCACCGTCCTGAAGGACGGCGACACCGTCCAGCTCCTCATGGGCCAGGACCCGGCCTCCGAGCCGTCCCGGGAGTGGCTGGAGCACGCCCGCACGCCCGCCGCCCGCATCGCCATCCAGCGGTGGCTGGCGACCCACCCGGCGCAGGGCGGGCGGGACGAGGCCGAGGAGACCGCCGCGCCCCGGCCGGCCGTCGAGGCACCCGCCCCGGAGACCCCGGCCGCGCGCTCCGCCGGCGCCGACGTCCTCGTCGACCGGCCCGGCACGACCGTACGGCTGGCCGGCTGCTGCACGCCCGTACCGCCCGACGAGATCACCGGCTTCGCCGTGCGCGGGGGAGTGGTGACGGTGCACCGCGTGGGATGCGCGGGGGTGGCGCGCATGAAGGGCGCGGGGCGTGCGGAGGTCGGCGTGCGCTGGGGCGACACCGCCGAGTGCCGGGTCACGCTCGTCGCCGAATCGTTCGTCCGCCCGCACCTGCTCGCCGACCTCACCGAGGCGATGGCCCAGGAGGGCGCCGAGATCGTCTCCGCGACCGTCGAACCGCCCACCCAGCAGCAGGTCCGCCACACCTACACCGTCCAGCTCCCGGACGCCGCCCACCTGCCCGTCCTCATGCGCGCCATGCGCAACGTGCCCGGCGTGTACGACGTGAGCCGGGCGCAGCCCCAGCCGCAGCCGCCGGGAGCCTGAGGCCCGGAGTGCACCGGAGGGCCGGGAACGCGGCAGCCGGCGCAGGCACCGGTCCCCGGTTCGGGTGGGCCGGGCGCGCGCCGCCGCCGTCGCGCCCGCGCGCGCTGATAGCCGTGAGGGCATGCTGCACACCCCTCGCACCCGGCCCTCCCGCACCCGTCGCCGCAGGTCGGCCGCGGCACTGCTGGCCTCCGCCGTCTCCGTCTGCCTCGTCGCCGCGAGCGCCCCCGCGGTCCCGCTCGGGGTCGGCGACCGCCTCTTCCCGTACCTGGGCAACCCCGGATACGACGTGACGTCGTACGACCTCGCCTTCCACTACTCCGGCACCAACGACAGACCCCTCGACGCCGTCACCACGATCGACGCCCGGGCCACCACCGACCTGGACCGCGTCAACCTCGACTTCGCCCACGGCACCGTCCGCTCGGTGGAGGTCGACGGCGAACCCGCCGCCTTCGGCAGCTCCGGCGAGGACCTGGTGATCACGCCCGAGGACCCGCCGTCCGAGGGCGACCGGATGCGGATCACCGTGCGGCACACCAGTGACCCCCGCCCGGCGAAGGACCGCGAGGGCGGCTGGCTGCGCACCGCCGACGGCCTGGCCCTCGCCAACCAGGCCGACGCGGCCCACCTGGTGTTCCCGTGCAACGACCACCCCTCCGACAAGGCGCTGTTCACCGTCCGGGTCACCGCGCCCGACGGCCACACCGCCGTCGCGAGCGGCCTGCCCACCGGGGTCGACCGGGCCGGCGGCACGACCACCTGGACGTACCGGACCCGGCACCCCATGGCCACCGAACTCGCCCAGGTGTCCATCGGCCGCTCCACCGTCCTGCACCGCACCGGCCCGGACGGACTGCCCGTACGGGACGTCGTCCCCACCCGGCACCGCGCGGCGCTCGAACCGTGGCTGGCGAAGACGCCCGACCAGATCGCCTGGATGGAGGAGAAGGTCGGGCGCTACCCCTTCGAGACGTACGGCCTGCTCATGGCCGACGTCTCCACCGGCTTCGCCCTGGAGACGCAGACGCTCTCCCTCTTCGAGCGGGAGATGTTCACCGACGACGCCTACCCCGAGTGGTACGTCGACTCGGTCATGGTCCACGAGCTGGCCCACCAGTGGTTCGGCAACAGCGTCAGCCCCCGCACCTGGTCCGACCTGTGGCTCAACGAGGGGCACGCCACCTGGTACGAGGCGCTGTACGCGGAGGAGAAGGCGGGGAAGCCGCTGGAGCAGCGGATGAAGGCCGCCTACGGCGCCTCCGACCGCTGGCGCGCGGCCGGCGGACCGCCCGCGGCCCCCAAGGCGCCCGAGCCCGGGCGGAAGACCGGCATCTTCCGGGCGAACGTGTACGACGGCGCCGCGCTCGTGCTGTACGCCCTGCGCCAGGAGATCGGCCGCCCGGCCTTCGAGCGCGTGGAACGGGCCTGGGTCGGCCTGCACCGGGACGGCACGGCCGGCACCGGGGACTTCGTCCGCCTCGCCTCCCAGACCGCCGGCCGTGACCTGGGCCCCTTCCTGCAGGGCTGGCTGTACGGCGAGAAGACCCCGCCGATGCCGGGCCACCCGGACTGGAAGCCGGCCGCCCGATAACACGGTGACGAGACGGCCCGTGCCGTGCGACCATCGTCAGGTCGGCGCGGCACGGGACACGGGAATCTCCCGGGGTACCCGTGCGTTGTGGACAGTGACGGACCAGATCCGGCGGTTCCGGACCACCCGGGGCCCCGCTCCGTCACCGCAGGACGGTTTCCCATCGACGCAAAGGATCCAATGACCTCCTCTTCATCCCCTTCCCAGGACAGCAAGCGCCTCGCGTACACCTACCCCGAGGGCCTTCGGGCCGATGCCCTGATGGAAGAGGACGTCGCCTGGAGCCACGAGATCGACGGAGAGCGGGACGGCGACCAGTTCGACCGCTCCGAGCGCGCGGCCCTGCGCCGCGTGGCGGGCCTCTCCACCGAGCTCGAGGACGTCACCGAGGTCGAGTACCGCCAGCTCCGCCTGGAGCGGGTCGTGCTCGTCGGCGTGTGGACCTCGGGAACCGTGCAGGACGCGGAGAACTCCCTCGCGGAGCTCGCCGCGCTCGCGGAGACGGCGGGCGCCCTCGTGCTCGACGGCGTGATCCAGCGCCGCGACAAGCCCGACGCGGCGACCTACATCGGCTCCGGCAAGGCCGAGGAGCTGCGCGACGTCGTCATCGAGACGGGCGCGGACACCGTCATCTGCGACGGTGAGCTCAGCCCGGGCCAGCTCATCCACCTCGAGGACGTCGTCAAGGTCAAGGTCATCGACCGTACGGCCCTGATCCTCGACATCTTCGCCCAGCACGCCAAGTCCCGTGAGGGCAAGGCGCAGGTCGCGCTCGCGCAGATGCAGTACATGCTGCCGAGGCTCCGCGGCTGGGGTCAGTCGCTGTCCCGGCAGATGGGCGGCGGCAAGGGCGGCGGCCTCGCCACCCGTGGTCCCGGTGAGACCAAGATCGAGACGGACCGGCGCCGGATCCGCGAGAAGATGGCGAAGATGCGCCGGGAGATCGCGGAGATGAAGACCGGCCGCGACATCAAGCGCCAGGAGCGGCGCCGCCACAAGGTGCCCTCCGTCGCCATCGCGGGCTACACCAACGCCGGCAAGTCCTCGCTGCTCAACCGCCTCACGGGCGCGGGCGTGCTGGTCGAGAACGCCCTGTTCGCGACCCTCGACCCGACCGTGCGCCGGGCCGAGACCCCGAGCGGGCGGCTGTACACCCTGGCCGACACGGTCGGGTTCGTCCGCCACCTGCCCCACCACCTGGTCGAGGCGTTCCGCTCCACGATGGAGGAGGTCGGCGACTCCGACCTGATCCTGCACGTGGTGGACGGTTCGCACCCGACCCCGGAGGAGCAGCTGGCCGCCGTGCGCGAGGTGATCAGGGACGTCGGCGCCACCGACGTGCCCGAGATCGTCGTGATCAACAAGGCGGACGCGGCCGACCCGCTGGTGCTCCAGCGGCTGCTGCGCAACGAGAAGCACTCGATCGCGGTCTCCGCCCGCACCGGCCAGGGCATCGCCGACCTGCTCGCGCTCATCGACAACGAGCTGCCGCGCCCGGCGGTCGAGATCGAGGCGCTGGTGCCGTACACCCACGGCAAGCTGGTCGCCCGTGCCCACGACGAGGGCGAGGTGATCTCCGAGGAGCACACCGCGGAGGGCACCCTGCTCAAGGTGCGCGTGCACGAGGAGCTGGCGGCGGAACTCGCGCCGTACGTCCCGGCGCCGGCCGCCTGAGCCGTGCGCCGAGTGGTGCCGCGCGCCGTGCTCCGCTGACCGGCCTGTGACACGCCGAAGGCCCGCCCCGACGACGGGGCGGGCCTTCGGCGTGTGCGGACGGACCGGTCACCGGCCGCCGTAGGTCTTGCTCATGTTCTGGTAGAGCGCCTCCGCGTCCGGGCCCAGCTGCGGGCCGGCCAGCCAGGTGTTGTCGGCCGGCCCGATGGACGTGTTGGAGACCAGGACGGTCCTGCCGTCCCGCACCCGGAACCAGCCGCCGCCGGAGGAACCGCCGGTCATGGAGCAGCCGATGCGGTGCATCGTCGGCAGGGCGGGGCCGAGCGAGAGGCGGCCGGGCACGTCGAGGCACTTGAACATCTGCAGGCCGTCGTACGGCGGCGCCGCCGGGTAGCCCCAGGCGCCCGTCTTCCCGGCCTCGGCCGCGGACGGGGCGGAGAAGTCGATGTCCAGGGCGGCGCCGACCGTCTCCTCCAGGGACTTGGTGCCCTGCTCCGGCTTCACGTGCAGCACGGCGTAGTCGTACGGGGCGCCGTCGCCGCCCGTTTCCGAGCCGCCCCGGATCCACTGGTGGGAGGTCGAGGCCCAGTCCGCCCACCAGTTGCCGTACGGGGCGATCTCCGCGGGAGTGGCCCGGGCCAGTTCCGCGTCGGACTTGCCCAGGTCGTTGTAGGCCGGGACGAAGACGATGTTGCGGTACCAGCCGCCGTCGCCGCCGGCGTGCACGCAGTGGCCGGCCGTCCAGACCAGGTTGGACCTGCCCGGGTGGTTGACGTCCTTGACGACCGTGCCGGAGCAGACGGCCGGGCCGTCGGGGGAGTCGAAGAAGACCTTGCCGACGGGCGCGGCGTTCCGGTGGTAGGGCGTCTTCTCAGCGGTGGCCCGGACGGGCGCGGGCTCCGGGTCGCTGACGCCCCGGCCGGCCGCCGCGTCCTTCGTCGTGACCGTCTTGTCGGCCTCCTGCGCGGACCGCATCCGCTCCGGCTTCCACAGGCCCTCGATCACCGGGTTGACGAAGTCCTCGGCCTCGCTGAGCCACTTGTCCCGGTCCCAGTCCTTCCAGCCGCCCTCCTTCCACCGGTCGACGTCGATGCCGTGCTCCTTGAGCCGGCCGGCGAGGTCCGCCGGGAGCCCGGCCTCGCCGGCGCCGTCGGCGGCGGCCCGGGACGGGGTGGCGCCCGGCTTGTCGCCCGCCGTGTCCCCGGTCGAGCCGCCGCAGGCGGTGGCGGTGAGCGCCAGGGCGGCGACGAGCCCGGTGGCGGCGAGGACGGTGCGTGGCGCCCGCCCGGGCGCTGCGGGCGTACGTGTGGAACGCATGGTGCGGTGACCCCCGTTGAAGCGTGCGAAGGTGATGCCTGGTGGTGGGTCCGGCCTTGCTGCCGGTGTCCTGTGCTTGTCGCGTCGGCGCGGGCCCGGTCGGCCCTTCGAACGCGACACCCCACTGTGCCCGTGGAGTCGGGACGGACGGCGGCGGGGCGATGGAGGTTCCACGGGTCCGTGGACCACCCCGCCGCCGCGCGTGCTCAGCGGCCGGTCACTGCCCGGCGAACTTGCGGCTGACGGCGTCGTACACGCCCTTGGCCTCCGCGCCCAGCCGCGGACCGGCCAGCCAGCCCGACGTCACCGGGCCGATCGAGGTGTTGGAGACCAGCGCGGGCCTGCCGTCCGACCCCGTGGCCACCCAGCCGCCGCCGGACGAACCGGCGGTCATGCTGCAGCCGATGCGGTACATCGTCGGGTCCGCCGCGTCGATCGACAGCCGTCCCGGCCGGTCCTGGCACCGGAACAGCGTCTCGCCGTCGTAGGGCGGCGCGGCCGGGTAGCCGATCGCGGTGACGCTCTCCACCTGCGGCACGGCCGGGGCCCGGAAGTCCACCGGGAGCGCCGAACCGACCGTCTCCTCCAGCGACTTGCCGCCGCTGCCCTCCTCCGGCGTCACGTGGATGACGGCGAAGTCGTACGCGGCGCCGTCCCCGCCGGTCGCGCCGCCCCGCTCGATCCACTGGTCGGAGGTCTGCGCCCAGTCGCCCCACCAGACGCCGTAGGGAGCGACGTCCTCGCGGGTGGCGTCCGCCAGCTCCCGGGCGGACCGGCCGGCGTCGTTGTACGAGGGCACGAACGCGATGTTCCGGTACCAGCCGCCCTTCTGGCCGGCGTGCACGCAGTGGCCCGCCGTCCACACCAGGTTGGACTTGCCGGGGTTGGCCGGATCCTCCACGACCGTCGCCGAGCAGACCATCGTGCCCTCGGGGGAGTCGAAGAACACCTTGCCGGCGGTGGGCGCGTTGGCGTGGTACGACGCCGGTACGGCCTGCGCGTCGACCGGCCGCGGGGCCGGGTCGGTCACGCCCCGGTCACCGGAGAGGTCGCCGTCGTCGACGCCCTGGTCGGCCGGCTCCTCGGCCTCCCGCATGCGGTCGGGGTCCCACAGCCCTTCGATGATCGGGTTGACGAACTCGTTGGCCTCGCGCAGCCAGTCGTCCCGGTCCCAGTTCTTCCAGGCGCCGTCCCGCCACTTGTCGATGTCGATCCCGTGTTCCTTGAGCCGGTCCCTGATGTCGTCCGGGATCCGCAGCTTGCCGTCGTCGGACGCGGTCGCGGTGGCCTCACCGCCCGCCGTGGTGTCGCCCGAGCCGCAGGCGGTG
Source organism: Streptomyces sp. NPDC085946 (assembly GCF_044540485.1). Classification (NCBI taxonomy): domain Bacteria; kingdom Bacillati; phylum Actinomycetota; class Actinomycetes; order Kitasatosporales; family Streptomycetaceae; genus Streptomyces; species Streptomyces sp. NPDC085946. The sequence continues at coordinate 369,976 of NZ_JBITSF010000006.1, read as the reverse complement.
GCGGTGAGCGCGAGCGCCGAGGCGAGGGCGACGGCGGACAGCAGGGGGGAGGCCGTGCGGCGCGCCGTCCTCCTGCGGCGAGCGGTGGACGACGGCCGTGTGGATCGCATGATCTGACTCCCCCTGCTGTGGACGAACGTGGTGCCTCGGCCGTGGTGCGCCCGCCGGACTCGGGTCGAGGGCGGCCGGCCCACGGCGCCGGGAACGGCACCACACACTATGCGCTCGCTGTGGGGCACGCCCCACGGAACGGCAACGGTTCGGCTACAAGCGGTCTGACCTGGCCCTCGGTCCAACTACCCCGCCACGGACCGGTCATGCCGGCAGGGCCGCGGAGCCGTGAGGAACGCGGCGCATGCGGGCCGGTGCCGGGGCGCGGGCGGTCGCTGGGGACCGGGGAGTGCGCCGGGACAGCGGGCGGACGTCGGGACACGGGGAGCGCCGGCGCGTGGGCGCGCGCCCACGCGCCGGAGTGCGCGCTGCCGACCTCCCCTCGCCACAGGGTTTTCGGCGCGACCCGTAACCCCGTGAGCGGTCGGTGGTTGGTAGGGGTGGGGGTCTGCTGCCGAGGGGCGGTCCCCCGTGCCCGTGGTCGTGCCAGACGTCGCTCCGAGTCGCCCCGGCACAGCGGGAAGGACCGTGGGAGGACGGAAGTCGTGGACGAATCCGCGTACGGGGGACGGGCGTCCGTGCAGGCCGTGCCGGAGTGCGGTGCCGGTGAGACGCGTTCGGGGACGGGCGTGGCGCACGAGGGGGTCCTGCGGCGCCAGTCCGCGCGGGAGTCCGCGGCCCGCACCTACGCCCGGGCCCTGCCGATCGTGCCGGTGCGGGCCCGCGGGCTGACCATCGAGGGCGCGGACGGCCGCCGTTACCTGGACTGCCTCTCCGGGGCCGGCACGCTCGCCCTCGGGCACAACCACCCGGTCGTGCTGGAGGCCATCCGGAAGGTCATCGACTCGGGCGCCCCGCTGCACGTCCTCGGCCTGGCGACACCCGTCGAGGACGCCTTCGTCACCGAGCTGTTCCGCACCCTGCCGGCCGGGTTCGCCGACCGGGCCCGCGTGCGGTTCTGCGGACCGGCCGGCACCGACGCGATGGAGGCCGCCTTCGCCCTCGTCCGGGCCGCGACCGGGCGGAGCGGGCTGGTCGCGTTCGCCGACGCCGGCCACGGGACGGCCGCCGGGGCGCTCGACGCGTCCGGCGACGCCCGCGACGTGCGGGTGGCCCGCCTGCCCTACCCGCAGGACTACCGCTGCCCGTTCGGGGTCGGCGGCGAACGCGGGGCCGAACTCGCCGCCCGCTGGGCCGAGTCCGTCCTCGACGACCCCGAGTCGGGCGTGCCGCTGCCGGCCGGGATGATCGTCGAGCCCGTGCAGGGCGAGGGCGGGGTGATCCCCGCCCCCGACAGCTGGCTGCGGCGCGTGCGGCAGATCACGGCGGTCCGCTCCGTCCCGCTGATCGCCGACGAGTCCCAGACCGGCGTCGGGCGCACCGGCGCGTTCTGGGCGGTGGAGCACAGCGGCGTCACCCCCGACGTGATGGTGCTGTCCAAGGCCATCGGGGGCAGCCTGCCGCTGGCCGTCGTGGTGTACCGCGAGGACCTCGACGTGGGACCCGGCGCCCACGCCGGAACGTTCCGCGGCAACCAGCTCGCCATGGCCGCGGGTGCGGCCACCCTCGCCCACGTACGCGAGAACCGCCTCGCCGAACGCGCGGCCGCCCTGGGCTCCCGCATGCTGGCCCAACTCCGTGAGCTGGCGCGGGAGTACCCGTGCATCGGCGACGTGCGGGGCCGCGGCCTGATGATCGGCGTCGAGCTGGTGGACCCCGACGGGGAGGCGGAGGACGGCGGTCGCCCTGCCCCGGCCGGCGGTCCGGAGGGCGTGGGAGACGGGCCGGTAGGGCCGGGCGCCGCGCGGGGACCGCGTCCCGTCGCTCCCGGACTCGCCGCGGCGGTGCAGCAGGAGTGCCTGCGGCGCGGGCTGATCGTCGAACTCGGCGGCCGCCACGCCGGTGTCGTACGGCTCCTGCCGCCGCTGACCATCACCGACGAGCAGGCGGCCGCGGTGCTGGACCGGCTGGCCGACGCGGTGCGGGCAGCGGCCCGGAGCCGGACCGGCCATGCGTAGCCGTACGGGTCGCCCCGCGACGCGTAGCCGTACGGGTCGCCCCGCGACGCCCGTGCCGGGCGGACCGCGCGCCCGCCCTCTCCTGCGCGCGCGGCTGTTAGGCGGGGGCGTTCCCGCCCGGGAACGCTCCCGGTACGCGCCGGCCCGCCACCGCGGGCACCACCCTGATCGACCCCTGAGGAACCGCCGTGACCACCCTCCCCGCATCCGACGACCGCACCCCCGCCCGGCCCCGCCGCTCCGCCGGCCCCCAGGTCCCGGTGCCGGTCCGTCCCCCGGCCGGTCCGGCGCCCGCCGCCGGCCGGGCACCGGGGAGGACACCCGGGGACCGCGCCACGGGAGCCCGGCGCACGAGCGGGAGGAGGCGAGCGGGGACGGGGAGGACACCGTCGATCCGCGCCTGCCGGACGAGCGCCTGGCGGCCCCGGCCGCCGAGCCGGAGGACCGCGGACGCGTCCCGGGCGCGGAGCGCCCCGGCCTCCGCACCGGCGGCTCCCGCGTCGGCACGGCCGACGGCACCCTCGTGGCCGCGGCCCGCGACGACCTCCTCGACCGCGTCGCCGGCCGCGGCCCGACCGGCGGCACACCGGCGGGCGTGTTCCCCCTCGTCCCGGTGCGTCCCGTACGCGACCTCGCACGCATCGCCCGCTGCATGAACGCCCCCGCCGTCGCGGCCTCCTGGCAGCCGTCCGGACCGCAGGACACGACCGAACAGCACGTACGGGCCCGGCTCGCCGGCGACGGACGCGGCGTGCCCTGCGTCGGCGTACCGGACGCCACGCCCGTGAGCCACGGGGAGATCCACCGGGCGGACCTCGATCCGCCGGCCCGTCGCTGCCCGGTCCGGCCGCACGACACCGGCCGCCACCTCCTCATCGGCGCCGCCGCCCACCGCGGCCGCGGCCTCGGCGGCGCCCTGCTCGGAGCCGTCGCCGGCCCCGCGCTCGACAGGCGGCCCGCCTGCGCCCGCGTCGTCGCGGAACCCGGCCTCCGCGACGTCCCGTCCGTCGCCGCCTTCCCGGCCGCCGGTTTCCGGTTCTCCGCCGGGACCGGGGCCGCCCGGCGAGCGGGCCGCCCCGGTGGCCCGGGACCGGTCGCCCCGCGCGGCGCTGTGACGGTGCGTGTGACCTCGCTCTCCCGACGGGCACGCCGCCCGGCCGAACCGCCTCCACCCCAGGAGCCCTTCGTCGTGATCACATCCCCCGCCCCCGCCGTGATCGCCCGTTTGTCAGTGCTGGGCCGTAGGGTGGTCGCGCTATGACGAAGCCCTCACTCCACGAACTCCTGCACGCCGCCGTCGCCGCCGTCGGCGGTACGGAGCGCCCCGGTCAGGTGGCCATGGCCGAAGCCGTCGCGGAGGCGATCGACGACGGCTCCCATCTGCTGGTGCAGGCCGGTACCGGCACCGGAAAGTCGATGGGCTACCTCGTGCCCGCCCTCGCGCACGGGGAGCGGGTCGTCGTGGCGACGGCCACACTGGCCCTGCAGCGCCAGCTCGTGGAGCGGGACCTGCCGCGCACGGTCGAGGCGCTGCACCCGCTGCTGCGCCGCCGCCCGGAGTTCGCGATGCTCAAGGGCAGGTCCAACTACCTGTGCCTGCACCGCCTCCACGAAGGCGTCCCCCAGGACGAGGAGGAGGGCCTCTTCGACCAGTTCGAGGCGGCCGCCCCCACCAGCAGGCTGGGCCAGGACCTGCTGCGGCTGCGCGACTGGGCGGACGAGACGGAGAGCGGGGACCGCGACGACCTCACGCCCGGCGTCTCGGACCGCGCCTGGTCCCAGGTGTCGGTGTCGTCACGCGAGTGCCTGGGCGCCTCGAAGTGCGCCTACGGCGCCGAGTGCTTCGCCGAGACGGCCCGCGAGCACGCCAAGCTCGCGGAGGTCGTCGTCACCAACCACGCGCTGCTCGCGATCGACGCCATCGAGGGCGCCCCGGTCCTGCCGCAGCACGAGGTGCTGATCGTCGACGAGGCGCACGAGCTGGTCTCCCGGGTCACCGGCGTCGCCACCGGCGAGCTGACGCCCGGCCAGGTCAACCGCGCGGTGCGCCGCGCCGCCAAGCTCGTCGACGAGAAGGCCGCCGACCAGCTCCAGACCGCCGCCGAGGGCTTCGAACGACTGATGGAGCTGGCCCTGCCCGGCCGCCTGGAGGAGATCCCCGAGGACCTCGGCTACGCGCTCATGGCCCTGCGCGACGCCTGCCGCACGGTGATCTCCGCGATCGGCGCCACCCGGGACAAGTCCGTCCAGGACGAGGACGCGGTCCGCAAGCAGGCGCTGGCCTCGGTGGAGAGCGTCCACGACGTGGCGGAGCGCATCACCAACGGCTCCGAGTGGGACGTCGTCTGGTACGAGCGCCACGACCGCTTCGGCGCCTCCCTGCGCGTCGCCCCGATGTCCGTGTCGGGCCTGCTGCGCGAGAAGCTCTTCACGGACCGCTCCGTCGTCCTGACGTCCGCGACCCTGAAGCTGGGCGGCGACTTCAACGGCATCGGCGCCTCCCTGGGCCTTCCCCCCGAGGGCACCGAGGGCGACGACCTCCCGCAGTGGAAGGGCATCGACGTCGGATCGCCCTTCGACTACCGCAAGCAGGGCATCCTCTACGTCGCCAAGCACCTGGCGCGGCCCGCGCGGGACGGCGACCGCGCCGACATGCTCGACGAGCTCACGGAACTGATCCAGGCGGCCGGCGGCCGCACGCTCGGGCTCTTCTCCTCGATGCGGGCGGCCCAGCTGGCCGCCGAGGAGCTGCGCTCCCGGATCCCGGAGTACCCGATCCTGCTCCAGGGCGAGGAGACCCTCGGCGAGCTGATCAAGAACTTCGCGGCCGACCCCGCGACCTGCCTGTTCGGCACGCTCTCCCTCTGGCAGGGCGTCGACGTGCCGGGCCCCAGCTGCCAGCTGGTCGTGATGGACAAGATCCCGTTCCCCCGCCCGGACGACCCGCTGATGAGCGCCCGCCAGAAGGCGGTGGAGGAGGCCGGCGGCAACGGCTTCATGGCGGTCGCCGCGACCCACGCGGCGCTCCTCATGGCCCAGGGCGCCGGCCGCCTGGTCCGGGCGTCCGGAGACCGCGGCGTCGTCGCGGTCCTGGACCAGCGGCTGGCCACGGCCCGGTACGGGAGCTATCTGAAGGCGTCGCTGCCCGACTTCTGGTACACGACGGACCGCAACCAGGTCCGCAGGTCACTGGCCGCGATCGACGCGGCGGCGAAGCAGTCGGAAGCGGGCTGACGCGCGAAACCGGGGGCCCGTGGCGGTGCGGCGGGCCCCCGGTGCCGCACTGACCCGCCGCGAAGGCCGGGGCAGCGCAGGGCCCCGGAACCGGCGCAGAGGTCCCGGGGCCCGGTCTGGAGGGGCGGATCGACGCGGCGACCGCCCGGCCGGCGCGCTCAGACGCGACGCAGAACGGCCACCACCTTGCCGAGGATGGTCGCGTCGTCGCCGGGGATCGGCTCGTAGGCCGAGTTGTGCGGGAGGAGCCAGACGTGGCCGTCCTCGCGCTTGAAGCGCTTGACGGTGGCCTCGCCGTCGAGCATCGCGGCCACGATGTCGCCGTTCTCGGCGACGGGCTGACGGCGGACCGTGACCCAGTCGCCGTCGCAGATCGCGGCCTCGATCATGGAGTCGCCGACGACCTTCAGCACGAACAGCTCACCGTCGCCGACCAGCTGCCGGGGGAGGGGGAAGACGTCCTCGACGGACTCCTCCGCGAGGATCGGGCCACCGGCGGCGATCCGGCCGACCAGCGGGACGTACGACGCGGCGGGCTTGCCCGCGGTGTCCGTGGGCTGGACCGACGCGGCCTGGTCCGAGCCCCGCACCTCGTAGGCGCGCGGACGGTGCGGGTCGCGGCGCAGGAAACCCTTGCGCTCCAGTGCCATCAGCTGGTGCGCCACGGAGGAGGTGCTGGACAGGCCGACCGCCTGGCCGATCTCCCGCATGGACGGCGGGTAGCCGCGGCGCTGCACCGAATCCCTGATGACCTCGATCACGCGGCGCTGGCGGTCGGTGAGCCCCGAGCTGTCCGCCCGGATGCCGGGAGGTCGGCCCGGCAGGGAGCGCTTGTGCCCTTCGGGACTGGCTTCGTTCATCGCATGCACCGGCTCGAGTCGGCCCTGGGAGCGGTCCTGGGCAGTGATGGTGGCACTGTCTGCGGTGGTGGTCACGTCGGCCCCTCTCGATGGTCTCCCTGCTGCACAACGGTAGTTGCTTTCGAAAGGTTGCGCCAAACACACGTTCGAGTGAAAAAACGCGAATCGCCTGACGTGACCAGGTGTCCAGGTGTATCGGCCGCTCCTGCCCTCGGCGGACAAAACAGTCCATTGCTGTACTCTTCACCGCCGGGGTGCCGGCCCGTGAGCCGCGGCCCCAGTGTGCCATCCGGCACCGGCTCCGCAGGGGAGCGACCCCCCGTGTGCCAGGAGTCCGCCCGGGAACCGCACCTCCCCTCCGCGCGGCGATCACCGCTTCTCCGCATGCGACGCGACGGCGCGCGTGTGCTCCGTGTGGCTGGTGCGACACGGTCGGCACGCGTCGCCTGCACGGACCGGAGCGACACGCGTGCAGGGCGTGTATGTGTGAGCCAATCACCACATCTAGTGGTTGGATGGCCACAGCGGCCCAGAAGTTGTGGTGCCCCGGGTCTTCGGGCCCTCGGTGATCGCCTATGCTTGGGGCTGCTTCGCGGGGCCGATGAGGCCCGGCGAGGCTGTTGAGTCTGCTGTGAGGAGGGTTCGGAGTTCATGCACTGCCCCTTCTGCAGGCACCCCGACAGCCGTGTCGTCGACAGCCGTACGACCGACGACGGCACGTCGATCCGCAGGCGCCGTCAGTGCCCTGACTGCTCCCGTCGGTTCACGACCGTGGAGACGTGCTCGCTCATGGTGGTCAAGCGGTCGGGCGTCACCGAGCCGTTCAGCCGCACCAAGATCATCAACGGTGTGCGCAAGGCGTGCCAGGGGCGGCCCGTCACCGAGGACGCGCTGGCCCAGCTGGGGCAGCGGGTCGAGGAGGCGGTGCGCGCCACGGGCAGCGCCGAGCTGACCACCCACGACGTGGGGCTGGCCATCCTCGGCCCCTTGCAGGAGCTCGACCTCGTCGCCTACCTGCGGTTCGCCTCGGTCTACCGGGCCTTCGACTCGCTCGAGGACTTCGAGGCCGCGATCGCGGAACTCAGGGAGCAGACGGGAGGCCCCGGCGTGGACGACGACGACCGCGGGGGCGCCGGCGCGGGGAGCCGGGAAGACGACGGCGGGCCCGGAGGGACCGTCCAGGTCCCCGAGCCCGCGGGCGCCGCCGACTGACAGGCGGGCCGGACCCGGACGGCAGAGCCCGGGCCCGGCCGGTCGGCGGCGAGAAGAAGACCTGTTGCGGGCGATGCGCGTGGAGGCCCGCAGCACCAGACAGAACACCGTGCACCGGAACATCGGGGCACTTCAGGGCGTTTTCGCCCGTACAGGGAGGCGGCATGACAGAGACGGCGAGCGGTCCGGCACGGAGTCCCCGAGCCAAGAGCCCGAAGGCGGCGGGCAAGGGACTGCGTATCGAGCGCATCCACACCACCCCAGGGGTGCACCCCTACGACGAGGTGGCCTGGGAGCGCCGAGACGTCGTCATGACCAACTGGCGCGACGGCTCGGTCAACTTCGAGCAGCGCGGCGTGGAGTTCCCCGACTTCTGGTCGGTGAACGCGGTCAACATCGTCACCAGCAAGTACTTCCGCGGTGCCGTGGGCACCCCCCAGCGCGAGACCAGCCTCAGGCAGCTGATCGACCGCATCGTGAAGACGTACCGGAAGGCCGGCGAGGACCACAAGTACTTCGCCTCCCCGGCCGACGCGGAGATCTTCGAGCACGAGCTGGCGTACGCCCTCCTGCACCAGATCTTCAGCTTCAACAGCCCGGTCTGGTTCAACGTCGGCACGCCCCAGCCCCAGCAGGTCTCGGCCTGCTTCATCCTGTCCGTCGACGACTCCATGGAGTCGATCCTCGACTGGTACAAGGAAGAGGGCATGATCTTCAAGGGCGGCTCCGGCGCCGGCCTGAACCTCTCCCGGATCCGCTCCTCCAAGGAGCTGCTCTCCTCCGGCGGCAACGCCTCCGGTCCGGTCTCCTTCATGCGGGGCGCCGACGCCTCCGCCGGAACGATCAAGTCCGGTGGCGCCACCCGCCGCGCGGCCAAGATGGTCGTCCTCGACGTGGACCACCCGGACATCGAGGACTTCATCGAGACCAAGGTCAAGGAAGAGGAGAAGATCCGCGTCCTGCGCGACGCGGGCTTCGACATGGACCTGGGCGGCGACGACATCACGTCCGTCCAGTACCAGAACGCCAACAACTCGGTCCGCGTGAACGACGAGTTCATGAAGGCGGTCGAGGCCGGCGGCAAGTTCGGCCTGCGTGCCCGCATGACCGGCGAGGTCATCGAGGAGGTCGACGCCAAGCAGCTCTTCCGCAAGATCGCGGAGGCCGCCTGGGCGTGCGCCGACCCCGGCATCCAGTACGACGACACCATCAACGGCTGGCACACCTGCCCCGAGTCCGGCCGGATCACCGCGTCGAACCCGTGCAGCGAGTACATGCACCTGGACAACACGTCCTGCAACCTGGCCTCGCTCAACCTGATGAAGTTCCTGAAGGACGACGGCAAGGGCAACCAGTCCTTCCAGACCGAGCGCTTCCAGAAGGTCGTCGAGCTGGTCATCACCGCGATGGACATCTCGATCTGCTTCGCGGACTTCCCGACCGAGAAGATCGGCGAGAACACCCGCGCCTTCCGCCAGCTCGGCATCGGCTACGCCAACCTCGGCGCCCTGCTGATGGCCACCGGCCACGCCTACGACTCCGACGGCGGCCGCGCCCTCGCCGGCTCCATCACCTCCCTGATGACCGGCACGGCCTACCGCCGCTCGGCCGAGCTGGCCGCGGTCGTCGGCCCGTACGACGGCTACGCCCGCAACGCCGACGCCCACCAGCGCGTCATGAAGCAGCACGCCGACGCCAACGGCACCGCCGTGCGCATGGACGACCTGGACACCCCGGTGTGGGCCGCCGCCACCGAGGCCTGGCAGGACGTGCTGCGCCTCGGCGAGAAGAACGGTTTCCGTAACGCGCAGGCGTCCGTGCTCGCCCCGACCGGCACCATCGGCCTGGCGATGTCCTGCGACACCACCGGTGTCGAGCCCGACCTCGCCCTGGTCAAGTTCAAGAAGCTGGTCGGCGGCGGCTCGATGCAGATCGTCAACGGCACCGTGCCGCAGGCCCTGCGCCGCCTCGGCTACCTCGAGGAGCAGATCGAGGCGATCGTCGCCCACATCGCCGAGAACGGCAACGTGATCGACGCCCCGGGCCTCAAGCCCGAGCACTACGAGGTGTTCGACTGCGCCATGGGCGAGCGGGCCATCTCCCCGATGGGCCACGTCCGCATGATGGCCGCGATCCAGCCGTGGATCTCCGGCGCCATCTCCAAGACGGTCAACATGCCGGAGACGGCGACCGTCGAGGAGGTCGAGGAGATCTACTTCGAGGCCTGGAAGCTGGGCGTCAAGGCGCTCGCGATCTACCGCGACAACTGCAAGGTCGGCCAGCCCCTCTCCGCCAAGAAGAAGGAAGAAGAGAAGAAGACCGAGGAGCAGCCCGTCGCGGCCGAGCCCAAGGTCGAGAAGGTCGTCGAGTACCGCCCGGTCCGCAAGCGCCTCCCGAAGGGACGTCCCGGCATCACCACGTCCTTCACCGTCGGCGGCGCCGAGGGGTACATGACCGCCAACTCCTACCCGGACGACGGTCTGGGCGAGGTCTTCCTGAAGATGTCCAAGCAGGGCTCGACCCTCGCGGGCATGATGGACGCCTTCTCCATCGCGGTCTCCGTCGGCCTCCAGTACGGCGTGCCGCTGGAGACGTACGTCTCGAAGTTCACCAACATGCGCTTCGAGCCGGCCGGCATGACGGACGACCCGGACGTGCGGATGGCGCAGTCGATCGTCGACTACATCTTCCGCCGCCTGGCGCTGGACTTCCTGCCCTTCGAGACGCGCTCCGCGCTCGGCATCCACTCCGCCGAGGAGCGTCAGCGCCACCTGGAGACGGGGTCCTACGAGCCCGCCGAGGACGAGGTCGACGTCGAGGGCCTGGCCCAGTCGGCGCCGCGCGCCCAGGAGCTGAAGGCCGTCGCCGCGCCGAAGGCCGAGCCCGAGGCGGTCAAGCCCGCCCCGAAGCAGGCCCACACCAGCGCCGAGCTGGTGGAGATGCAGCTGGGCATCCAGGCCGACGCCCCGCTGTGCTTCTCCTGCGGCACGAAGATGCAGCGCGCCGGTTCCTGCTACATCTGCGAGGGCTGCGGCTCGACGAGCGGCTGCAGCTGAGGCCGGGCGGTCCGTCCGCCGAGCGGCGGACCGCATGACGGAGGGGCACCGGCCACGGGCCGGTGCCCCTCCCGTCGTGATCGTCCCCGGGACGACCCGGTGTCTCTCCCGCGGCCCCGCGCGCGGGCGTCTCAGGAAGGGCGTGCCGCGCCCATCGCGCCCGTGAAGCCCGCGGGATCGCCCTGGAAGCCGTGGACCCCGGACCGGAAGCCCCACGGTCCGGAACCGTCCCGGACGAACTCCGCGACCGTCGCCGCCGTCGCGCCCAGCACACCCCCGAAGTCGTCCTCCGCGAGGACGGTGTACCCCTCGCGGATGCGCAGACCGGGGTTGACCACGCTGACGAACGTCCGCTCCGCGGGCTGCTGCTGGATGACGACACCGACCACCACGCGCCCGTAGCGGCCGTCGAGCCGGTCGAGTTCGAGCGTCATGACCTCGTCGTAGCCGAAGCCCTGACCGTCCTTGCTGTCCCGGTTCAGCGTGATGGTGCCGTCCGGCGAGCGGCTGTCGAAGTGCACCACGTAGGCCGGGTCACCGTGCGGATCGTCCGTCAGGTAGGTGGCGGCGACGAGGTCCAGGTCGGTGGGCGGCCGGCCCGCCGGACTCGGGTCCCACCGCACCGCGATCTCGACCTTGCGGATCCCCTTGTTGAGGCCGTTCACAGACTTCCCCTTCCCCGTGCCCGTCCGGCCGTCCCGCCCAACTGCCGGGTGGCGACGGCTGGTTGTCCATCCTGCCACGCGTACGCGCGCGCGTGGCGGGGGAGATGTCCGGCCGGGGGTGACCGGCGCCACGTCCGGTGGCCTTACCATGGCGCGGTGCTGGTCAAGTGGATTCGCTGCACCGTGGTGGACCGCCGGGGTTTCGAGCGGGGACAGCGAAAGTGGGCGGGGCTTCTGGGGGAGCCGGGGTTTCGCGGACAGGGGGGCGGCTGGAGCCGGGGGCGGCCGGACGTGGCGCACGTCTTCGCCTTCTGGGAGAGCCGCGCCTTCTACGACTCCTTCATGGCGCGCTCCCACGACCGGCTCGCGGCGGCCCAGTCGGGCACGTTCAAGGACCTCCAGGTCAGGCTCTTCGACCACCGCTTCGACGTGAAGACCGGCTTCGAGCCGCGGTTCACGGACGCCGACCTGCTGCGGGTGGCGCTGTGCCGCGTCCACGAGGAGCGGGCCGAGCACTTCGTGCTCATGCAGGAGAAGGTGTGGAACCCGGCGATGGCCGGTTCGCCCGGCATGGTCCGCGGTCTGTTCGGCGAGGCACCGGGCAACGAGTACCTGGTCCTGTCGATGTGGCGGTCGGCCGCCGAGCACGGCAAGTACCGGACCGAGCGCGTGGAGCGGCTCGCCCTGCGCGCCCAGACCGAGGCCGACATAGCGGCCCTGACCGGTGACATCGTGGAGCTGGAACCCACCTGGACGGTGTGACGTCCGGGCGCGGCCGGGGTAGGCGGACCCGGTCGCCGGAGGGTGCCGGTCCGTGTGACCTGTGTCGTACGCACCCCGGGCGCGTGCTCGCCGGGCCGTCACCCGATCTAGGGTTTCGGCATGGCACGACCACGGCGCATCGTCCTCGTCCGGCACGGCGAGTCGACGGGCAATGTCGATGACTCCGTCTACGAACGCGAACCCGACCACGCGCTGGCCCTCACCGAGCGGGGCCGGCGGCAGGCGGAGGAGACCGGAAAGCTGCTGCGCGACCTGTTCGGCCGCGAACGCGTCAGCGTGTACGTCTCCCCCTACCGCCGCACGCACGAGACACTGCGCGCCTTCCACCTCGACCCCGGCCTCATACGGGTGCGCGAGGAGCCCCGGCTGCGCGAGCAGGACTGGGGGAACTGGCAGGACCGGGACGACGTCCGCCTCCAGAAGGCCTACCGGGACGCCTACGGCCACTTCTTCTACCGCTTCGCGCAGGGCGAGTCCGGCGCCGACGTCTACGACCGGGTCGGCGGGTTCCTGGAGAGCCTGTTCCGCAGCTTCGAGGCGCCCGACCACCCGCCCAACGTCCTGCTCGTGACCCACGGCCTGGCCATGAGGCTGTTCTGCATGCGCTGGTTCCACTGGTCCGTGGCGGAATTCGAGTCGCTGTCGAACCCCGGGAACGCGGAGATGAGGATGCTCGTTCTGGGGGAGGACGGCAAGTACGCGCTCGACCGGCCCTTCGAGCGGTGGCGGGATCCGGAGCCGTACGGGATCACCGGATAGAGTGGCAGGGCGATGACCGCTGACTCCTCTCCCGACGGGCGCCTGGAGCGCGCCCTGGCGAGCCTGCGCGGGCTCTCGGTCGGGGACGCCCTGGGCTCGCAGTTCTTCGTGCCGGTGAACTACCCGCTCCTCAAGCACCGCGAGCTGCCGCCCGCCCCCTGGCAGTGGACCGACGACACCGAGATGGCCTGTTCCGTCGTCGCGGTCCTGGCCGCGCACCACCGCATCGACCAGGACGCCCTGGCGCACTCCTTCGCCGAGCACCACGACTTCGACCGCGGGTACGGACCGGCGGTCAACCGCCTGCTGCGGCTGGTCCGGGAGGGCGGGGACTGGCGCGAGCTCGCCGCCGCCCTGTTCAACGGACAGGGATCCTGGGGCAACGGCGCCGCGATGCGCATCGCCCCCCTGGGCGCCTGGTACGCGGACGACCCGGAGCAGGCGACCCACCAGGCGGAGATCTCGGCGTACCCCACCCATCAGCACCGCGAGGCGGTGGTCGGCGCGATGGCCGTCGCCGCGGCCGCCGCCTTCGCCGCCGCGCCCGGCGGGCCCTCCGGCCCCGAGGCGCTGCTCGACGGGGTCATCGCGCTGGTGCCGGCCAGGAGCGCGGTCGGCGCGGGCCTGCGCCGGGCCCGGGACATGCTCGACTACGGCGACGCGAGCACCGTCGCGGCCGTCCTGGGCTCCGGACGGCGGACGACCGCCCACGACACGGTGCCCTTCGCCCTGTGGTCGGCCGCTCGGGCCCTCGGCGACTACGAGCGGGCGTTCTGGACGACCGCCCAGGTGGGCGGTGACGTGGACACCACCTGCGCCATCGTGGGCGGGGTGATCGCCGGCGGGAAGGCGGGGGCTCCGCCCGCCGAGTGGGTGCGGCGTACGGAGGAGCTGCCGGGCTGGGTGCCGGGGGCGGGCTGACGGTACCGGCCTGACGTGCCGGTCCGCCGGTACCGGTCCGATGGCCGCCGGGCCGTCGCCACTCACCGTGTGCCGTGGGAACTCTGCGTGACCGGGTGTGCGTTGTCGTGACATCCGCCGGGTGAGCCGTGTGCTCGCGCGCGGGGTGTCCGTGGGGTGCCGGTCCGGTCGTTCCGGGGGGGGGGGGGGGGATCGTGGCGGTGAGTTTCCTGTTCGCCGTGCTGGTCGTCGTGCTGTCCGCCGTGCCGTGTGCGGCGCCGTGTGCCGTGCCGGCCGTGAGGGCGAGGCTTGTGCGGGGCGGGCGGACGGCCGGAGTGCTGTCCTGCCCGCAGCCGCAGCCGCAGCCGCAGCCGCTGTCGCCGTCGTGGTCGCTGCTTCTGCCGCTGTCCGTGCCGGCGGTGGTGGCGGGCCCGCCCGGCGGGCGCCGGCAGGCTCCCGTGACGCCTGCCGGGGAGCCTCCGGCGCGTGCCCGCCGGGCGTGCCCGTCAGCCGAGGCCCGGTCCGGCCGAGCCGGCGAGTGCGTCCAGGTCGCTCCTGCGGACCCGTATGACGAACCATGCCGTGGCCAGGGCGAGGACGGCCATCGCGGCCGCCGGGACGAAGGCCGTCGAGATGCCCTGCGCGAGCACCTCGTGGCCCCAGGGGGCGGGCAGCTCGTGCGTCCGGGCGAACTCCGCCTTCTGCTCCGCCGAGCCGTCGGCCAGGAAGCGGGGCAGTTGCTCCTGGGCCTCGTCCCTGCTGGCCGTGCCGAACACCGTCGTCAGGATGGACAGGCCCAGCGAGCCGCCCACCTGCTGCATCGCGTTGAGCAGTCCGGAGGCGGCGCCCGCCTCGTGCTGGGCGACGCCGGAGACGGCGGTGAGCGTCAGCGTGACGAAGTTCAGCCCCATGCCGAAGCCGAACACCAGCATCGGCCCGAGGACCCCGCCCACGTACGAACTGCCGGAGCTGATCAGTGCCTGCCAGGCCAGCCCGGCCATCGCGAGCCCCGAGCCCACCAGCATGAACGGCTTGGGCCCCAGCACCGGCAGGAACCGCTGCGACAGCCCCGCGCCGAGCGCGATCACGACCGTCACGGGGAGGAAGGCGAGCCCCGCCTCGATCGGGCTGTACCCCAGCACGTTCTGCACGAAGAGCACGATGTAGAAGAACATGCCGAACATGGCCGCGGCGAGGCTCAGCATGATCACGTACGTGCCCGAGCGGTTGCGGTCGGCGAACATCCTCAGCGGGGTGATGGGCTCCTTGGCCCGGGACTCGACGAGGACGAAGGCCAGCAGCAGGACCACGGCGGCGGCGAAGGAGCCGATGGTCAGGCTGTCCCGCCACCCCTCGTCCGCCGCGCGGATGAAGCCGTAGACGAGGGACGCCATGCCGGCCGTCGAGGTCACCGCGCCCGCGATGTCGAAGCGCCCGGAGTGCCGTTCGGACTCGCTGATGTACAGCGGCGTGAGCACGGCGATGAGCACGCCGATGGGCACGTTGACGAAGAGCACCCACCGCCAGTCGAGCCACTCGGTGAGCATGCCGCCCGCGAGCAGGCCGATGGCGCCGCCGCCCGCCGAGACCGCGGCGAAGACGCCGAAGGCCCGGTTGCGTTCCGGGCCCTCGGGAAACGTGGTGGTGATCAGGGCCAGCGAGGTGGGCGACGCGATGGCGCCTCCCACCCCTTGCAGGACCCGTGCCGCGAGCAGCTGCCAGGGCTCCTGGGCGAGACCGCCGAGCAGGGAGGCGGCCGTGAACAGCAGGATGCCCGCCATGAAGACGCGGCGGCGGCCGAGGATGTCACCGGCCCGGCCGCCGAGCAGCAGCAGGCCGCCGAAGGTGAGCGTGTACGAGCTGACGACCCAGGTGAGGTCGGTCGTGCTGAACTCGAGCGCGTCTTGAATGTGCGGGAGGGCGATGTTCACAATCGTCGCGTCGAGTACCACCATGAGCTGGCAGGCCGCGATGACGGTGAGCGCGATACCGGGATGCCCCTCCCGGCGGGCCGCTCCCGGCTTCTGATCCGGAATCAACTGAGAGGTTGTCACTGTGAGTCCCCCACAACGGCTTTAGTGAACGCTTGCGTTCACTGTCGCGCCAACCGTAGTGAGTCCCCAATAGTGAACGCAAGCGTTCACTCTCGGCCTTGTCGCGCGGCACGTCCCCCTTTGCCGTTCTGTGACAAGCTGCCCTCCCCGGAATCCCCGCTTTCCCCGCTCGTTGGAGACATCGATGGCTATCTCGCGCTGGACGGCCGCCCCCGCTCGGGCGGCCTCCCCCCGCCGGCGCGGCGCGGTACTGGAACGCGCCATCCTGGACGCCGCGTTGGAGCAGCTGAGCACGGTCGGCTGGAACGCCCTCACGATGGAGGGGGTCGCGGCCGGTGCCCAGACCGGCAAGGCCGCGGTCTACCGGCGCTGGCCGTCCAAGGAGGACCTCGTCGCGGGCGCGCTGCAGGCCGGACTGCCGCGCTTCGAGGAGGCGCCCGACCTGGGCGGCGTGCGCGAGGACCTGCTCGCGCTGTGCCGGCAGGCGCGCGACGCGATGTACTCCCGCCCGGGGCTCGCCCTTCGCGCGGTGATTCACGAATGCGACCCGGCCCAGGCGGCCCGCTTCCACGGCGTGATCTTCGACGGCGTCGTGGAACCCGTCGTGAAACTGCTGCGAGAAGTCATCACCCGTGGCATCGAGCGAGGAGAGGTGCGGCCGGACGCGGACAACGGGTATGTCCTCGACGCCATCCCGGCCATGATGATGTACCGCTCCAAGGTGTGCGGAAGCGAATGGAGCGACGCGGAAGTGGAGGAGATGATCGACCTGCTGGTGCTGCCGCTGCTGCGCCCGGGCGGCGCCTGAGCCGCACGCGCGGGAACGCCGGTGCCGCTGGGGGAAACCGGGGTGTCGCGGGCGCTTCGGGGCGGCGTACTCTAAGGGCGCCATGCCGTACGAACCGCCTACCCACACCGTCGAGCGCTCCCTCCGCGCCACGACCGGAGCGAAGATCGTCGCAGGTGTCGACGAAGTGGGGCGCGGCGCGTGGGCCGGTCCCGTCACCGTCTGCGCGGCGATCACCGGACTGCGTCGACCCCCCGAGGGCCTCACCGACTCCAAGCTGCTCACCGTCAAGCGGCGCACCGCGCTCGCCGAGGAACTGCGGACCTGGGTGACGTCCTACGCCCTGGGCCACGCCTCCCCCGAGGAGATAGACGACCTGGGCATGACGGCCGCGCTGCGCCTCGCGGCGGTGCGCGCCCTGGACGCCCTCCCGGTCCGCCCCGACGCGGTGATCCTCGACGGCAAGCACGACTACCTCGGTACGCCGTGGAAGGTCCGTACGGTGATCAAGGGCGACCGGTCCTGCGTGGCGGTCGCGGCGGCCTCGGTGATCGCCAAGGTCCAGCGCGACAAAATGATGGCCGAACTGGGTATCGACCATGCAGACTTCGGTTTTGCGGACAACGCCGGGTATCCGTCACCCGTGCACAGGGCCGCACTGGAGGTTCGGGGCCCCACCCCGTACCACCGCCTGTCGTGGGCGTATCTTGATGCGCTGCCCCAGTGGCGGCACCTCAAGAAGGTCCGCAGCTGGGCGGAAGGAAGCGCTCCGGAGATCGAGGGCCAGCTCGGCTTCGATTTCTGACGGTTCCGCGCGCACGCAGGTGCCACCCGCCGACGCGAGTCGCACCCATGTTTGATAAACATCACGTCATGCCTCTCATTCCCGAGGAGCCTCAGATTCACGAGAGTGCCCAGGGTCCCCGCGCCACGCCGGCCAGCGGCCGCACCGCGCCGACCCCTCGTCCCGTACCCGGCCCCCGCCCCGCGGCTCCGTCGCGTCCCGGTCGTCCGGGCCCTCTCCGGCCCGCGCCGCCCGTGCAACGCACGCCGCGTGACGCGGCCGTAGCCAAGCCCGGGCCGGCGAGCCCGGCTGTCCCTGCCGCCGCTCCCGCCGGTCCGCAGATCCAGTTGATCCCGGCCTCGGCCGAGGGTGCGCTGGACGCCGCCGAGGAAGCCGTGGACCTCCTTCTGGACTCGGGCCGTGCCCCCGGTGACGTGCTGGTGGTCACCACGGGCGACCCGCACCCGTGGGCCGCTCACGAGCTGTCCTTCGGCGAAGCCTCCTACTGGGCCCAGCACGACGCGGGCGACGACGTCTTCTACGCGGACGCCGCCGTCGCGGAGCGCGCCGCCTCGCGGCCCGTCGTCGTGGTCGCCGTCAACGGCGGTCCGGAGTCCGCGGCCGTCACCGCCCTGTCCCTGGCCCACGCGCGGGCCGGCGCCCTGCTGATCGTCTGCGGTGACCCGCAGCGGATCAACGCGGTGCTGGGTGCCGGCGTCTGAGCCGACACCGGGGCGTCCGGGGGGACGCCGGGGTGAGGAAGGTGCCGCTGTGGCGGTGCCTGCACGGTGGGGGATTCGACGTGCCCGGGGACCGGGGGGCGGTCCGCTGGGTGCGTCTCTCGGCCCGGTCGGTGCGGAGCGACGAGCCGTCGTGGCGTCGCGCGGAGCGTGCCGTTGGCCTGCCGGGGCTCTCGACAGCCCCGCTGTGCCCTGATCCGCCTGGAGTGCCCGGCCGGGTTGGTGCCGGGAGAGGTCGCCGGGTTCTCGCCACGGTGGGCGCTCGGTGCGGCAGGCGCTCGGTGGAGCGGGTGCTCGGTGCGGCAGTGGACCCGGCCGTCGTACGGGACCGTGGACCGTTCTCGGCCGTACGGCGGGGCTGGTGCCTCCGGAGTGGAGGGGTCGGTCCGCTGCTTCAGCGCGCCGCCGCGCGGTGCAGGATCTCCGACGCGGCACCGCCGGTGCGGGGCAGCAGGGGGGACGCCTCGGACGTGGCGAACGGTTCGGGCGGCGAGTCCGCGCTCGGGCGGCGTCCGCCGCGGCCCTCGCCCAGGACCTGCCAGCCGTCACGGGTCAGCGTGATGTACGCCCCGCAGCGCAGCCCGTGCAGTGTGCAGGCGTCGCGCAGGCCCCACATCCACGCGCCGTCCTCCTCCGTCCAATGCCCTTCGCCCTCACGGCAGTAGAGCAGCACGGCGGTGCGCACCGGGGTGCGGCGCCGCAGGTCGTGCGGGATGACCCGGCGCAGCTGGGCCAGCAGCACGTTGCGTGACATCCAGCCGTCGGCCGGTGACGGGCGCCGGGTGAAGGAGGCGCTCGCCCGCAGCCGTTCGTCCTGGTCGAGCACGGCCACGACCGCGGTCGCCGGCTTGGGCTGGTGCCGGGCGTGCAGTCCGCTGACGACCTCCCGCGGGTTGCGCAGCAGCGGGATACCGGCGGCGGCCCACTCCGCCAGTTCGAGCACGCGGGTGGCGGAGGTGGCGGACGTCGACAGCGATGCCGCCGAGGACGGAGCGAATCCGAAGGTCACGGTCCTCCCTTCGGCTACGCGCCCATACTGCGGGCGGGGTCGGATTCGGGGGAGCGCGCACCGCAGCGAAGCCCTACCGGGATCGGCGGACGAGCCGTGCGGGAGCGGACTTCAATTCTTCCTGTCGAACTTGATTGCGGCAACGAGCAATTGGGGCAGCCGACCGTTATCGGATGATGCGCGGCTTATATCCCCACCCGTGGCATCGCCGAGCGGCGCATGGGGCGTTCGAGCACGAGACGTTCGTACGCCACGGGGGTGGGTGCCGTCCAGAGGGGGTGGGAGGCGACCGGATCCGGCGGGTGTTCCTCGGACTCGTGGGATGGGCGTCCCGTCGGCCGGTCGAGCGCCGTCTGCGGGACGCCGCTCCCCGGCCGGTCAGCCGTCGGGACCGCCACGCTGTTCAGCCCTGGACGGCGAGGACCAGCGGCAACACTCCCTGCGCGCCGGCACGACGGAGGGCGCGGGCCGCGACCGCGAGGGTCCAGCCGGTCTCCGTGAAGTCGTCCACGAGGAGGACGGGGCCCGACGCCTCGGCCAGGGCGGCGGCGAGGTCGGGCGGGACGGTCAGCGCCCCGTCGAGCGCCTTCAGCCGCTGGGCGCTGTTGCTCCGCGGAAGCGGGGCGGAATCGCCCGTGTACGTGACGGAACCCAGCAGCGGCAGCCGGCCGACCTCCGCGATGTGCGCTCCCAGCGACCGGATCAGCAGGGGCCGGGTGCGTGAGGCGACGGTGACCACCCCCGCCGGGCGCGGCGGGGCGTCCACCGCCCCCGACGCCCAGCCGCCGGGCCCCTTGGCCCAGTCCGCGAGCACCCCCACCACGGCCTTCGCGATGTCGTCCGGAACCGGCCCGTCCGGCGCCTGGGGCGCGAGCAGGGGCCGCAGCCGATTGCCCCAGCCGATGTCCGACAGGCGCCCCAGGGCACGTCCCGGGGCCGCCTGTTCCCCGGCTGGGATCCGGCCCTTGAGGTTCACGCCGATCGTCGGGAGTCCCGTGGGCCACATCCGGCGGGGATCCACCTCGACCCCCGCCCGGCCCAGGTCGACGCGGGCGGCGTGCAGAGCGTCCTCGGAGGCGTCGGCGGTGAAACGCGCGCCCGCGCAGTTGTCGCAACGGCCACAGGGCTTGGCCCCCTCGTCGTCCAACTGGCGCTGCAGGAACTCCATGCGGCAACCCGTCGTCGCGGCGTACTCGCGCATCGCGTCCTGCTCGGCCTTGCGCTGGCGCGCCACCCAGGCGTACCGCTGCGCGTCGTACGTCCACGGCTGCCCGGTCGCGACCCAGCCCCCCTTGACGCGCTTGACCGCTCCGTCCACGTCGAGGACCTTGAGCATGGTCTCGAGGCGGGAGCGGCGCAGTTCCACCAGGGGCTCCAGGGCGGGCAGCGAAAGGGGCCGCTCGGCACGGGCGAGGATGTCGAGGGTGCGGCGCACCAGGTCCTCGGACGGGAACGCCAGCGACGCGAAGTACTCCCAGATCGCCTCGTCCTCCTTCCCCGGCAGGAGCAGCACCTCGGCGTGCTCCACACCGCGTCCGGCACGGCCCACCTGCTGGTAGTAGGCGATGGGGGAGGACGGCGAGCCCAGGTGCACCACGAAACCCAGGTCGGGCTTGTCGAAGCCCATGCCGAGCGCGGAGGTGGCGACGAGGGCCTTCACCTTGTTGGCGAGCAGGTCCTCCTCGGCCTGCTGCCGGTCGGCGTTCTCCGTCTTGCCGGTGTACGGGGCGACCAGGTGCCCGCGCTGCCGCAGGAACGCCGTGACCTCCTCGGCGGCGGCCACGGTGAGCGTGTAGACGATGCCCGAGCCGGGGAGGTCGTCGAGGTGGTCGGCGAGCCAGGCCATCCGGTGCGCGGCGTCCGGCAGCCGCAGCACGTTCAGGCTCAGGCTCTCCCGGTCCAGGGGGCCGCGCAGGACTAGGGCGTCCGAGGTCCCGCCGGTGCCGAGCTGCTCGGCGACGTCGGCGGTGACGCGGGCGTTGGCGGTGGCGGTGGTCGCCAGCACCGGCACACCGGCCGGGAGGTCGGCGAGCATGGTGCGCAGCCGGCGGTAGTCGGGGCGGAAGTCGTGGCCCCAGTCGGAGATGCAGTGCGCCTCGTCCACCACGAGGAGCCCGGTCGCGGCGGCGAGCCTGGGCAGCACCTGGTCGCGGAAGTCGGGGTTGTTGAGCCGTTCTGGACTCACCAGCAGGACGTCCACCTCGCCCGCGGCGATCTCGTCCTGGACGGCGTCCCACTCCTCGGTGTTGGCGGAGTTGATGGTCCGGGCGCGGATGCCGGCCCGCGCCGCCGCCTCGACCTGGTTGCGCATGAGCGCGAGCAGCGGGGAGACGATCACGGTGGGGCCGCTGCCCCGTGCCCGCAGCAGCGAGGTCGCCACGAAGTACACGGCGGACTTGCCCCAGCCCGTGCGCTGCACGACCAGGGCCCGGCGGCGGTCGGCGACCAGGGCCTCGATCGCCCGCCACTGGTCCTCGCGCAGCCGTGCCGTGCCCGAGGGGTCCCCGACGAGGCGGGCGAGGACCGCGTCGGCGGCCGCCCGGAGTTCCGCGTTGCTCGTGTGCTCCATGCGTTCCATACAACAGGACGGGACTGACATCGGGGGATTCGGTGCGGGGTGGAGTGGGGTGGGGCGGGGATGCGGTGCGGGGGCTGGGAAGGGCTGGGGCGGCTCCGGCGCGGGGCTGGGGCAGCTCGGATGTGCCGCGTGTCTCGGGTGTCCGGGGAGAGAGGGCTGGGTGGATTCCGGTCTCGGTGACGTGTCCCTGATCGGACTTGTCCACAGGGCAAAGCGGAATTTCAAGATCCGCGAGATGGTCTCCGCATGACGAACCACAGCGAAACGACCGGACCCTCCGAAAACGGCGACATCACGCGGCACGACCGGCAGGGCCGGGACGCCGACGACCTCGCAGGCACCGTGTTCGACGGCCTCCGGGACGGGCACCAGGTCACGCTCCGCACGCCCGCCGAACTGGCCGACGCCCTGCCCTACCTCCTCGGGTACCGACCCGAGGACAGCATCGTCCTGGTCGCCCTGCACGACCGGGACGGCCGCAGCCGGTTCGGCGGCCGGGCCCGGCTCGGCATCCCCGTGAACGAGGACGACTGGCCGTCCGCCGCCAGGCAGCTGGTCCACGGCCTGGTGACGGGCAGCGAGCGCCGAGGGGCCAAGCCCGAGCAGATGGTGGCCTTCCTCTGCCAGGAACCGGGGGCCGGCGAGTCCGGCGGGCAGGTCGTGGAGCGGCTGCGTCCGCTGGCCCAGATGCTGCGCCTGGAGTGCGGCTCCCTCGACGTGCCGGTGGTCGAGGCCCTGTGCATCTCGGACGGCCGCTTCCGGTCGTACTGCTGTGTCAACGAGGTCTGCTGCCCGCCCGAGGGGACCCCGATGGGCCTGCCCGGTACGTCCGTGCTGGCCGCGGCCGCCACCTACGCGGGCATCCAGGTCCGCGGCACGCTGCGCGAACTGCGGGCCCGGTTGCTTCCCTGGGAGACCTCCGCCGCCCTCGACCAGGAGGCCGCCCTCGACACCGCCAGCATGGCCCTGGTGCCCAGGATCCTCGACGACACGGGCCGATCGGAGGTGGCCGGGGAGACGCTGCGGCTGGCCGGGCGGCTCATGGCCCGCCTGGCCGAGGCCCCGCCCGCGTCAGGCAGTCTCATGGCGGACCTCCGCGACGACGAACTGGTCCGGCACGACGAGGCCGCCACGCTGATCCTCGGACTCCAGGACCGTACGACCCGCGACCGTGCGGCCGAGTGGATGGAGGGCGACCAGGCCGGACCCGCTCTGCGCCTCTGGCGGGCGCTGGCCCGCCGCTGCGTCGGGCCGTACGGCGAGCACGCCGCGGCGCCCCTCACCCTCGCCGGCTGGGTCGCCTGGTCCACGGGCGACGAACTGGAGGCCAGGGAAGCCCTCGCCATGGCGTTGGGGGCGGACCCCGACTACCTCTTCGCCCGCCTCCTGCACCAGGCCTGCAACGAAGGCCTCGACCCGGAGTCGATCCGCCGCTGCCTGCGGGGGGAACGCGAGAGCCGCGCGCACATGGAACCCGACGGACCGGCCGGCCGCGCGGACGTCGAGGGGCCCGCGGAGCACCGGGCGGCCGACCAGCCCACCGCCGGGGCCGGGCCCGCACGTCGCCGCCGCCTGCGTTCCGGCAGGGTCGTGGCGGCCGGCGCAGGTCCCGGCGGCGCGGCGCGGGGAGGGACGCGTCCCGACGGCATGCGTCCGGGCGCTACCCGGGCCGACGGCTCGCGGCCGTCCGGGGCGGAGAAGAGGGCTGTGCGGCACCGGGGTGCCGGTGAGGGAGGCGTGCACACGGAACGCCGGGGCGACGAGGGGGAGAGGTGAGGGCGGGCCGCCCCGCGTGGAGGGGAGCGGGGGGTCCGAGGGACGTGGGAGGCCAGCGGCACAGTCGCGGCGGTCACGAGGGGCTGTCACGTCCGCGTCGTCTTCCGACCGGTCCTGCCGGCGGTGGGCGGCTGCGGAACCTGGTGCCGGGCGATGGAGCGGGCCGGCGGACCGCCGTGGACAAGCGGGCGGCTCACCCGGCTGCGGGCGTGACCCGGGCGAGGCCCGCACCGTTCACCTGAGTGGCGGAACGTCTGTACCGGCCGTGACGCCGCAACGCCCCCGCCCCGCCGGAGACCGGCGCCACCGGCGGCGAATCCGCCCGTGGCGCACAGAGCGCAGAGGAAGCCCTCGCATGCACAAGCCGACTCCGCCCTCCGCCGCCGACGACAGCCGCTCCACCGGGGACGGACGCCCAGCCGGCTGGAGCAGCTCCCCGGTGCGCCCGGGACCAGGACTCGGACAGCCGTGGGCGGCGGACCGGGAGGACTCGTCGGGACCGGCGGACCGCGCCGCTCGGCACGGCTCCGGACTCCCCGGCGACAGCCGGCCCGGCTCACGGCCGGCGGGCGGCGACGCATGTGCGGCGGCGCCCGACCCGGGCCACGCCCCGGGGCACGTCCCGGGGCACGTCTCCGACGGGTTTCCCTCGCCGTCGGCGGACACGAGCCGGTCTCCTCGACCGTCCGCGCACGTGACCTCCTCCCCCTCGCCGTCCACAGGCGGTGACCGGCCTCTTTCGCCGTCCACGAGCAAGGCCCGCCCGTCCTCCCCGTCCACTGAGGACGGGCCGCTTCCCCCGAGCGCCGGCCAGCCCCGGCGCTCCCCTCCCGCTCCCGGCCGGGGCGTCCCGTCTCCTGCGCCCCGTCGGCCCGCCGACCTGCCGCCCGTCCACACGGCCATGATCTGCGTCGCTCTGCCGGGACTGGCCATCTCGACCGAGCAGGGGCAACTGACCGGCCGGGGACTGGAGGGGTTCTACCGTGCCGGACGGCGGGTGCTGTCCCGGTGCCAGCTCCGCGTGGCCGGGCGGGAGCCCCTCGCCGTACAGGCCCGAATGGCCGCCGCCGACCGAGCCCGCTTCGTCGGGACGCTCCGCGTGACCCCGCAGCCGGGCCCGGACCCGGACGTGATCGTCGAACGGCACCGCTCTGCGGACGGCACGGAACGGATCACCCTGCACAGCGCGGCACTCCGCCCGCTGCGCCTGCCCGTCGAGGTCGCGCTCGGCACGGATCTGGCCGACCTCGGCGCGATCGCGTCCGGCAACGCGGGACCCGAACTGCCCGCCAGCGTCCACGACTCCGGCCTGCGCTGGTCCAGCGCCGCGGGCAACGCGTCGGTCACGGCCGAACCCCCGCCCGCCGACGCGCTGGCCTCGGCCGGACTGCTCCGGTGGGAGGTCGACCTGCCCCCGGGCGGCAGCACGAGCGTGGAACTGCGCGTACGGCCCGACGGCGCCGGCCCTCTCCGTGCCGCGGGACGCGCGGCGACCAGCCCCGTGGCCCCCGCCCGGGCGGCAGGCGACGACCCGCGCGTCCCGGCCCTCCTGCGCACGAGCATCGAGGACCTGCAGTCCCTCCTGCTGCGCGACCCCGAAAGTCCCTCCGACACCCACCTGGCAGCCGGAGCACCCTGGCGCTGCGGACTGGCCCCCGCCGACGCGCTGGCCGCTGCCCGGATGGCACTGCCTCTCGGCACCGGCCTGGCAGCGGGCACTCTGCGCACCCTCGCCCGCACCCAGGTCACCGGCCAGGGCCCCCGCTCCGGCATGATCCCCGGCCCGAGACGGGACGCCGGCCCGCACCTGCCGCCGGGCTGCACGGGCACGGAGGCCACGCTGCTCTTCCCCGTGCTCCTCGCCGAGGCCCGCCGCTGGGGCCTCTCCGCACACGACACGGAGGCACTGCTGCCGGCCGCCGAGCGGTGCCTGACCTGGCTGCGCGCCACCGTGGACGACGGGACGTACCTCCCGGACCCCCACCCGGGCGGACCCGTCCGCTGCGAGACACAGGCCCACGCGCACCGGGCGGCCCTCCTCGGTGCCGATCTGCTCGACGCCTGCGGCAGACCGGGCGGGGAGGGGCTGCGGCAGTGGGCGCAGGCGTTGCGCACCGCGTTCCGGCAGGACTTCTGGATCGACGACCTGAGCGGCGGCCGGCCCGCGGCGGCCCGCGATCCGGACGGCCGGCCCGTCCCGTACCTGGGCGCGGCCGCCGTCCACCTCCTCGACACCGGGCTGCTGGGCGGCGGGGCATGGGCCCCCGGTCTCCTCGACAGGGCCCGGACCGAACACCTCGCCCGCCTGCTCGGCGGCCCGGCCATGGACTCGGGCTGGGGCCTGCGCGGGCTGGGCGCCAAGGAACCGGGACACAACCCGTTCGGTCACCGTGCCGGTGCCGTGCGCGTGCACGAGACGGCACTCGCCGTGGCGGGCCTGGCCGCCGCCGGATACGACAAGGAGGCCACCTCACTGCTGCGGGGCGTACTCGCGGCAGCCGAATGCTTCGGCCACCGGCTGCCCGAGATGTACGCGGGGGAGCAGCGCACCGAGGGGAGCGCCCCCCTCCCGCACCCGGCCGCCTGCCGTCCCGCGGCGACGTCGGCGGCCTCCGCGATCCTGCTCCTGACGACGCTCATGGGCATCCGCCCCGACGCACCGGCCGGGACGGTCACACTGCGGCCCATGAGCAGTGCTCCCCTGGGCGAGATCGGCGTCACGGGGCTGCGGATCGCCGGCGCCCCCTTCTCCGTACGGGTCAGCCGGCTCGGACTCGCCATGGTCGAGGAGGCCGCCGACGGACTGCAACTGGGGGTGTGACCTGGCATGACGCGCCACCGCACGGCGACCGGGACGGGAGGCGAGACCCATTCCTGACCGATATCGATCAACTGCCGCGGAGGGCACCGAGGGGAGTGTTTATCGTCAGGCAGACGACTATGATCGCGGCATGCCCTACGACCCGTCAGCCTTTCCGCCCTTCGCCGTCACCGTGGACCTGGTCGTGCTGACCGTTCGCAGTCACTCGCTGTGCGCGCTCGCGGTACGCAGGGGTGAAGCGCCCTTCCAGGGGCGCTGGGCGCTTCCCGGCGGCTTCGTACGGGCCGACGAAGACCTGGCGCAGGCCGCGGCGCGCGAGCTGGCCGAGGAGACCGGGCTGCGTGTCCACGACCCGGCCGCCCCTGCGCAGGACAACGGCGCACACCTGGAGCAACTCGCCACGTACGGCGATCCCGAGCGCGACCCCCGGATGCGGGTGGTCAGCGTCGCCCATCTCGCCCTGGCCCCCGACCTGCCCGCGCCGCGCGCCGGCGGCGACGCCAGCAACGCGCGCTGGGCGCCGGTGGAGGAACTGCTGCAGCAGGGCGGTCACGGCCGCGACGGGGAGCCCGTGGCGCCGCTCGCCTTCGACCACGCTCAGATCCTGGCCGACGGCGTGGAGCGGGCGCGTTCGAAGATCGAGTACTCGTCGCTGGCCACGGCGTTCTGCCCGCCCGAGTTCACCGTCGGCGAGCTGCGCCGCGTCTACGAGGCGGTGTGGGGCGTGGCGCTCGACCCGCGCAACTTCCACCGCAAGGTGACCGGCACGCCCGGCTTCCTGGTCCCCACCGGCGGCACCACCACACGCCAGGGCGGCCGCCCGGCCCAGCTCTTCCGCGCCGGAGGCGCCACCCTGCTCAACCCCCCGATGCTGCGCCCCGAGGTCTGACGGGCGGCGAACGGCGAACACGGGGGCGGGCCGTGGCCGATCACCTGGTGCGGAGCGAGCCGTGCGTAACCGAAAAAACGGACATAGCGCGCTATCTTGCTGCGAGTGATCGAGGCCATCGGACTGACCAGCACCCCGCGCAAAGAGCTCCCGCCCGCCCTGGACGACGTCTCCTTCGAGGCGCGCGCGGGCCGCGTCACCGCACTGCTCGGAGCACCGGGCGCCGGCAAGACGACGGCGCTGAGGCTCATGCTCGAACTCCAACAGGGGCGGGGCGTGACCTACTTCAGAGGCCGTCCCCTGCACCGCATGGCCCACCCCTCCCGTGAGGTCGGCGTCCTGCTGGGCGACGTACCGGGGCACCCCGCCCGCACGGTACGGGGCCATCTGCGCATGCTGTGCGCCGCCGCCGGCGTCCCGGTCCGGCGCGCCGACGAAGTCCTCGAAGCAGTCGGGCTCGTGAGCCTGCGCGACGAACGCCTCGGCACCCTCTCCCGCGGCACGGACCGCCGTCTCGGACTGGCCTGCGCCCTGCTGGCCGACCCGCACACCCTCGTCCTCGACGACCCGGCCGACGGGCTCTCGGCGCGCGAGGGCCACTGGCTGTTCGACACGCTGCGGGCGTACGCGTCCCAGGGCGGCACGGTCCTCTTCACCACGGCCGATCCCAAGGAGGCCGCGCGCGCCGCCGACCACGTCGTCACGCTCGACCGGGGCAGGCTCGTGGCCGACCAGGAGGCCGCGGAGTTCGCGCGCACCCGCCTGCGTCCCCGCGTCGCCGTGCGCAGCCCGCACGCCGCCCGCCTGGCCGCCCTGCTCGCCAAGGAGGCCCGTACCTCACAGCGCTCCATGGAGATCGTGCGGGAGGACGGCAACCGCCTCTCCGTGTACGGCGGTACCTGCGCCGTGGTCGGCGAGACCGCGTTCCGCCACGGCATCGTCGTCCATCAACTCGCGGACGAAGTGGGCGACATGGGACCCGGCGCGGGAACGACGCCGCCCGGGTCCCCGCCCACCGCCCCCGGACGGGTCGGCGCCACCGGGACGTCCGGCGCGACCACGCCGCAACCGTCCGGCGCGACCACGCCGCAACCGTCCGGCGCGACCACGCCGCAGCCGTCCGACGCGAACACAGTGCAACCGTCCGACACGGCGACGCCGCAGCCGTCCGGCACGGCTCGTGTCTCCGCCGACCCGTTGATGGAGGCGACCGGAGCACGGCCCTCCGGGTTGGAGCGGGCCGCCGGTCCCTCCGGCTCCTCCACCGCACCGGAGCGGTACCCGGCTGACGCGTCGGGCCGCACGCCGGCCGAGCCGCGCGCCCACGAAGACGCGCAGACCTCCCGCGACGGGACAACCTCAGCCCCGCACCCCCACGCCACCGAGCCCGACGCCCCCACCCCCGCCCCCACCCCCTCCACCCCCGCCGAAGACCCCCGGTCGGCTCCCGGACAAGGAGCCGACGCGGCGTCGCGGCACGCTCTCCAGTCCGCCGAAGCCGACTCCTCCCAAGCCCTGCCCGCTCTCCCGCCTCCGATCTCCGTCCGCCCCGCCCCCGGCCCCCTGCGCCCGCTCCGCTACGAGATCCGCCGTGCTCTCGGGGTCGGCACGGGCTTCATCGTCGGGGCCGCCGTCCTGGCCGTCTCGGCGCTCACCGCCGTGGTGCTGGCCCGCATCGGGCACACTCCGCAGCCGCGCCTGTTCGCCGCGTGGCCGCGGGAGCTGCCCCTGCCGCCCGCGGCCCTCGGCGCGGCGTTGCTCGGCGCGCTCTCCTCCGGCGACGAGTTCCGCCACCCCGCGCTGGCCGCGGACCGCGGCACCGTGCCCCGCCGGCTGGGGCTGCTGGCCGCCAAACTCCTCGTCGCCTCGGTGACCGCCCTGGTGCTGGCCGTGCTCACCGTGGGGTGCGACGCCGAAGTGCTCTATCTCGTCTACGGACGGGAGCTCACGGAGGTTCCCGCCGACTGGCTGCCCCTCGGCGCGAGTTGGGCCGGGCTCCTGGTCGGGTCCGCCTGGGCCGGGGTGCTGGCGGGGGGCGTCTTCCGGTCCACCACGGGCGGGCTCGCCGCCGTCGTCGCCGTGCCGCTCCTCGTCGTACCCCCGGTGCGGGCCGTCCTGGACGGACAGTCCGTGCGGGCCGCGGCCGGGTTCCCCGCACGGCTGCGGGAGGTGTTCCTGCCGTGGTGGCCCTTCGGAGGGGAGCGTCACCTGGAAGGCGCGCTGCGGGTGATCGCGCAACCCCAGGGCGGCGCGCTGGCCTTGTCGCTGACCGTTCTCCTCGGCGCGTACCTGCTCACGACCCTGCGCAGCAGGGCCCGCTGAGGGCGGTCGGCGGGCCCCGCACCCGTGCCGGCCCGGCGTCCGCCCCGGTCACGCATCGGCTACGTTCCGCAGTCGTCCGGTCCGTCCCTGTGCACAACTCCCCGGAGGGCGCCCATTTCTTTCCGATAAGGCGTCAATTGCGACGGCGTGAGCGATCACCCTTTCGTGTGCTTTTCACCAAAGACCTCAAGGGAGTTGGAAGCAGCGCCGACAAAGGATGCGTGAGTACCCTTGCGCACACCATGATGACCGCCGCCCGCTCCGCCGACTCCGGCCTCACGAACCCGGGCGAACTCGACCGCTACCCCTACGCCGAGGCGCCCGCCGTCGACCGCGTCGGAGTCCCCGTCTGGGAGGGCGCGGACCCCGAGCTGGGCCGTGTGGGCCGGCGTGCCGCGGGCAGCCGCGGACGCGGACTGCACGGCCAACTCGTCCAGCAACTGGGTCAGATGATCGTTTCCGGCGATCTGGGCGCCGACCGTCCGCTCGTGCCCGAGGAGATCGGTCAGCGCTTCGAGGTCTCGCGCACCGTCGTCCGCGAGTCGCTCCGCGTCCTGGAGGCCAAGGGCCTGGTCAGTGCCCGCCCGAACGTCGGCACGCGCGTGCGCCCCGTCAGCGACTGGAACCTCCTCGACCCGGACATCATCGAGTGGCGCGCCTTCGGACCGCAGCGCGACGACCAGCGCCGGGAGCTGAGCGAGCTGCGCTGGACGATCGAGCCGCTCGCCGCGCGTCTCGCCGCCGGGCACGACCGCCAGGACGTCCAGCAGCGCCTGGCCGACATGGTCGAGATCATGGGCCACGCCCTGGGCCAGGGCGACGCGCTCACCTTCTCCCGTGCCGACTCCGAGTTCCACTCGCTGCTCATCCAGATCGCGGGCAACCGCATGCTGGAGCACCTCTCCGGGATCGTGTCCGCCGCCCTCCAGGTGTCGGGCGGCCCGGTCGCGGGGTGCGAGCGGCCGAACGAGGCTTCCCTGGCGCACCACGGCCGGATCGTCGACGCCGTGTCCGCCGGTGACGGCGCGGCGGCCGAGACGGCCATGCGCCAGCTGCTCACGGTCCACCCCGAGGTGGAACGCGTGGTGCCCGCTCCCCGCGAGCACTGACCGTTCCGCAGGCGGCGCGGCCGGTCGTGCCACCCCCCTCCTGTGGCGACGCCCGGCTGGTGAGCCGTCTCCCGTCGGGCCTCGCGGGATCCTGGTGATCCCGCGGGGCCCGATGGCGCGCCAGGACGGCGCATCCTCCGAAGCAGTTCGGTCGGAGTCACAAGTCGGAGTCACAAGACGATCTCTTTTGATTGCATCTGACCGTTTTTGCATGCTTACGGGGTGTGACTCGGGCCACGCAGATTGGGCGTAACGCTCGCGGAGAGAACGCGATGACCTAAGAGGTGACAGCCGCGGAGGGAATACGGACGCCGGTGACGGCGCTGTGCATCTCCCGGCCCCCGCCCGCACCGTCGGCCCATCCCCAAGCCGGCGGTCGGCTCCTGTCCCCTGTGGACGGGGCCGGAAGCCGTTTTCCAACGTTCCGAGAGGTTGTTCGTGTCGGCCAGCACATCCCGTACGCTCCCGCCGGAGATCGCCGAGTCCGTCTCTGTCATGGCGCTCATCGAGCGGGGAAAGGCTGAGGGGCAGATCGCCGGCGATGACGTGCGTCGGGCCTTCGAAGCTGACCAGATTCCGGCCACTCAGTGGAAGAACGTACTGCGCAGCCTCAACCAGATCCTCGAGGAAGAGGGTGTGACGCTGATGGTCAGTGCCGCAGAGCCCAAGCGCACCCGCAAGAGCGTCGCAGCGAAGAGTCCCGCCAAGCGCACCGCCACCAAGACGGTCGCGGCGAAGACGGTGACCACCAGGAAGGCCACCGCCACCGCCACGCCGGCGGCGCCCGCCGCCGACCCCGCCGCCGAGGAAGAGGCCCCCGCCAAGAAGGCTGCTGCCAAGAAGGCGACCGCCAAGAAGGCGACGGCGAAGAAGACCACCGCCGCCGCCACGAAGAAGACGGCGGCCAAGAAGACCGGCGCCAAGAAGGACGACGAGGTCGAGCTCCTCGAGGAAGAGGTGCTGGAGGACACCAAGGTCGCCGACGAGCCCGAGGGCACCGAGAGCGCCGGTTTCGTCCTCTCCGACGAGGACGAGGACGACGCCCCGGCCCAGCAGGTCGCCGCCGCCGGTGCCACCGCCGACCCCGTCAAGGACTACCTCAAGCAGATCGGCAAGGTCCCCCTGCTCAACGCCGAGCAGGAGGTCGAGCTCGCCAAGCGCATCGAGGCGGGTCTGTTCGCCGAGGACAAGCTGGCCAACTCCGACAAGCTCGCCCCCAAGCTCAAGCGCGAGCTGGAGATCATCGCCGAGGACGGCCGCCGCGCCAAGAACCACCTGCTGGAGGCCAACCTCCGCCTGGTGGTCTCCCTGGCCAAGCGCTACACCGGCCGCGGCATGCTCTTCCTGGACCTCATCCAGGAGGGCAACCTCGGTCTGATCCGCGCGGTCGAGAAGTTCGACTACACCAAGGGCTACAAGTTCTCCACGTACGCCACCTGGTGGATCCGTCAGGCGATCACCCGCGCGATGGCCGACCAGGCGCGCACCATCCGCATCCCGGTGCACATGGTCGAGGTCATCAACAAGCTCGCGCGCGTGCAGCGCCAGATGCTCCAGGACCTGGGCCGCGAGCCCACCCCGGAGGAGCTGGCCAAGGAGCTCGACATGACCCCCGAGAAGGTCATCGAGGTCCAGAAGTACGGCCGCGAGCCCATCTCGCTGCACACCCCGCTGGGCGAGGACGGCGACAGCGAGTTCGGTGACCTCATCGAGGACTCCGAGGCCGTCGTCCCGGCCGACGCGGTCAGCTTCACGCTGCTCCAGGAGCAGCTGCACTCCGTGCTCGACACCCTGTCCGAGCGCGAGGCGGGCGTCGTCTCCATGCGTTTCGGTCTCACCGACGGTCAGCCGAAGACCCTCGACGAGATCGGCAAGGTGTACGGCGTCACGCGCGAGCGCATCCGCCAGATCGAGTCCAAGACGATGTCGAAGCTGCGCCACCCGTCGCGGTCGCAGGTCCTGCGCGACTACCTCGACTAGGCCGCGGTCGTACGACGCGTGAGGCCCGGCCCCCTCGAGGGGGCCGGGCCTCACGCCGTCCTGCGGGTGCGAGGCACGGCGGGCTGTATCACTCTGGGTGTCCCACGATCACCCGAGAGTGAGGAGTGCGCATGCGTCGCTTTGCCCGGTATCTGGCCGGACCGCTGGTCCTGGCGGCCGCCGCGTCCGCGATACCGCTGGCGTCCGCCACCCCCGCGGTCGCCGACGTCGTCGTCGGCGGATTCCCGGTCGACGTGTCACAGAGTCCGTGGACCGTGGCGCTCTCCAGCCGTGAGCGGTTCGGGGAGAGCCGGGCGGGACAGTTCTGCGGAGGCGTGGCGGTCGGTCCCACCACCGTGCTCACCGCGGCCCACTGCGTGGACGAGGAGACCCTGGGCGCCCCGCCGGACCGGGCCGGCGACCTCAAGGTCATCACGGGACGCACGGACCTGCTCTCGGACCAGGGGCGGGAGATCGCCGTGACGGCGACGTGGGTGAACCCGCACTACGACGAGGGCGTCAAGTCCGGTGACTTCGCGGTGCTCACCCTGGCCGAGTCCGTCCCGGCCGACGCGGTGATCGACATGGCGGCCGAGGGCGACCTCGCCTACGGCATGGGCACGGCCGCGACGGTCTACGGGTGGGGGGACGCCACGGGCGGGGGTGACTACCCGCACAGTCTGCGGGCGGCCCGGGTGCGCGTGCTGCCCGACGCGCTCTGTGAGCGGGCGTATCCGGGGAGCTCCGACGGCACGTACGGGGCGGAGACCATGCTGTGCGCCGGGGAGCTCGCGGGCGGTCCGGACGCCTGCCACGGGGACAGCGGCGGGCCGCTGGTCGCCCAGGGGCGGCTGATCGGACTCGTCTCCTGGGGGAGCGGCTGCGGGCGGGCGGGCAGCCCGGGGGTCTACACCCGTGTCTCCGACGTGATGCGCAAACTCGGCTGGGACACGGACGCCGGCGGGCCGCGCAGCGCGCCCGGCGGGGCCTGAGCGGGCTGCTGGGGACACCGTGGAGCCGGGGCGGGTTCCGGGGTGTGCCAGGGCGTGACCGGGCTTCTGGGGGCAACGCAGACCGGTCGGCTCCTCCCGCGTACGACGACGGGCGGTTGCCTCTGCGTGCAGAGGCAACCGCCCGCTTCACCGGCCTGTGCCGGCTCGGCTCGTCGTCGGGACGCTAGGGGTCAGCGCTCATCTTCTGAAGCGGTGGCAGGAATGGAGGTCAGCCGCTCCGTCTCGTCCTGTATCTCAGCGGCGATCTTCTTGAGTTCCGGCTCGAACTTGCGGCCGTGGTGGGCGCAGAAGAGCAGTTCTCCGCCGCTCAGCAGGACGACGCGCAGGTAGGCCTGGGCGCCGCAGCGGTCGCATCGGTCAGCGGCCGTCAGCGGGCTTGCGGAAGTCAGAACAGTAGTCACGTCGCCTCTTCTCTAGCTCGACGAGCTGTCGTACCAGGGTCAACATCCAACCAGCCCCAAAACGTTCCCGCTCGCGGCTTTTCCTCGAAAAAATCTTTCCGAGGCGGCTGGCTGCTGCCGGTTGGCGGCGAATGTGCCGTAGTGCGTGTCTGTCGTGCCGTACGGGTTCGCGCTGTCGGTCAGTGTCAATCCTCGCCGGCTGGCTTGCCGGGTTGTTCATGAGGACGTGCCCGGAGCCTAAATGGTTCATGCCTCGAAGGGAACGTGATGTGTACTTCACTCCATCGAGGGATCGAACATGCATGCGATCGTGGACTAGGGTGAGATCCCGGCGAGGGTGGCGTTACAACGGCTCTACCAGGCCTCGGTACCCTCTCACCGGTAACCGAAGCCGCGCCCTTACCCAGAAGGGCCCCACCTGAAATTCAGCGAGGAGCGAACCGCGTGACCGCCGAGACGTCCGTCCCGTCCACAGCGCTGCTGGCAGGAGCAGACCGGGACGGTTCCAACTACACCGCGCGGCACCTGCTCGTCCTCGAAGGGCTCGAGGCCGTGCGCAAGCGCCCCGGTATGTACATCGGCTCGACCGACAGCCGCGGTCTGATGCACTGCCTGTGGGAGATCATCGACAACTCCGTGGACGAGGCCCTCGGAGGCTACTGCGACCACATCGAGGTGATCCTCCACGACGACGGCTCGGTGGAGGTCCGGGACAACGGCCGCGGCATCCCGGTCGACGTCGAGCCCAAGACCGGCCTCTCCGGCGTCGAGGTCGTCATGACCAAGCTGCACGCGGGCGGCAAGTTCGGCGGCGGCTCGTACGCCGCCTCCGGCGGTCTGCACGGCGTGGGCGCCTCCGTGGTGAACGCGCTGTCCGCCCGGCTGGACGTCGAGGTGGACCGCGGCGGGCACACCAACGCCATCAGCTTCCGCCGCGGTGTCCCCGGCGCCTTCGGCGGGAACGGCCCGGACGCGAAGTTCGAGGCCAGGAGCGGGCTGCGCAAGACCAAGAAGATCCCCAAGACCCGCACCGGCACGCGCGTGCGGTACTGGGCCGACCGCCAGATCTTCCTCAAGGACGCCAAGCTCTCCCTGGACAACCTGCACCAGCGCGCCCGCCAGACGGCGTTCCTGGTGCCCGGCCTGACCATCGTCGTCCGGGACGAGTTCGGTCTCGGCGAGGGCGGCAGCAAGGGCGAGGAGTCGTTCCGCTTCGACGGCGGGATCAGCGAGTTCTGCGAGTTCCTGGCGAGCGACAAGCCGATCTGCGACGTCCTCCGCTTCACCGGGCAGGGCACCTTCAAGGAGACGGTGCCCGTCCTGGACGACCGCGGCCAGATGACGCCCACCGAGGTCACCCGCGAGCTGGGCGTCGACGTCGCGCTGCGCTGGGGGACCGGTTACGACACGACGGTCAAGTCGTTCGTCAACATCATCGCCACCCCCAAGGGCGGCACCCACGTCGCCGGCTTCGAGCAGGCCGTGGCCAAGACGATGAACGAGGTGCTGCGCGCCAAGAAGCTGCTGCGCGTCGCCGAGGACGACATCGTCAAGGACGACGCCCTGGAGGGCCTCACGGCGGTCGTCACCGTGCGTCTGGCCGAGCCGCAGTTCGAGGGCCAGACCAAGGAGGTGCTCGGCACCTCGGCGGCCCGCCGCATCGTGAACAACGTGATCACCAAGGAGCTCAAGGCGTTCCTGACCTCCACCAAGCGGGACGCCGCCCAGCAGGCCCGGGTGGTCATGGAGAAGGCCGTCGCCGCGGCCCGGACGCGCATCGCCGCGCGGCAGCACAAGGACGCCCAGCGCCGCAAGACGGCCCTGGAGTCCTCCTCGCTGCCCGCCAAGCTCGCCGACTGCCGCAGCGACGACGTCGACCGCAGCGAGCTGTTCATCGTCGAGGGGGACTCCGCGCTCGGTACGGCGAAGCTCGCCCGGAACTCCGAGTTCCAGGCGCTGCTGCCGATCCGCGGCAAGATCCTCAACGTCCAGAAGTCGTCCGTCACGGACATGCTGAAGAACGCCGAGTGCGGCGCGATCATCCAGGTCATAGGGGCCGGGTCGGGCCGGACCTTCGACATCGACGCGGCGCGGTACGGCAAGATCATCATGATGACCGACGCCGATGTGGACGGCTCCCACATCCGCACGCTGCTGCTGACGCTGTTCCACCGCTACATGCGGCCGATGGTCGAGGCGGGCCGGGTCTTCGCCGCGGTGCCGCCGCTGCACCGCATCGAGCTGGTCCAGCCGAAGAAGGGCCAGGACAAGTACGTCTACACGTACTCGGACCGCGAACTGCGCGACAAGCTCATGGAGTTCCAGAGCAAGGGCGTCCGCTACAAGGACTCCATCCAGCGCTACAAGGGTCTGGGCGAGATGGACGCGGACCAGCTGGCCGAGACCACCATGGACCCGCGGCGCCGCACCCTGCGCCGGATCAACCTGACCGACCTGGAGTCCGCCGAGCAGGTCTTCGACCTGCTGATGGGCAACGACGTCGCCCCCCGCAAGGAGTTCATCTCCAACTCGGCGGCGACGCTGGACCGCTCGCGGATCGACGCGTAGGGCGCCGTCGCGCCGGGCCGGTGGACGGGGCCCGGCGCGGCGGCCGCCGGCACGTCCGCGGCGGCACCGGGGAGGTGCGTCACCTGATGGGGTGAAGAGCACGGGGAAGAAGAGTCGGGGATCTTCCCGTTCTGTCCATCCTTGGACATGCAGTCAAGCAACGGTCACCCCCGCGTGGACGGGGGTGGTCACGACGGTTCCGCCGCGCACCCCGACGCGCCCGCCGCGGCCCTCGCCGAGGAAGCCGGACAGACGGGGTACGACGACCCCTGGTACGACGCGCTCGCCTCCGGCTGGGGCGAGTCGGCCGGCGCGGCGGCTCCCGGACCGGCGGTGCCGCCGGCACGTACGGCGGACGGGACGGCGGCGGCCGACGTGTACCTCGAAGTGCAGCGCAGCGCGGCCTTCCAGGAGGTGCGCGGCAGGTACCGGCGGTTCGTCGTGCCGGCCGTCGCCGCCTTCCTCGCCTGGTACCTGGCCTACGTCGTGGCCGCCACGGCCGCCCCGGGGCTCATGGCCCGGCCCGTGACGGGCGCCGTGAACGTGGCGATGCTCGCGGGGCTCGGCCAGTTCCTCACCACCTTCCTGCTCACCTGGGCGTACGTCCGCCACGCGCGGCTGCGCAGGGACCGGGCGGCCCTCGAACTGCGCTGGGACACCCAGGAGATGACCCGCGGAGCGAGAGGCGGTGCGTCATGAGCGGGGACCACCGGACGCTGGCGCTGCTGCTGTTCAGCGCCTTCGTCGCCGTCACCCTGGCGATCACGACGTGGGCGAGCCGCCGGCGGCAGGGCTCGGCGGAGGAGTTCTACGCGGGCGGCCGTCTCTTCACCCCCCTGGAGAATGGTTTTGCCATCGCGGGCGACTACATGTCGGCCGCCTCCTTCCTCGGCATCTCCGGGCTCATCGCGCTCTACGGCTACGACGGCATGCTGTACTCCGTCGGCTTCCTGGTGGCCTGGCTCGTGGTGCTCCTCCTCGTCGCCGAACTGGTGCGCAACTGCGGCCGGTTCACGCTCGCCGACGTCGTGGCGGCGCGCATGAGGGAACGGCCCGTGCGGATCGCCGCGGGAACCTCCTCGGTCACGGTGTCCGTTCTCTACCTGGTGGCGCAGATGGTGGGCGCGGGCAGCCTGGTCGCGCTGCTGCTCGGGGGCACGGACGAGTCGGTGCAGACCGGGACCGTGATCGGTGTCGGCGCGCTCATGGTGATCTACGTGTCGCTGGGAGGGATGCGGGCCACCACGTGGATCCAGATCGTCAAGGCGGTCCTGCTGCTCGGCGGCACGATCGTGCTCACCGTGCTCGTCCTGGTGCGCTTCCACGGTGACGTCGACCGGCTGCTGCTCACGGCGGCCGAGCGCAGCGGGCACGGGGCGGCCTTCCTGGCGCCGGGGCTGAAGTACGGCGGGGACTGGACCGCCCGCTTCGACTTCATCAGCCTGGGACTCGCCCTCGTCCTCGGCACGGCGGGACTGCCGCACATCCTGTCCCGCTTCTACACCGTGCCCACCGCGCGGGCCGCCCGCCGCTCGGTCGTCTGGTCGATCGGCCTCATCGGCGGCTTCTACCTGATGACGATCGTCCTCGGCTTCGGCGCGGCCGCCATCGTGGGGCCCGACGCCGTCCGCGGGTCCAACGCGGCCGGGAACACCGCGGTGCCGCTGCTGGCGCTCGACCTGGGCGGCGGCGCCTCCTCCACCGGCGGAACGGTTCTGTTCGCGGTCGTCGCCGCGATCGCCTTCGCCACGATCCTCGCCGTGGTCGCCGGCGTCACGCTCGCCTCCTCGGCGTCCGTGGCCCACGACCTGTACGCGTCCCTGCGCCGCCGGGGCGGCAGGCAGCGCAGCGAGGTGGCCGTGGCCCGGGTCGCCGCCGTCGGCATCGGTGTCGTCGCGATCGCCCTGGGCCTGCTGGCGCGCGACCTCAACGTCGCCTTCCTGGTGGGCCTCGCCTTCGCCGTCGCCGCTTCGGCCAATCTGCCCGTGCTGCTGTACTCGCTGTTCTGGCGCGGCTTCACCACGCGCGGCGCCGTGTGGGCCGTCTACGGCGGACTGGTCCCGGCCGTGGTCCTGGTGCTGCTGTCCCCGGTGGTCTCGGGAAGCCCCGCGTCCCTCTTCCCGGACGCCGACTTCCAGTACTTCCCCCTGCAGAACCCCGGCCTGGTCTCCGTCCCGCTCGGTTTCCTCGCGGGCTGGCTCGGCACCGTCACCTCGCCGGAGGTCCCGGACGAGGCCAAGCACGCCGAGACGGAGGTGCGGTCGCTGACCGGGGCGGGGGCCGCGTAGTCCCCGCGGTCCCCGCGGCCCCCGGGGACGGCCGGGCGCGGGCGGCGCGGGCCGTGCGCACCGCGCTGAGCGCGCCGGCCCGCGGATCCGTATCGAGAGGGGGCACGGTTTCCTTCCCCGCCCCCTATGGGCCGTGCCCTCAGGCGCGGGTCGCCCACACGTAACGGTGTTCCGGGCGGCCCGCGTCGCCGTACTTCAGGGTCAGCCGGGCCCGTCCCGTGCGCTCCAGGAGCTTCAGGT
Source organism: Streptomyces sp. NPDC085946 (assembly GCF_044540485.1). Taxonomy (NCBI): domain Bacteria; kingdom Bacillati; phylum Actinomycetota; class Actinomycetes; order Kitasatosporales; family Streptomycetaceae; genus Streptomyces; species Streptomyces sp. NPDC085946. The sequence goes on along the minus strand of NZ_JBITSF010000006.1, from coordinate 331,019 downwards.
AGCGCTGCGCCGTCTGACGGCTCACCCCGGTCCGCTCGGCGATCTCCTGGGCGGACAGCGGGCCCTCGGCGTTCATCAGGGACCGGCGGACCAGCTCGGCGGTGGTGGGGGAGTGGCCCTTGGGGAGGTCCGGTTCCGACGGCGCCGACAGGGCCCCGAAGATGCGGTCCACCTCGGCCTGCTCGGCCTCGCCACCGCCGTCGAGGGTGCGGCGCAGCTGGGCGTACGCCTCCAGCTTGGCACGCAGGCCCGCGAACGCGAACGGCTTGACCAGGTACTGCAGCGCGCCGTGCCGCATCGCCGCCTGCACGGTGGACACGTCCCGGGCCGCCGTCACCATGATCACGTCCGTCTGATGGCCCCTGCGGCGCATCTCCTGGACGACCGCGAGCCCCGTCCCGTCGGGCAGGTAGTGGTCCAGGAGGACCAGGTCGAGGCGGGGCGGCATCTCCAGACGGCGCAGTGCCTCCGCCGCGCTGTGGGCCTCGCCGGCGACGTGGAAGCCCGGCACCTTCTCGACGTAGGCGGCGTTCACCCGCGCGACGCGGACGTCGTCGTCCACGACCAGGACCTCGATCATCGCGACTCCTCCTCGACGCTCTGCGCGGCGGACGGCACGCCCAGGACCGCCGGTTCCGGGCCCGGCCCGGCCAGCGCCTCCGGCAGCACGACGGTGAACTGCGCGCCCCCGCCGTGCGCCTCTGTCACCGTCACGCTGCCTCCCTGCCGCTCGGCGAGCCTGCGCACCAGGGAGAGCCCGATGCCGCGCTCGCGGTGCGCCGGCGGCTTCTTGGTGGACCAGCCCTCGGCGAAGATCATCTCGCGGTGCTCCTCCGGGATCCCCGGTCCGGTGTCGCGCACGCGCAGGACCGCGGTGCGTCCCTCGGCGCGCGCCTCGACCTCCACGCGCGCGTGCGCGGTGCCCGCGGCGGCGTCCAGGGCGTTGTCGACGAGATTACCCAGGACGGTGACGAGTCCCCGCGGGTCGACCAGCCGGTCCGGCAGCCGCGTGCGGTCCGAGACCCACAGCGTGACGCCGCGCTCGGCCGCGACGGCCGCCTTGCCCACCAGCAGGGCGGCGAGCAGCGGGTCCCCGATCCGCTCGGTGACCTGCTCCGCGGTGGCCCGGTGGTCGCCGACCACCTCGCCGACGAACTCCACGGCGTCGTCGTACATCTCCAGCTCCAGCAGGCCCAGCAGGGTGTGCATGCGGTTGGCGTGCTCGTGGTCCTGGGCGCGCAGCGCGTCGATCAGGCCCCGGGTGGAGTCCAGCTCCCGGCCGAGCTGCTCCAGCTCGGTGCGGTCGCGCAGGGTGATCACCGCTCCGCCGTCGTCTGTGGGCATGCGGTTGGCGACCAGCACGCGCTGCCCGCGCACGGTGAGCAGGTCCGTCCCGGTCACCCGCCCGGCCAGCACGTCGGCCGTACGGCCCGTGCCGAGCGCCTCGTCGGGGCTGCTGCCCACCGCGTCGCCGTCGATGTCCAGCAGGCGCTGCGCCTCGTCGTTGAGCAGGCGGATGCGGCCGGCGCGGTCCAGGGCGACGACGCCTTCCCGGATGCTGTGCAGCATCGCCTCGCGCTCCGCGAGCAGCGCCGCGATGTCGGAGAAGGCCAGGTCCCTGGTCTGCCGCTGGACCCGCCGGGAGATCAGCCAGGCGGCCAGCGCGCCGACGGCCAGGGCGCCGCCGGCGTACGCGAACAGCCCCGGGATGGCGTGCAGCAGCCGGGCCCGGACGCTGTCGTACGCGATGCCGACCGACACCGCCCCGACGATGTCGCCGTCGCCGTCGCGCAGCGGCACCTTGCCGCGGGCGGAGCGGCCCAGGGTGCCGTCGTCGATCTGCATGACCTCGTGCCCGGCCAGCGCGCGGCCGGGGTCCGTCGAGACGAGCCCGCCGATCCGCCGCGGGTCGGTGTGCGACCAGCGCACCCCGCGCCGGTCCATCACCACGACGTACTCCGCGCGGGTGGCCTTCCGGATCCGCTCCGCCTCCCGCTGCACCGGCCCGTCCGGCGACGGCCGGGTGCGCGTCAGGTCCTCGGCGATCTGCGGCTGCTGGGCGGTGGTCTGCGCGATCGCGAGCGCGCGGCGCATCGCCTGGTCGTCCAGCTGGTCGCCGAGCGGCGCCAGGAACAGCCCGGTCGCGAGCACCGCGACACCCGCGGCGATCGCCACCTGCATCAGCAGGACCTGCGAGAAGACCCGCTTGGGCAGGCCGAGGCGCAGGCGGCGTGCGGGGGGAGTGCGGCTCATACCCACGACGGTACGTGGACGGGTACGCCGTGCCGTAGGGGTGTGGCGTGCGTCTCCTGGTGGGGCGGGTGGGGAGGCTGCGGGCGGGGCGGGCGTGCCGGGGTACCGGATGCCGGGCCGGGGCAGGAGGTGCCGGGCCGGGTGTCGCGCGGGGCACCCGGCCGGGGCGCACGGCTGCGCTCCGCCGAGTGGGTGCGACGCGGACGGCACGCGCGCGTGGAGACGCCCCGGGAGGGCTCGTCCCGGGGCCGTCAGCCGGCCAGCGCCGCCACCGCCAGCTCGCGGATCTCCACCACGTCCATCCGCGCGGGGGACCCCAGCACCGACACACCGCAGCTCTCCGGGCGGGGCGGCAGGGACGCGCCCTGGGCCACGACGACCCGCCAGTGCCGCCCGTCGGCGTGGGCGACGGTCACCTCCCAGCGCGGGGCGGCGCCGTCCGTGCGGACCACGTCGAGCGCCTCCGCCGCGTACTCGCCGGCCGCCGTGCGCACGGCCAGCTCGGCGGCCTGGCCGGGCCGCTCCCAGGCGGAGTTCCCCCGGCAGCCCGCCACGACGATCCGGCCCTCCCGCGCGCCGCGCAGCACCTCCCGCACGGCGTCCGCCTCGGCCCGGCCGTACGCGTACCCGTACGGCAGGACGAGCACCGTGGGCGAGAAGCGGTGACCGCCCAGGTGGGTGACCTCCCAGACGTCCTGCGCCCCGGACGAGGCGAGTTCCGCCGCGAGGGGCCGGCCGAGCAGCGCGCAGCAGCGGTCGCGCTTGCCGTTGGTGCAGACGAGGGCGAGGGGGCCGCCCTCGTGGGGGCGTCCGCCGAGCACCGTGTCGAAGCCGCGGTGGTCGCCCCTGCCGAGCGCGCGGAAGTCCAGGTCGAGCAGGCGCCGGGGATCGCCGATCGTGGCGCCGTGCAGCCACACCCGTCCGGGCACGGTGTGGGCCGCGTAGACCCGCCGCGTGGCGGGCACGCGGCGGTCCGCGTGGCGTCCGGGGCGGCGGATGAGCGCGATGCGTACGTCCGTGCCCTTCGCGGCCGCGTCGAGGGCGCGGCCCAGGGCGGGGTCCAGGTGGCTCGAAGTGAGCGCCTTGGCGCCCCACGGCCCGGGCTGCTCCAGCAGCAGCCAGGTCCTCGCGGTGGCCGCGGTTCCCGAAACGGGCTCGTCGTGGTCCCGGGACGCGGTTGAGCACGTACTCACAGAGGTGAGCCTAACCTGACTTGCGCCGCGATGACTTCCGGCCCCGCCGTGCGTTACTCCGGCAGTGCCCGCGGCGGCCTGGGACCCACGTACACCCCGCTCGGGCGCATCCGCAGCGGGCGCTCGCCGTACTCCTCCAGCGCGTGCGCGATCCAGCCCGCCGTACGGGCCACGGCGAAGATCGTCTCGCCCGCCGTGGCGGGCATGCCGAAGGACGTGGTGAGCACGGCGAGCGCCAGGTCGACGTTGGCGTGCAGGGGCGTGCGGCGGGCGGCGGTGGCGACGACGTCGCGGGCCGCGGCGAGGGCGGGCGCCGCGCACGGGATCTCCTCCAGGAGCGCGAACAGGGCACGCGCGCGCGGGTCCTCGCCCGCGTACAGCCGGTGGCCGAGTCCGGGGACGCGCCGGCCCGCCCGCAGCTCGCCGGCGATCACGGGCGCGGCGTCGCCCTGCTCCAGGACGTCGAGCAGCAGCCGGTGGGCGAGCCCGCCGGCCGCGCCGTGCAGCGGGCCCTCCAGGACGCCGAGCCCGGCGGAGACGGCCGCGTAGGCGTGCGCGCGGGCCGACGCGGCGACGCGGACGGCGAGCGTCGAGGCGGCCAGGTCGTGGTCGGCCAGGAGGGCGAGCGCGCGGTCCAGGGCGCGCAGCGACGCGGCGTCCGGGTCGCGCCCGCTGAGCCGCGTCCACAGCCGGCCGGCGAGCGGGCCCTCGTCCGGGCGACCGGCCGGGGTGAGCCGGAGCGGCGGCAGAGCGGCGACGAGGGTGGGGACGAGGGTCCGCGCGGCGCCGAGCACGGCGTCCTCGGACAGGTCGAACCGCAGCGGGTCCGCGCTCGCCGCGGCGATCGCGGCGACCCGCAACCGGTCCGTCGGCGTGGTGTGTTCGGGCAGCGCGTCGGCGGCCCGGCGAGCGGCGGCGACGGAGGCGGCGGGCGCGGTGAAGGCGGCGCCGGGACGGATCCGGCCGGTCCACAGCCACTCGGCGACCTCCTCGTAGGTGTGGCGGGCCGCCAGGTCCACCGCGTCGACGCCCCGGAAGTAGTACCGGTCCTGCTCGATGAGCGTGATGCGGGTCCGCACGGACAGCTCGCCGCCGGAGCCCGGACTCCCCGCGCTCTCACGCCTGTTGCGCCGGGCGAGCGCCTCGACCTCGCCGGCGTCGAAGGTGCTGCCCCGGCCGCCGGGGGCACGCCGGCTGCTGAGCTGGCCGCGGCTGACGTAGGCGTAGACCGTCTCCGGCTTCACGCCGAGCAGCTCGGCGGCCTCCTTGGTGCTCAGGCGCCGTCCGGTGTCGATCGGGGCGGGGTCTTGGTCGCGCATGGAGGTCACCGTATCCGTCTCCGCGACTCATTGATGGTTCTATTGATTCAATCAATATTGACAGGCATTCGGTCATGCATGGAGAGTCGAATCAAGTCGAGGGAGGAAACATGTCCGCCACCAGGCCGGCCGCCGCATCGATCGACGTACCGAGGGGACTGGCGGGTGTCGTCGTCGCCGACACCCGTACCGGTGACGTCCGCGGTCACGAGGGCTTCTACCACTACCGGCAGTACTCGGCCGTCGAGCTCGCCCGGACCCGCAGCTTCGAGGACGTGTGGCACCTGCTCGTCCTCGGTGAGCTGCCGGACGCCCGGCGCGGCGCCGCCTTCGCCGCCGAGACCGCCGCCCTGCGGCGGCTGCCGGCGGAGGTGCGGGCGGCCCTGCCCGCCATCGCGGCGGCCGGCGGGCGCTCCGGCCCGCTCGCCGGGATGCGCACGGCGCTCTCGCTGCTCGGCGCGGCCAAGGGGTACCGCCCGGTGTACGACATCGACGCCGGCCGGCGCCGCCAGGACACGCTGGAGGCGGCCGCGGCCGTACCGACGCTGCTCACCGCGCTGTACCGGCTGGGCCGGGGCCGCACGCCGGTGGAGCCGCGGGAGGACCTGCCGTACGCGGCGAACTACCTGTACATGCTGACGGGCGCGGAGCCCGACGAGCGGCACGCCCGGGCGGTCGAGCAGTACCTGATCTCCACCGTCGACCACGGATTCAACGCGTCGACCTTCACGGCCCGGGTCATCGCGTCGACGGGGGCGGACGTGGCGGCGTGCCTCGCCGGGGCGGTGGCGGCGCTGTCCGGGCCGCTGCACGGAGGAGCGCCGAGCCGGGCCCTGGACACGCTGGACGCCATCGGCAGCCCCGAGCGCATCGATGCCTGGGTGCGCGCACGGGTGCTGTCCGGGGAACGCGTCATGGGCTTCGGGCACGCCGTCTACCGCACCGAGGACCCCCGTTCCCGGATGCTCCGGGAGATCGCCCGGCGGTTCGGCGGCCCCCGCGTGGACCTCGCGGTCCAGGTGGAACGCCGGGTGGAGGCGATCCTCGCGGAACTGAAGCCCGGACGCGACCTCCACGCCAACGTCGAGTTCTACGCGGGCCTCGTCATGGAACTCTGCGGCCTGCCGCGCGAGATGTTCACCCCCACCTTCGCGGCGGCGCGCGTGGTGGGCTGGAGCGCCCACATCCTGGAGCAGGCGGAGGACTCGAAGATCATCAGGCCGGCGGCGCGCTATGTGGGGCCGGAGGCGCCGGTGCCGGTGCCGGGAGCGGCGTGAGACGAGCGTGCCCCGGCGCCGCACCGCGCCGCTCAGGCGCGCTGCCGGGGCATCCGGGCCGGTGCCCGGCCCCGTACGTGCCCTGCGGTCCGGACGGCCGGGCGTCCGGGACAGCGGCCCGCACGGGGGCAGCGCCTGGCGTCGACGGCGACGACGCGCTCATATCCTGGACCGGCATTGATTCTTCGTACGTGTGCCGCGGCCGCGAGCCGGCGCGCGTCGGTGGGAGAGAGGTCGCACGGTGAGCCAGCCGCGTCAGAGCCCGGGCCCCGGCCCGCGCCGGATCCCGGTCGTCGTCCTGGCCGGATTCCTCGGATCCGGGAAGACGACGCTGCTCAACCACCTCCTCCACCGCAGCGGCGGCAGCCGGATCGGCGCCGTCGTCAACGACTTCGGGGCCATCGAGATCGACGCGATGGCGGTGGCGGGCGCGCTCGGCGACTCGACCGTGTCCCTGGGCAACGGGTGCCTGTGCTGTGCCGTCGACGCCGGTGAGCTGGACACCTACCTGGAGCGGCTCGCGCAGCCCGCCCTCGGCATCGACGTCGTCGTCATCGAGGCGAGCGGCCTGGCCGAACCCCGGGAACTCGTGCGCATGGTGCTCGCCAGCGAACAGCCGGACATCGTGTACGGCGGGCTCGTCGAGGTCGTCGACGCCGCCGAGTTCGACGACACCCGGGCCCGGCACCCCGAGATCGACCGGCATCTCGGCCTCGCCGACCTCGTCGTGGTCAACAAGATCGACCGGGCCGCCGACGGGGAACGGGTGCTCGGGCTCGTCCGGTCCCTCGTCGACCGCGCCGCCGTCGTCCCGGCCTCCTACGGACGCATCGACCCGGAGTTCCTCTTCGACTGCCGGCCCGGCGAGGAGCGCGTCGGCCAGCTCTCCTTCGACGACCTGCACGACCACGGCCCGGACGAGCACGCCGGACACCTGCACACCGGCTACGACAGCCTCTCCTTCGTCACCGGCACCCCCCTCGACCCGCGCCGGCTGATGGAGTTCCTCGACAGCCGGCCCGAGGGGCTGTACCGCATCAAGGGCTACGTCGACTTCGGCGCGCACGACCCGCGCAACCGCTACGGCGTGCACGCCGTCGGCCGGTTCCTCCGCTTCTACCCGGAGCCCTGGGCACCCGGCGACGAACGCCTCACCCAGCTCGTCCTCATCGGCTCCGGCATCGACACCCCCGCCCTCGGCAAGGAGCTGGAGGCCTGCGAGAGCGACACCCCGCACGCCGACGAGCGCGGCATGTGGGGCGTCCTCCGCTACGTCCGGGACCCCGAGGACGAGGGGCCCACCGAGTGGACCCCCTACGCCGACGAACCCGCGGACACCGGGGCCTAGGCCGGCCCCGCCACCACCGACACCGTCTTCGGCAGCGAGACGCCCGAGCCGTCCCGGCGCGGGTCCATGTCCGGCAGGGACGCCGGGGAGCCGTTCTTCTGCGCGGCGCGGGCCGGGGACGGTCCCGCCCAGGCCAGGGACAGGCAGTCCTCGCCCTTGAGGAACCGCTGGCAGCGCACGCCGCCGGTGGCCCGGCCCTTGCGCGGGAACTGGTCGAACGGGGTCAGCTTGGCCGTCGTCTGCACGGAGTCGTCCAGCGTGCCGCGCGAGCCCGCGACCGTGAAGACGACCGCGTCCACCGCCGGATCGACGGCGGTGAAGGAGATGACCTTCGCGCCCTCGGCGAGCTTGACGCCCGCCACCCCGCCCGCCGGGCGGCCCTGCGGGCGGACCTGGGACGCCTGGAAGCGCAGCAGCTGCGCGTCGTCGGTGATGAAGACCAGGTCCTCCTCGCCGGTGCGCAGCTCGACCGCGCCGACGATCCGGTCACCCTCCTTGAGGGTGATCACCTCCAGCTCGTCCTTGTTGGCCGGGTAGTCCGGCACCACCCGCTTGACGACGCCCTGCCGGGTGCCGAGCGCCAGGCCCGGCGAGGACTCGTCGAGCGTGGTCAGGCAGACCACGTCCTCGTCGTCCTCCAGGGAGACGAACTCCGCCAGCGGCGCGCCGCCCGACAGGTTCGGCGTCGGCATCTCCTGAGGGAGCTGCGGCAGGTCGACCACGTTGATCCGCAGCAGGCGGCCGCCCGACGTGACCACGCCCACCTCGCCGCGGGCCGTGGCCGGCACCGCCGAGACGATCACGTCGTGCTTGACGCGCCTGCCGGAGCCGTCCTCCGGGAAGGGGTCGCCGTTCGCGGTGCGGGCGAGCAGGCCGGTCGAGGACAGCAGCACCCGGCACGGGTCGTCCGCCACCTGCAGCGGTACGGCGGCGGGGGCGCCGGACGACTCCAGCAGGACCGTACGGCGGTCGGTGCCGAACTTCTTGGCCACCGCGGCCAGCTCCGAGGAGACCAGCTTGCGCAGCTCGGCGTCCGACTCCAGGATCCGGGTCAGCTCCTCGATCTCGGCGTTGAGCCGGTCCTTCTCCGTCTCCAGCTCGATGCGGTCGTACCTGGTCAGACGGCGCAGGGGGGTGTCCAGGATGTACTGCGTCTGCACGTCGCTGAGCGAGAAGTGCCCCATCAGGCGCTCCTTCGCCTGCGCGGAGTTCTCGCTGGAGCGGATCAGCCGGATGACCTCGTCGATGTCCAGCAGGGCCGTGAGCAGGCCCTCCACCAGGTGCAGGCGGTCGCGCTTCTTGCCGCGGCGGAACTCGGAGCGGCGCCGTACGACGTCGAAGCGGTGGTCGAGGTAGACCTCCAGGAGCTCCTTCAGGCCCAGCGTGAGCGGCTGGCCGTCCACCAGGGCGACGTTGTTGATGCCGAAGGACTCCTCCATCGGCGTCAGCTTGTACAGCTGCTCCAGGACCGCCTCCGGCACGAAGCCGTTCTTGATCTCGATGACCAGGCGCAGGCCGTGCTGCCGGTCGGTGAGGTCCTTGACGTCGGCGATGCCCTGGAGCTTCTTCGAGCCGACCAGGTCCTTGATCTTGGCGATGACCTTCTCGGGGCCGACCGTGAAGGGCAGCTCCGTGACGACGAGGCCCTTGCGGCGGGCCGTGACGTCCTCGACGGTGACCGTCGCGCGGATCTTGAACGTGCCGCGGCCCGACTCGTAGGCGTCCCGGATGCCGGACAGGCCGACGATCCGGCCGCCGGTGGGCAGGTCGGGGCCGGGGACGTGCTTCATCAGCGCGTCCAGGTCGGCGTTCGGGTACCGGATCAGGTGGCGGGCGGCCGCGATCACCTCGCGCAGGTTGTGCGGCGGCATGTTCGTGGCCATGCCGACCGCGATGCCCGAGGCGCCGTTGACCAGCAGGTTCGGGAAGGCGGCGGGCAGCGCCACCGGCTCGCGCTCCTGGCCGTCGTAGTTGGGCTGGAAGTCGACGGTGTCCTCGTCGATGGACTCCGTCATCAGGCTCGTGGCCTCGGCCATCCGGCACTCGGTGTACCGCATGGCCGCCGGCGGGTCGTCGTTGCCCAGCGAGCCGAAGTTGCCGTGGCCGTCGACCAGGGGCACGCGCATGGAGAACGGCTGGGCCATGCGCACCAGCGCGTCGTAGATCGACGCGTCGCCGTGCGGGTGCAGCTTGCCCATCACCTCGCCGACGACCCGGGCGCACTTGACGTACCCGCGCTCGGGGCGCAGGCCCATCTCGTTCATCTGGTAGACGATGCGGCGGTGCACCGGCTTCAGGCCGTCGCGCGCGTCCGGCAGGGCACGGGAGTAGATGACCGAGTACGCGTACTCGAGGAAGGAGCCCTGCATCTCGTCGACGACGTCGATGTCGAGGATCTTCTCCTCGTACGGGTCGTCGGGCGGCGGGGTCTTCGTGCTGCGGCGGGCCATCGCTGCCGGCTCCTTGCTGAGGCGTGGACGGGTCTGACGCGGACCATTGTGGACCGCGGCACTGACAGCGCGGACCAGGACCCGGCATCGGCGGCCCCGCACTGGCAGTGTCCGCAGGCTACGCGGTCCGCCCGTGGTCGTGCCGATCTCGCTGTGGGCGTACGCCGCCCGGGAACTCCACCAGGGTCCCGCACGCTTGCATACAGTGGCAGGACCGGCAGGAAAACGGCGGTTTCGACGACCGCTCGGCGATCGAGAGGACGTACATGCCCATGGGTCACACGGCCACAACCCAGGCAGGCTCCGGGGGCCTGACAGCGACCGAGCACCGCCTGGCCAACGGCCTGCGCGTGGTGCTCTCCGAGGACCACCTGACCCCGGTCGCGGCGGTGTGCCTCTGGTACGACGTCGGCTCGCGCCACGAAGTCAAGGGGCGCACCGGCCTGGCTCACCTTTTCGAGCACCTCATGTTCCAGGGATCCGCCCAGGTCAAGGGCAACGGCCACTTCGAGCTCGTCCAGGGCGCGGGCGGCTCGCTGAACGGCACGACCAGCTTCGAGCGGACCAACTACTTCGAGACCATGCCCGCCCACCAGCTGGAGCTCGCCCTCTGGCTGGAGGCCGACCGCATGGGCTCCCTGCTGGCCGCCCTGGACGACGAGTCCATGGAGAACCAGCGCGACGTCGTCAAGAACGAGCGCCGGCAGCGCTACGACAACGTCCCCTACGGCACCGCGTTCGAGAAGCTGACCGCCCTCGCCTACCCGGAGGGCCACCCCTACCACCACACGCCGATCGGCTCCATGGCCGACCTGGACGCGGCGACCCTGGAGGACGCGCGCGCGTTCTTCCGCACGTACTACGCGCCGAACAACGCGGTGCTGTCGGTCGTCGGCGACATCGACCCCGAGCAGACCCTCGCCTGGATCGAGAAGTACTTCGGCTCCATCCCCGCCCACGACGGCAAGCCCGCCCCGCGCGACGGCTCGCTGCCCGACGTCATCGGCGAGCAGCTGCGCGAGGTCGTCGAGGAGGAGGTCCCGGCGCGCGCCCTCATGGCGGCCTACCGCCTGCCGCACGACGGCACGCGCGCGTGCGACGCGGCCGACCTGGCGCTCACCGTCCTCGGCGGCGGCGAGTCCTCCCGCCTGTACAACCGGCTGGTGCGGCGCGACCGCACGGCGGTGGCGGCCGGCTTCGGCCTGCTGCGGCTCGCCGGGGCGCCCTCCCTGGGCTGGCTGGACGTGAAGACGTCCGGCGACGTGGAGGTGCCGGTCATCGAGGCCGCCATCGACGAGGAGCTCGCCCGGTTCGCCGCGGAGGGCCCCACGGCCGAGGAGATGGAGCGCGCCCAGGCCCAGTTGGAGCGCGAGTGGCTGGACCGGCTCGGCACCGTCGCGGGCCGCGCCGACGAACTGTGCCGGTACGCCGTGCTGTTCGGCGACCCGCAGCTCGCCCTGACCGCCGTCCAGCGGGTGCTGGAGGTGACGCCCGAGGAGGTCCGGGAGATCGCCGCGGCCCGCCTGCGGCCCGACAACCGCGCGGTGCTCGTCTACGAGCCGACCGCCCCCGCCGACCCGGAGCACGCCGAGGAAGCGGAGCGCACCGAAGACCCCCGGTCCGCGGCGACCGTGGAAGCCACCGACGACAACGAGGAGGCGGCGAAGTGACCGAGCTCGCCCCGATGGAGTTCCACCCCCGGCCGCAGGCGGGCGAGCCCCGGCTCTGGGCGTTCCCCGCGCCCGAGCGCGGCGCCCTCGGCAACGGGCTCACGGTGCTGCGCTGCCACCGTCCCGGCCAGCAGGTCGTCGCCGTGGAGGTGCTCCTGGACGCGCCCCTGGACGCCGAGCCGGCCGGTCTCGACGGCGTCGCCACGATCATGGCGCGGGCCTTCTCCGAGGGCACCGACAAGCACTCCGCCGAGGAGTTCGCCGCCGAGCTGGAGCGCTGCGGCGCCACCTTCGACGCGCACGCCGACCACCCGGGCGTCCGGCTGAGCCTGGAGGTGCCGGCCTCCCGCCTCGCCAAGGCGCTCGGCCTGATCGCCGACGCGCTCCGGGCGCCCGCCTTCGCGGACAGCGAGGTCGAGCGGCTGGTGCGCAACCGCCTCGACGAGATCCCGCACGAGTTGGCCAACCCCTCCCGGCGGGCCGCCAAGGAGCTCTCCCGGCAGCTCTTCCCGGCGGACTCGCGCATGTCGCGGCCCCGGCAGGGCACCGAGGAGACGGTCGCCGAGATCGACTCCGCGGCCGTCCGCGCCTTCTACGACCGGCACGTCCGCCCCGCCACGGCCACCGCCGTGGTCGTCGGCGACCTCACCGGCATCGACCTCGACGCGCTGCTCGGCGACACGCTCGGCGCGTGGACCGGTTCCGCGGCCGACCCGCGGCCGGTGCCGCCGGTCACCGCCGACGACACCGGACGCGTCGTCATCGTGGACCGTCCCGGCGCCGTCCAGACGCAGCTGCTGATCGGCCGGATCGGCCCGGACCGGCACGACCGCGTCTGGCCCGCGCAGGTGCTCGGCACGTACTGCCTCGGCGGCACCCTCACCTCCCGCCTGGACCGCGTCCTGCGCGAGGAGAAGGGCTACACCTACGGCGTGCGGTCGTTCGCGCAGGTTCTGCGCTCCACCCCGGAGGGCACGGGTGCCGCGATGCTCGCCATCAGCGGCTCGGTGGACACCCCGAACACCGGCCCCGCCCTGCAGGACCTGTGGGCGGTGCTGCGCACGCTGGCCGCGGAAGGGCTCACCGACGCCGAGCGCGACGTGGCCGTGCAGAACCTGGTGGGGGTGGCGCCGCTGAAGTACGAGACCGCGGCGGCCGTCGCGAGCACGCTGGCCGACCAGGTCGAGCAGCACCTGCCCGACGACTACCAGGCCTCGCTGTACCGGCAGCTCGCCGCGACCGGCACCGTGGAGGCCACCGCGGCGGCCGTGAGCGCCTTCCCGGTGGACCGGCTGGTGACCGTCCTCGTCGGCGACGCGAGCCGCATCGAGGAGCCCGTGGCGGCCCTCGGCATCGGCGAAGTCACCGTGGTCCCCGCCGAGTAGGGGCACGTGCGCGGGGAGCCCTGGTGACACGGAGTCGCCAGGGCTTCCTTATGCCCGAATTGGGGCAGGAGTTGCCTGTCTGGCCTGTGGGATGCGCTACAAAAGCCGCGATTCGTTTGGGAATTGAAAGTCGGCCCGCTTAGCTTCGTCCCGGCTGTTCGTCAGGCAGTGCGCCGCACCCGCGGCAGCGGGCAGTCATCGCCGAGTCCCCGTACGGCGCGAGCCAGGGGAGCCGGGGACCCATCGCACCACGTCCCCCGGGGTGAATCGGACGCCCGCGCGAGCCGCGAGGGGGTCCGTAGGAGACCTTCCTGCTCCGAACCCGTCAGCTAACCCGGTAGGCGAGAAGGAAGGAAAGGACCCACACACTTCATGGCGTTCACCCGCGCCACCGGGAAGCACCGCCGTCCCAGCCGCGTGCAGCGCGGCACCGCCCGCGCGGCGGGCGTCGCCGCCCTCGCCACCACCGGCGTGGTCGGCTCCGTCGCGGCCCCGGCCTTCGCCGCCTCCGAGCCCGTCGTCGAGCAGACCGCGCTCACCCCCGTCGTCACCATCGGCGACTCCGTGGCCGAGCAGGTCGACGCCCAGGCCGCCGCCCAGAAGCAGGCCGCCGAGGAGGCCGAGGCCGAGCGCAGGGCCGCCGAGGAGGCCGCGCGCGAGAAGGCCGCCGCGGCCGCCGAGAAGGCCCGTGAGGCCAAGGAGCGCGCCGCCCGGGAGGCCGAGCGCAAGCGCCTCAACACGTTCGTGTCGCCCATCGCCGGCTCCTACGTCTCCACCGGCTACCGGGCCGGCGGCGCCGTCTGGTCCTCCGGCAGCCACACCGGCGTCGACTTCCACGCCGCGAGCGGCACCCCCGTCCAGGCGGTCGGCATGGGCACCGTCGTCGAGGCCGGCTGGGGCGGGGCCTACGGCAACCAGGTCGTCATCCGGATGAACGACGGCACCTACACCCAGTACGGGCACCTGTCGTCGGTCGGCGTCACGGTGGGCCAGCAGGTCGTCCCCGGCCAGCGGATCGGCCTGTCCGGCGCGACCGGCAACGTCACCGGCGCGCACCTGCACTTCGAGGCCCGTACGAGCGCCGAGTACGGCTCGGACATCGACCCCGTCGCCTACCTCCGCGCGCACGGCGTGAACCTCTGAGACGAGCTCCGTCCCGGCGCGCGCACGCCGGCGGACGCCCGCTCCGCACGGCCCCGGCTCCCCGAGCCGGGGCTTTCGCCGTTCCGGAACGGCCGGCCGAAACGGCCGGTTGTCCAAAAAATATCCATGGATTCCGGCCCGCCGTCGGAAATTCCGGCTCATTGCAATAGAGTCACGGAACACGCGTCCATCGTCGACGTTTCACGGGGATTAAGGCGGAGGTCGGTCATGCGTATTCCGGCGCACTCGGTGTGCACGGCGATCCGGGACGACATCGTCGCGGGTGTCTACGAGCGCGGCAGCCGGCTCACCGAGGAACTGCTCGCCCGCCGCTACGGCGTCTCGCGCGTGCCCGTCCGGGAGGCCCTGCGCACCCTGGAGGCCGAGGGCTTCGTGGTGACCCGGCGGCACGCGGGCGCGTGCGTCGCGGAACCCACCGAGCAGGAGGCCGGCGACCTGCTGGAGATGCGCATGCTCCTGGAGCCCCTCGGGGCCTCCCGGGCCGCCCAGCGCCGCACCGAGGCCCATCTCAAGGTGCTGCGCGGCCTGGTCCGGCTGGGGCAGGAGCGGGCCCGCCGGGGCAACAGCGAGGACCTGCGCTCCCTGGGCGGCTGGTTCCACGAGACGCTCGCGCAGGCCTGCGGCAGCCCCGCCCTGACGGCGATGCTGACCCAGCTGCGCCACAAGATCGCCTGGATGTACTCCGTGGAGGCGTCGGCCAGCCCCGCGGACTCCTGGGCGGAGCACGGCGCGATCGTGGACGCGGTGGCGCGCGGCGACAGCGAGCGCGCGCGGGCGCTCACGGCGCTGCACACCGAGCGCGCGACCGCCGCGCACCGGCTGCGGCCGGGCCCGGGCGGCGACCGCGCGGAGCGTGTGAGGAATTCGCAACATCCCGTAAACACGCCGAATCTGCGGTATTAACACGGGCGCCGTATACAAAGAAGTGGTATTCGCGGGGGTTATTTCCGCTGCCCTTTTCCGCGTGCGCCCCGTGTGTGCCCTCGAATTTCTCGGGCGCCCGCCGTGAAAAACGGCCGGGCCGCGCCGCCCGAAAAGGACGACACGGCCCGGCCCCTTGCCGCGCTGCGGCTCAGACGGTCTCGGGGAGCTCCTCGAGACCCTCGGCGACCAGCTTGGCCAGCCGGTCCAGGGCGGCGTCCGCGCCCTCGGCGTCGGAGGCGAGGACGATCTCCTCGCCGCCCTGGGCGCCGAGGCCGAGGACGGCCAGCATGGAGGCCGCGTTGACGGGGTTGCCGCCTGCCTTGGCGATCGTCACCGGGACGCCTGCGGCCGTGGCGGCTCGGACGAAGATGGAGGCGGGGCGGGCGTGGAGGCCCTCGGCCCAGCCGACGTTGACGCGGCGCTCAGCCATGTGTTGCTGCCCTTCGGTGTTCAGGGTTGTCTAGACCAGTTTCCCACAACGTGAAGCCCGGAAGGGACGCGCGTCCCCGCCGGGACGGCGGCGATCGGGCCGCGGCCTCGGCCCGAACCTCCGTCCTCCACAGACTGCCCCGCGCCGCTGCCGGACGCGAGCCGTACTCTGGGGCCCATGCAGACCTCGTCGGACCGGCACGAGTACCCCGCCCACTGGGAAGCCGACGTGGTGCTGCGCGACGGCGGCACCGCCCGTGTCCGCCCCATCACCGTCGACGACGCGGACCGCCTGGTCAGCTTCTACGAGCAGGTGTCGGACGAGTCGAAGTACTACCGCTTCTTCGCGCCCTACCCGCGCCTGTCCGCGAAGGACGTCCACCGCTTCACGCACCACGACTTCGTGGACCGGGTGGGACTCGCGGCCACGATCGGCGGCGAGTTCATCGCCACCGTACGCTACGACCGGATCGGCGCCGACGGGATGCCCGCGTCCGCGCCCGCCGACGAGGCCGAGGTCGCCTTCCTGGTGCAGGACGCCCACCAGGGCCGGGGCGTCGCCTCCGCGCTCCTCGAACACGTCGCGGCCGTCGCCCGGGAGCGCGGCATCCGCCGCTTCGCCGCCGAGGTGCTGCCCGCCAACACCAAGATGATCAAGGTGTTCACCGACGCCGGGTACACCCAGAAGCGCAGCTTCGAGGACGGCGTCGTCCGCCTGGAGTTCGACCTCGAACCCACGGACCGCTCGGTGGCCGTGCAGTACGCGCGCGAGCAGCGCGCCGAGGCCCGGTCGGTGCAGCGGCTCCTCGCGCCCGGCTCGGTCGCCGTCGTCGGCACCGGCCGCGCCCCCGGCGGCGTGGGCCGCAGCGTGCTCGGCAACATCCGCGACGCCGGCTTCACCGGCCGCCTGTACGCCGTGAACCGTGCGCTGCCCGGGAAGCAGGAGGAGCTCGACGGGGTGCCCGCCTACCGCTCGGTGCGGGACATCGACGCCCCCGTCGACCTCGCGGTCGTCGCGGTCCCGGCCGAGCAGGTCCCCGACGTGGTCACCGAGTGCGGCGAGCACGGCGTGCAGGGACTGGTGGTGCTCTCCGCCGGGTACGCCGAGAGCGGCCCCGAGGGGCGCGAGCGCCAGCGCGCCCTCGTCCGGCACGCGCGCGCGTACGGCATGCGGATCATCGGGCCCAACGCCTTCGGGGTCATCAACACCTCCGCGCAGGTCCGGCTGAACGCCTCACTGGCCCCCGAGATGCCGCGCCCCGGCCGGATCGGCCTGTTCGCGCAGTCCGGGGCCATCGGCATCGCGCTGCTGTCCCGGCTGCACCGGCGCGGCGGCGGCGTCACCGGCGTCACCGGCGTCTCCACCTTCGTCTCCTCCGGCAACCGGGCCGACGTCTCCGGCAACGACCTCCTGCAGTACTGGTACGAGGACCCCGACACCGACGTGGTCCTCATGTACCTGGAGTCCATCGGAAACCCCCGCAAGTTCACCCGCCTCGCACGCCGCACGGCCGCCGCCAAGCCGCTGGTCGTGGTCCAGGGCGCCCGGCACGGAGCGGCCCCCCAGGGACACGCCGTGCGCGCGACCCGGCTGCCGCACGCCACCGTCTCGGCGCTGCTGCGGCAGGCCGGCGTGATCCGCGTCGACACCATCACCGACCTCGTCGACGCGGGCCTGCTGCTCGCCCGCCAGCCCCTGCCCGCCGGGCCCCGGGTGGCCATCCTCGGCAACTCCGAGTCGCTGGGACTGCTCAGCTACGACGCGTGCCTCGCCGAAGGGCTGCGGCCCCACCGCCCGCTGGACCTGACCACCGCGGCCACGCCGGCGGACTTCCACGCGGCGCTGTCCCGGGCGCTGGCCGACGACACCTGCGACGCGGTCGTGGTGACCGCGATACCGACCGTGGGGGAGAGCGCGGCCTGGGACGCGGCCCTCGCACAGGCCCTGCGGTCGGCCGCCGCCGCGGTCCCCTCCAAGCCGGTCCTCGTGGTCCACGTGGAGCTCGGCGGACTGGCCCAGGCGCTGTCCGCCGCGGCGAGCACCGCGCCCCAGGCCGGGGCCGCCACCCCGGGCGGTGCCCAGACCCTCCCGCCGGACCGGCGTCCGCCGTCCGCGGTCGAGGCCCCCGAGGGAGCCCGCCTCATCCCCGCCTACCCCGCCGCCGAGCGCGCCGTGCGCGCCCTCGCCCAGGCGGTGACGTACGCCCAGTGGCGGCGGGAGGCCGCCGAGCCCGGCAAGGTGCCCGAGTACGAGGACATCGACGAGAAGGCCGCCGCCCGGCTGATCGACGGCCTGCTCACGCGCGGGCAGGGCCTCACGCTCGGCACCGAGGCGACCTGCGACCTGCTCGGCATGTACGGCATCGACGTGCACCGCGCCCTGGTCGCCCCGACGGCCGACGCCGCCGCCGACGCGGCGCGCGCCCTCGGCTACCCCGTCGCCCTCAAGGCCACCGCCCCGCACCTGCGGCACCGCGCCGACCTGGGCGGCGTCCGCCTGGACCTCACGGACGAGGAGCAACTGCGGCGGGCGTACGCCGAGCTGACGGACCTCTTCGGCAGGCCCGAGGAGGTGCGCCCGGTGGTGCAGCGGATGGCGCCGCGCGGCGTCGACACCGTCGTACGGGCCGTCATCGACCCGGCGGCCGGGGCGGTGCTCTCCTTCGGGCTGGCCGGGGCCGCCTCCCAGCTGCTCGGGGACATGGCGCACCGGCTGGTCCCGGTCACCGACCGGGAGGCGACCTCGCTGATCCGGTCGATCCGGACCTCCCCGCTCCTGTTCGGCTGGCGCGGTTCGGCGCCGGTCGACACCCCGGCGCTGGAGGAGCTGCTGCTGCGCGTGTCCCGGCTGGTCGACGACCACCCGGAGGTCGTCGCGGTCACCCTGGAGCCGGTCGTCGTCGCCCCGCGCGGGCTGAGCGTGCTCGGCGCCTCCGTACGCCTGGCGCCGCCCCCCGCCCGCGACGACCTGGGCCCGCGGACCCTCCCCGCGTACTGAGGCCCGCGGATCCTTCCCCCACCTCCTCCCCGGGTGCGCACGGCGGGCGAGCGGTGCCTCGCAGTCAGTGGCCCGCCGTAGGATGGGCGTCATGGCCAAGACCAGTACGACGACCCAGGGGCTGCGCACGGCGATCGAGCGCAGCGGCTACTACCCGGCTCTCGTGGCCGAAGCGGTGGAGGCCGCCGTGGGCGGCGAGCCCATCCGGTCGTACCTGGTCCACCAGGAGACGACGTTCGACCAGAACGAGGTGCGGCGGCACGTGACCGTGCTGGTCCTCACCGACCACCGCTTCATCGTCAGCCACACCGACGAGCAGACCGCCGACACCACCTCGCCGACCCCGTACGCGACAACGTCCACGGAGTCCGTCAAGCTCGGCCGGATCTCGTCCATCGTGGTCAGCCGGGTGGTCGGGAACCCGGAGCAGTACACCCCGGGCACCCTGCCCCGCGAGGTGGTGCTCACCATCGGCTGGGGCGCCGTCTCCCGCATCGACCTGGAGCCCGCCGCCTGCGGCGACCCCAACTGCGATGCCGACCACGGTTACACGGGCAGCTCGACGGCCGACGACCTCAGCCTGCGCGTCAGCGAGGCCGGGGACGGCCCGGAGACCGTGCGCCAGGCGCTCGCCTTCGCGCAGGCCCTCTCCGAGGCGACCGCGGACGTCACCCGCTGATGACGCACCTCGCCTCCTGGGACCACCACCCGGAACCGCTCGCCGTCGACTCCGCGCCCGTGCCCGCCTACGGCACCGGCTCGCTCGCCGACCTGCTGCCCACGCTCGCCGCCGGCATGGGCGTGCCCGGCATGACCGGCGGGATCGAGGAGCTGGCGCCCGCCGACCGCGCCTGCGTGTTCCTCATCGACGGCCTCGGCTGGGAGCAGCTGGGGGCGCACCCCGACGAGGCCCCTTTCATGGCGTCCCTCCTGGCCGGCTCGCGCGGCGGCACGGGCCGGCCCCTCACCGCCGGTTACCCGGCGACCACGGCGACCTCCCTCGCCTCCGTCGGCACCGGCCTGCCGCCGGGCGCCCACGGCCTGCCCGGCTACACCGTGCGCAACCCGGACACCGGCGAGCTGATGAACCAGTTGCGCTGGCAGCCGTGGGCCCCGCCGCGCCCCTGGCAGCCGTACCCCACGGTCTTCCAGCTGGCCCACGAGGCCGGGGTGCACGCCGCCCAGGTGTCCTCCCCGGCCTTCGAGACCACCCCGCTGACCAAGGTCGCGCTCAGCGGCGGCACTTTCCACGGGCGGCTGTCCGGCGAGGAGCGCATGGACCTGGCGGCCGAGCAACTCGCCGCCGGCGACCGCGCCCTGGTCTACACGTACTACGCCGAGCTCGACGGCGCCGGCCACCGCCACGGCGTCGACTCCGACACCTGGCGCGGCCAGCTGATGCACGTCGACCGCCTGGTCCAGCGCCTGGCCGAGCAACTGCCGCCGCGCAGCGCCCTCTACGTCACCGCCGACCACGGCATGATCGACGTGCCGTTCGACGAGCAGCACCGCATCGACTTCGACGAGGACTGGGAGCTGCGCGCCGGTGTCGCCCTGCTCGGCGGCGAGGGACGCGCCCGGCACGTCTACGCCGTGCGGGGCGCCGAGAACGACGTGCTGACCTGCTGGCGCGAGGTGCTCGGCGAGCAGTTCTGGGTGGCCTCGCGGGACGAGGCGATCGCGGCGGGCTGGTTCGGCCCGCAGGTCGACGAGCGGGTGTACCACCGCATCGGCGACGTGGTCGCCGCCGCGCGCGACGACGTGCTGCTGATCGCCTCCGAGCGGGAGCCGAAGGAGTCGGCGATGGTCGGCAACCACGGTTCCATGACCCCTGCCGAGCAGCTGGTCCCCCTGCTCGAAGTACGCTCCTGAACCGCCCCCACCGCCCCGCCCCTCCGCCGAAAGGTGCTCAACTCCCCATGTCCGAGCTGGTCTTCTTCTCCGGAACGATGGACTGCGGGAAGTCGACGCTTGCTCTCCAGATCGAGCACAACCGCTCGGCGCGCGGCCTCGTGGGCATGATCCTCACCCGCAACGACCGTGCCGGTGAGGGCAAGCTGTCCTCACGCCTCGGCCTGGTCACGGACGCGGTCGAGGTGGCGGACGACATGGACCTCTACGCGCACCTCGTCGACCACCTCTCGCAGGGCGGACGCGCGGACTACGTGATCGCCGACGAGGCCCAGTTCCTCGCGCCGGAGCAGATCGACCAGCTCGCGCGCGTGGTCGACGACCTGAGCGTCGACGTCTACGCCTTCGGCATCACGACGGACTTCCGCTCCAAGCTGTTCCCCGGCTCCCAGCGGCTGGTGGAGCTGGCGGACCGCGTCGAGGTGCTCCAGGTCGAGGCCCTGTGCTGGTGCGGCGCCCGCGCCACGCACAACGCCCGCACGGTCGGCGGCGTCATGGTCGTCGAGGGCGCCCAGGTGGTCGTGGGCGACGTCACCGACTCCGCCGACGAGGTCGGCTACGAGGTGCTGTGCCGCCGCCACCACCGCCGCCGCATGACCGCAGCGACGGCCCGCGCGGCGGCGCTCTCCCCGGACGTGCTGCCGGTGCCGCACGCCTGAGCGCACCCCGTCGCGGGCCCGTTCAGCGCGGACCCAGCAGCGAGAAGCGGGCCCCTTCCGGATCCGTCACCGCGGCCACCCGGCCCCGGGGGGTGTCCCGGGCCGCTCCGGCCACGTGGCCGCCCAGGCGCCGCACCTGCTCCAGGGCGTCGTCGGTGTCCGCCACCCGGAAGTACGTCGTCCAGTGCGCGCCCCGGTCGTGGGCCAGGGCGCGCCCCCGGCCGTGGACGGCGGCGACCGGGCGGCCGTCGAGGCGCAGGGTGACGTGGTCGTGGTCGACGGAGACGTCCGGCTCCTCCTCGTAACCGAACACCGTGGCGTAGAACTTGGCGATGTTCTCCGACTCGAAGGTGACCAGTTCGTTCCAGACCGGGGTGCCGGGCACGTCCGAGACGGCGGTGCCGTGGTGGGCGGGCGCCTGCCGGATGCCGAACACCGCCCCCGACGGGTCGGAGCCGATCGCCAGGCGGCCGGCGTCGGCGGCGTCCAGCGGGCCGACCCCGATGGTGCCGCCGCGCAGCCGGACGCTCTCGGCGGTCAGGTCCACGTCGTCGGAGGCGAAGTGGGGCGTCCAGGCGACGGGCAGGTGGAGGTCCGGCGGCAGGTGGCCGATGCCGGCCACCTCGCGTCCGCCCAGCAGGGCCCGCAGGCAGGGGCCGAGCTGCTGCGGGCCCGGCTGGAACTCCCAGCCGAACAGCGCTCCGTAGAACTCCTGGGTGGCGGCCGGTCCGTGCACCATCAGACTCGCCCAGCAGGGTGTGCCGGGCGTGTGCCGAGCGGGCGCTTCGCCGTTCGGGCGGGCGGACCCCGATGCGTCGGTCATCGTCACTCTCTTCTCGGCCCCGCGGTGGCCGTGCTCTCCTCGGCCCCGCCGGGGCCGTGCGCGTCCGCCCGACGGATCCGGTGCCGAAGCTCGCACCGGCCGTGGCGCGGCGAGTCGGGCACGCCCCGCGTGGCGGCCCCTGCCCGGAGGATGCCCGATGCGGGGCTCCGGTCCGTCGCGGCGCGCTCGCTGACGTGTGTCGATCAGCTGTACAGCATGTGTCCGTTCCCGTACAGGCCGTATTCAGGACGCTCCGGTCGCGGAGCTGCCGGAGCGGGGACGCCCGGCCGGCCCGTGCGCGAGGATGGGGCCATGAACGCCATCATCTCCGCACCGGAACTCGCCGAGGCCCTGGCGGGCCCGAACCCGCCCGTCCTGCTCGACGTCCGCTGGCAGCTCAGCGCGGCCGGCGAGCCGCCGTTCGACGGGCGGGCCGAGTACGCGGCCGGACACCTCCCCGGGGCCGTCTTCGTCGATCTGGACCGGGAGTTGGCGGGCGCGCCGGGCGGGGCCGGCCGGCATCCGCTGCCCGACCTCGCGGGGTTCGGCGCCGCGATGCGCCGGGCGGGCGTGTCGCCCGGACGTCCGGTGGTGGCCTACGACGGCGGGCAGGGCTGGGCGGCCGCCCGGGCGTGGTGGCTGCTGCGCTGGACGGGTCACCCGGACGTGCGCGTCCTCGACGGCGGGCTGCCGGCCTGGGAGGGAGCGCTGACGACGGACGTCCCGGCGCCCGCCGAGGGCGACTTCGAGCCGCGTCCGGCGGCGTCGGGGCTGCTCGACGCCGACGCGGCGGCGGCCCTGGCCCGGTCCGGGGTGCTGCTGGACGCCCGGGCGGGGGAGCGCTACCGGGGAGAGGTGGAGCCGATCGACCCGGTGGGCGGGCACATCCCGGGCGCGGTCTCCGCGCCGACGACGCAGAACGTCGGCCCGGACGGCCGCTTCCTGCCCGCCGGGGAACTGCGGTCCCGCTTCGAGGACCTGGGCGTGTCCGACGGCGCGGACGTCGGCGTGTACTGCGGCTCGGGCGTCTCCGGCGCGCACGAGGTGCTGGCCCTTGCGGTCGCGGGCATCCCGGCGGCGCTGTACGTCGGTTCCTGGTCGGAGTGGTCCTCGGACCCGGACCGTCCGGTCGCCACGGGACCGGACCCGCAGTAGCGCGAGCCTTCCGCGGGAACGCGGGTACGGCGAAGGGCCGCGGCCGACCGGCCGCGGCCCTTCGTGCGACTCCGTGAGCCCGCCCGCTCCTGCTCCTGCTTCTACTCCTGCTTCTTGCGCCGCGTCCCGAAGACGATCTCGTCCCAACTCGGCACCGCCGCACGGCGGCCCGGGCGGACGCCGTCCGCCTCGGCCTGGCGGTCGGTGGCGCCGACCAGGCGGTCGCGGTGGCTGCCGACGGAGCGCGGCATGAGGACGTCCGCGTAGGCGGATCCGGCCGAGGCCGCGGGCGCCGGGGGTTCCTCCGCCTCGGCTTCGTTCTCCGTCGGCTCCTCGTCGGAGTCGGGCGCCCGCTCGGGGACCACGAGATCGCCGCGGAAGCTCGGCACCGCCTCCAGCAGGCTGGTCAGCGAGTCGCGTTCGCCCGCGCCCTCCTCGGCCGGCTCGGGCACCGGTGCGGGCAGGCTCGGCCGCTCGCGGTCGGCGGGACGGTCCAGCGGGCGGTCGCGGGGCAGCCGGGCGATGCGCGGCACGAACGGGAAGCTGGGCTCGGGCGCGGCGAGGTCGTCGGACTCGCCGATCAGCGAGCGCGCCTCGTCGTCGACGGCCTGCACGAGCCGCCGCGGCGGGTCGTACGTCCAGCTCGCCGAGTGCGGTTCGCCCGCGACCCGGTAGACCAGCAGGACCTCCCAGGTGCCGTCGTCACGGCGCCAGGAGTCCCACTGGACGGTGTCCTTGTCCGCGCCGCGCAGCAGCAGCCGCTCCTGGACGGCCTCGCCCAGCGGCGGGCCGGAGTTCTCCCCGGGACGCCGGACGGGGGTCTTGCGGGCCCGCTCCGCCATGAAGGCGCGTTCGGCGAGCACCGGGCCCTCGAAGCGGCGGACGCGGTCGACGGGGATGCCGGCCATCTGCGCGACCTCTTCCGCGGTCGCGCCGGCTCGTATACGCGCCTGGATGTCGCGGGGGCGGAGGTGGCTCTCCACCTCGATCTCGATCTGGCCGAGGCGGGGACGGTCGCCGCGCACGGCGGCGCGGAGCCGTTCGTCGATCGGAAGCGTGTACTCCGTGCTGTCCGCAGCCTTCAGCACCAGCCGTGTGCCGTCATTCGAGACGGCCACGACACGCAGTTCGGGCATGGGGACCTCCCGGGTGGTGCCTGCCGACGTCACGTGCGTCGCTGCTTCCGCTAGTCGAGTGTGGCCTGCCCGGGTGCAGCCTGCCACAACCTTGCCGAGTTGCCCGGCGTGTCGGGCGCGGGCCCTGGAACGCCGTTATGGCACGGTTACCTATTCGCAACGCTAAGTGACCAACACCGTCACCCTGTGCAACTAGCCCCCTCCCGGCGGTCCTCCGAGGTCCGTGCACCCTGACGGGAGCCCGCACCCAGGGCTCGCAACAGTACTCCATTCGGACCACCTGCGTGGATGGGCGCGCCGCCCAACTTCTGTCAAGGCGTGCGACTTGGCCGCCCCCTGCCCGGTTTTCCGGTCTCGGAACGTGGCGAACTTCACGCAATCGCCAGAAAGGGAACCAATGGCTTCGCTCGTGCGTGCCCGTCCCGCGCGGGTGAGCGTACCGGCTACGCCCCGAGGACCCTCCGCAGGTAGGCGTTCTGGAAGCGCCGGTCCGGGTCGAGACGGTCGCGCAGCGCCGTGAACTCGCCGAAGCGCGGGTACATCTCGGAGAGGTACTCGGCGTCCCGCGTGTGCACCTTGCCCCAGTGCGGGCGCCCCTCGTGCGCGGTGAAGATGCGCTCGGCGGCGGTGAAGTACCGCTGGTAGGGCGTCCCCCGGAACATGTGGACCGCGATGTAGGCGCTGTCGCGTCCCGACGCCGTGGACAGCGTGATGTCGTCGGCCGGGGCGGTCCGCACCTCCACGGGGAAGCTGATCCGCAGCCCCGAGCGGTCGATCAGGGCCCTCAGCTCGTGCAGCGCGCCGACGACGGCCTCGCGCGGAACGGCGTACTCCATCTCCACGAAGCGCACCCGGCGCGGGGAGGTGAAGACCTTGTACGGGATGTCGGTGTAGGTCCGCGCCGACAGGGCGCTGCCGGAGATCCGGGCGATCGCGGGGACGGCGGCGGGGACCGCGCGGCCCACCCAGTTGGCCACCTGGAAGACGCCGTTGGACAGGAACTCGTCCTCGAACCAGCCCTTGAGCCGCGGCACGGGCCGCTCGGGGCCGGCGCTGCGGTTGTTGCGCTTGGTGGTGGTGCTGCCGGTGTGCGGGAACCAGTAGAACTCGAAGTGCTCGTTCTCGGCCCACAGTTCGTCGAAGTCGGCGAGGACCCGGTCGAGCGGCATCGGCTCCTCGCGGGCCGTGAGCAGGAAGACCGGCTCCACCGCGAACGTGATCGCGGTGACGACGCCGAGCGCCCCCAGACCGATCCGGGCGGCCGCGAAGACCTCCGGGTTCTCCTCCTCGGAACAGGTCAGGACGGAGCCGTCGGCGGTGACCAGCTCCAGGGCGCGGATCTGCGCCGCGATCGAACCGGAGTCGCGGCCCGTGCCGTGCGTGCCGGTGCTGACGGCCCCGGAGACGGTCTGCTCCATGATGTCGCCCATGTTCGTCAGCGACAGGCCCTCGCGCGCGAGGGCCACGTTGAGCCTCTTGAGCGGGGTGCCGGCCTCCACCGTGACCGTCATGGCCTCCCGGTCGACGTGGCGTATGCCCGTCAGCAGATGAGGGCGTATCAACAGGCCGTCGGTGCTCGCTATGGACGTGAACGAGTGGCCGCTGCCGACGGCCTTCACCTGGAGGCCGTCCTCGGCGGCCCGGCGTACCGCCTCGGCCAGTTCCTCGACGGAGGCGGGGGCGACCTCCCGCGCGGGTCGTGCGACGACGTTGCCGCCCCAGTTACGCCACGTGCCGTTGTTCCCGCTCGCTGTGCTGCCCAACGGAGCCTCCCCGACCCGGAGCCGGCCTGCGCAGCCGGCGGTACCCGAGGAAACCGACCGCGACCGCGACGGCCCCGGCGACCGCCGGCACCACGTACCCGGCACGCGCCCCGGCCGCGTCGATCACCCAGCCGGCCACCGAGGAACCGAGCGCGACCCCGACCGCGAGTCCGGTGCTCACCCAGGTCATGCCCTCGGTCAACTGCGTGCGTGGTACGTGCTCTTCGATGAGGGACATCGTCGTGATCATCGTGGGAGCGATGGCCAGACCCGCAACGAACAGCGCCACGGCCAGAAACGGCAGGTTCCCGACCAGTAGGAGGGGGATCATACTCACGGCCATCGCGCACACGCCCAGCAGCCACCGGCGTTCCGGCGCTCCCGAGAAGCGCATCAGCCCGAAGACCATGCCCGCCACGCAGGAACCGGCCGCGTACAGGGCGAGCACCAGGCTCGCGGCGGCCTTGTGCCCCCGCTCCTCGGCGAAGGCGACCGTGACCACGTCGACGGCACCGAAGATCGCCCCGGTCGCCACGAAGGTGGCCACCAGGACCTGCAGACCGCGCGCGCGGAGCGCGCTGCCGCCGCCGCCCGTCTTCCCGCGCGGGTGCGGTTCCGGCTCGGTGGCGCGCTGCGCGGTCAGCCAGAAGACGCCGACCGCCAGGAAGCAGGCGGCGAGCAGGGGACCGGCCTCCGGGAACCACGCCGTGGACAGGCCGATGGAGATGATCGGCCCGAAGATGAAGCAGATCTCGTCCACCACGGACTCGAAGGAGTACGCGGTGTGCAGCTGCGGGGTGCCCCGGTACAGGGCCGCCCAGCGGGCGCGGATCATCGCGCCGACGCTCGGCACGCAGCCGACGCCGACGCAGCACACGTACAGCACCCAGTCCGGCCACCCGTAGTGCGCGGCGAACAGCAGCCCGGCCGCCCCGACGAGCGAGAGCAGGGTGGCGGGGCGCAGCACGCGCCGCTGCCCGTACTGGTCGACCAGGCGCGAGACCTGCGGGCCCGCCACCGCGGCGGCCAGCGCGATGGTGGCCGACAGGGCGCCGGCCAGGCCGTAGCGGCCGGTGAGCTGGGAGACCATGGTCACCACGCCGATGCCCATCATCGACAGCGGCATGCGGCCGAGGAAGCCCGCGGCGGAGAAGCCCTTGGAGCCGGGGGCGGCGAACAGGGCGCGGTAGGGGCTGGGCAACGGGTTCTCCGAAGGGCGCGCGGGAAAAGGCTCAGTAAGGTGCGACCGCAGTCGAAAGAGCTTACTGGTTAGGTGACCCTAACGCACCGCTTTCCGGGTACCGCGGCCGGTACCGGACCCCCCGCCGTTTTCCGGCTGTCGGTGCCGGATGGGAGGATCGACCCATGTCAGACGCGCTCGATGCCACCCCCCACGACGCCACTCCCTACGACGCCCTGCTCCTGCTCTCGTTCGGCGGCCCGGAGGGCCCGGACGACGTCGTCCCGTTCCTGGAGAACGTGACGCGCGGGCGCGGCATCCCCCGGGAACGTCTGAAGGAGGTCGGACAGCACTACTTCATGTTCGGCGGGGTCAGCCCGATCAACGACCAGAACCGCGCGCTGCTGGACGCCCTGCGCAAGGACTTCGCCGGGCACGGCCTGGACCTGCCGGTCTACTGGGGCAACCGCAACTGGGCCCCCTACCTGACGGACACGCTGCGCGACATGGTCCGCGACGGCCGCCGCCGCGTCCTCGTCCTCGCCACCAGCGCCTACGCCTCGTACTCCGGCTGCCGCCAGTACCGCGAGAACCTCGCGGACGCGCTGGCGACCCTCGAACAGGAGGGCCTGCCGCTGCCCGCGGTCGACAAGCTGCGGCACTACTTCAACCACCCGGGCTTCGTGGAGCCCATGGTCGACGGCGTGCTCCGGTCCCTCGCCGAGCTGCCCGAGGACGTCCGCGACGGCGCCCACATCGCCTTCTCGACCCACTCCATCCCGGTCTCCGCCGCGGACACCTCCGGTCCCGTCGAGGGCCACGGCGACGGCGGGGCCTACGTCCGGCAGCACCTGGACGTCGCGCGGCTGATCGCCGACGCCGTCCGCGAGCGCACCGGCGTCGACCACCCCTGGCAGCTCGTCTACCAGTCCCGTTCCGGCGCCCCGCACATCCCCTGGCTGGAGCCGGACATCTGCGACCACCTGGAGGAGCGGCACGCCGCCGGCGTCCCGGCCGTCGTGATCGCCCCCATCGGCTTCGTCTCCGACCACATGGAGGTCCTGTACGACCTCGACACGGAGGCCAAGGCCAAGGCCGAGGAGCTGGGCCTGCCGATGCGCCGCTCGGCCACCGTCGGCGCCGACCCGCGGTTCGCCGCCGCCGTCCGCGAGCTCGTCCTGGAGCGCGCGCAGGCCGAGCGCGGGCAGCAGGTCACACCGTGCGCCCTGGGCGCGCTCGGCCCGAGCCACCAGCTGTGCCCGGTGGGCTGCTGCCCCGCCCGTGCCCCCCGGCCCGCCGCGGCCGGCGCCGACAGCCCCTACGCGTGAGGAGCCCCGTGACCGACCCCCTCCACTCGGACCTGCTCGACCTGGCCCGTGAGGCCGCCCGCCGCGCGGGCGAGCTGTTGCGGGACGGCCGCCCGGCCGACCTCGCCGTCGCCGCGACCAAGTCCAGCCCCATCGACGTCGTCACGGAGATGGACATCGCGGCGGAGAAGCTGATCACGGGCCTGATCGCCGACCACCGCCCCGACGACGGCATCCTCGGCGAGGAGGGGGCCGCCACCGAGGGCACCAGCGGCGTGCGCTGGGTGATCGACCCGCTCGACGGCACGGTCAACTACCTGTACGGGCTGCCCACCTGGGCCGTCTCCATCGCCGCCGAGCAGGACGGCGAGACCGTCGTCGGGGTCGTCGCGGCTCCGATGCGCGGCGAGACGTACCACGCGGTCCGCGGCGGCGGCGCCTGGGCCACCGACGCCCGGGACGGCGAGCGCAGGCTCGCCTGCCGCCCCGCGCCGCCCCTGGAGCAGGCCCTGGTCTCCACCGGTTTCAACTACGTCACCGAGGTCCGCGCCCACCAGGCCGAGGTCGCCCGGCGGCTGATCCCGCTGCTGCGGGACATCCGGCGCGGGGGCTCGGCCGCGGTCGACCTGTGCGACGTGGCCGCGGGCCGCCTCGACGGCTACTACGAGCGCGGGCTGAACGCGTGGGACGTCGCGGCGGGCGACCTGATCGCCCGGGAGGCGGGCGCGCTGACCGGTGGGCGGCCCGGAGAGCGCCCGTCACGCGACCTGACGGTCGCGGGTACCCCCGGCGTCTTCGAGCCCCTCCAGCGGCTGCTGGAGGACTTCGGCGCCTGGCACGACTGACGCCCGGGCGGACGCCTCCGGCGCCGGCGGGAAGAGGTGTTCCGGCCGCGTTCCGGACGCCGGCGCGGCCGGGTACGCAGACACGACAGGGCCCCGGCGCTGGATTCGCCGGGGCCCTGCCGTACGCGCGGATCAGACGCTGAACGCGCTGACCTCCACACCGTGCTCGGCGGCGAGGCGGCGCAGGTCGTCGAGCTCGCCCTGCTCCACCTCGACGAGGAACTCGTCGCCCTCGTCGCGAGCCCGGGACAGATCGGACTCGGTCGCCCTTATGCGCTGCAGAAGTCCTGCGGTGAATGCGTCCATGCTGCGCCCCCTCGTCCTGGGTCGTGGGTCGGCTGGCACGGGGGTGTGCCATTCGGAAGGGGCGATCACGTCTGCGAGGGGTGCCCGGCGCCGGTCGGCCGGGCGGCGACGGTGCCGGACATCCACGCCGCTCTGCGGAAGCGGAGGGATGCCGCACCGCATGGTGGTGCGGTACAAGCAGAGCGTGATCGCGGGATGTAAAGCCGTCCTCCCCGGGCCATCTTCCGCGGAAACCTCAACCGCACGAGAAAATCTCTTCTTCCCCTCGCCCGCCCCTTCCCGCAACCCTGTGCTCACCCCGCCTTACCGCCGACTTATGGCCGAAAAGGGCAGGATGGAGGCACACACCCCCGAAGACCCCTGCCCGCGCGCGCCCCGTCCGGCGTCCGCGGGCGGACATGAGGAAGGACAAGCGACGTGCGCGTACTCGTCGTCGAGGACGAGCAGCTGCTCGCCGATGCGGTGGCCACCGGACTGCGCCGGGAGGCCATGGCCGTCGACGTCGTGTACGACGGTGCGGCCGCCCTGGAGCGCATCGGCGTCAACGACTACGACGTGGTCGTCCTCGACCGCGACCTCCCGCTCGTGCACGGCGACGACGTCTGCCGCAAGATCGTCGAACTCGGCATGCCCACCCGCGTGCTGATGCTCACGGCGTCCGGTGACGTCAGCGACCGTGTCGAGGGCCTGGAGATCGGCGCCGACGACTACCTGCCCAAGCCGTTCGCGTTCAGCGAGCTGATCGCGCGCGTGCGCGCCCTGGGGCGGCGCACCAGCGTGCCGCTGCCGCCCGTGCTGGAGCGCGCCGGGATCAAGCTCGACCCCAACCGCCGCGAGGTCTTCCGCGACGGCAGGGAGGTCCAGCTCGCGCCCAAGGAGTTCGCCGTGCTGGAGGTCCTCATGCGCAGCGAGGGCGCGGTGGTCTCCGCGGAGCAGCTGCTGGAGAAGGCCTGGGACGAGAACACCGACCCGTTCACCAACGTCGTGCGCGTCACGGTCATGACCCTGCGCCGCAAGCTGGGCGAGCCGCCGGTCATCGTCACCGTCCCCGGCTCCGGCTACCGGATCTGATGCCCCGTGGCCACCACCCCCGCGCCTCCCCAGGCGCCCCCCAAACCCACCTGGGACCCCCGCAGGCCCGTGCAGCCCTTCCCCTGGCTGCGCCCGACGATCCGGATAAGACTCACGCTGCTCTACGGCGGCATGTTCCTGATCGCCGGCATCCTGCTGCTGTCGATCATCTACCTGCTGGCCGCCCAGGCGCTGAACGTGGGCAGCGAACTGCCGTTCAGGATCGTCGAGGGCAAGGTCACCAGCGAGATCTGCAACCTGCCCGACCAGGCCTCGCCCAGCACCTTCAACAGCGCCATGAACGAATGCGTCAACGAGCAGCGCCAGAACGCCCTGGACAACCTGCTCAGCCGCTCCCTGCTGGCCCTGCTCGGCCTCGCGGTGATCGCCTTCGCGTTCGGCTACGCCATGGCCGGGCGCGTGCTGTCCCCGCTCGGCCGGATCACCCGCACCGCCCGCGCGGTGGCGGGCTCGGACCTGTCCCGCCGCATCGAGCTGGACGGCCCGGACGACGAGCTCAAGGAGCTGGCCGACACCTTCGACGACATGCTGGAGCGCCTCCAGCGGGCCTTCACCGCCCAGCAGCGGTTCGTCGGCAACGCCTCGCACGAGCTGCGCACCCCGCTGGCGATCAACCGCACGCTGCTGGAGGTGCACCTGTCCGACCCGCAGGCGCCGGTGGAGCTCCAGCAGCTCGGCAAGACGCTGCTGGCCACCAACGAGCGCAGCGAGCAGCTCGTGGAGGGCCTGCTGCTGCTCGCGCGCAGCGACAACCAGATCGTCGAGCGCAAGCCCGTGGACCTCGCCGAGGTCGCCGGGCAGGCCATCGACCAGGTGCGCGGCGAGGCGGACGCCAAGGGCGTGGAGCTGCGCGGCGAGCGCGGACCCGCGGTCGTCCAGGGCAACGGCGTGCTGCTGGAGCGCATCGCCCTGAACCTGGTGCAGAACGCCGTGCGCTACAACGTCCCCGAGGGCGGCTGGGTGGAGGTCACCACCGAGGTCCAGCACGGCCAGGCGGTGCTGGTGGTCACCAACACGGGCCCGGTCGTGCCGGCGTACGAGGTCGACAACCTCTTCGAGCCGTTCCGGCGGCTGCGCACCGAGCGCACGGGCAGCGACAAGGGCGTCGGCCTCGGCCTGTCCATCGTCCGGTCCGTGGCCCGGGCGCACGGCGGGCACATCTACGCCCAGCCGCGCGAGGGGGGCGGGCTCGTGATGCGGGTCACGCTGCCGGTCTGAGATCATGCCGTCGATCGGCGCCCCGGCACACGGGGATGTTCGCTTTGCGCTGAATTCTCGGCGCGAGGTCCGGGCGTCCCGGTGTGTGATCGATCACAGGTGCGGTTTTCCGACTCTCTACTCTCCGTGATCATGAGTCCGGCCGGAAAGCCGGGAAACTCCTGGTTTTCAGGGGTCTTGATCACGGGAAGTACACGGTGAGACGCCTTTGTAGTGCGGCCTTCGGACCGTGTACGGTCCC
The DNA here is from genome assembly GCF_044540485.1 of Streptomyces sp. NPDC085946. Lineage (NCBI taxonomy): Bacteria > Bacillati > Actinomycetota > Actinomycetes > Kitasatosporales > Streptomycetaceae > Streptomyces > Streptomyces sp. NPDC085946. Next base: position 298,973 of record NZ_JBITSF010000006.1, on the reverse strand, counting down.
CATCGCCATCCAAGCCGATCACTCATGAGGAGTCCGGTTGGGTGTCGATTGAGTAACAGACCTTGATGTGAGGCAAAATCTCCGCCTCGGGTCGGGCACAAGTCCGGCCTCTCACGCGTTACGTGCGCTGGAGACACCGCAGACACCCAGAGGGGGAGAGCGACATGGCAACCGATTACGACACTCCACGCAAGACCGACGACGACGTCGACTCGGACAGCCTCGAAGAGCTGAAGGCTCGACGAAACGACAAGTCGGCCTCCGCCGTGGACGTCGACGAGTTCGAGGCCGCCGAGGGCCTCGAACTGCCCGGCGCCGACCTCTCGAACGAGGAGTTGGCCGTCCGGGTCCTGCCGAAGCAGCAGGACGAGTTCACCTGCATGAGCTGCTTCCTGGTCCACCACCGCAGCCAGCTGGCCCGCGAGAAGAACGGCCAGCCGATCTGCCGCGACTGCGACTGAGGGCGGGTCGGCCGTGACTGGCTCGACCCCTCCTCGGAAGCGCCGCTTCTCCCGGCGGGGAGCGGACGAAGGGCCGTCCGACGGCCCGCAGCACGGCACGCGTGACGACGAGCGGGCCTCCACCGACACGGGGGCGGCCTCGCTCGAACCGGCAGCCGGCCGGGGTGACCTCCCGGCCGCCGCGGAGGCCCCCGTGCCCGCCACCGGGACCGGGGCCCTTCCGGCTCGTCCGGAGCCGGCCGCCCGCAGAAGGGCGGCGGCCTTCCGGGACAAGGCCCGGGACAGCGCCCGCAAGGGCGGGGACCGGGCACGGGCGGGGCTCGCGTACCTCGCCGACCGGATCATCGACCTGGCCCCGCGGATCCCCGTACGGGACCTGGCGACGCTCCGCCGGCAGTTCCCGGGCCTCGGGCCCGAGCAGCTCGCGGACAAGCTCGTGGCGGGGGCGGCGAAGGCGACCGCCACCGTCGGAGCGGGGGTCGGGGCGGCGGCGATGCTGCCCGTGCCGCCCGCCATGCCGACGGAGCTGGCCGCCGAGATCACCGGGGTCGCGGCGATCGAGCTGAAGCTGATCGCCGAACTCCACGAGGTGTACGGCGTGCGCCCGGCCGGCAACCTCAAGGAGCGCAGCACCGCGTACCTGAACGCGTGGACGGAGGAGCGCGGCATCGACGCGGCCAAGCCGTCCACGGTGAGCGCGGCGATGAACAGCCGCATGAAGCGCGAACTGCGCCAGCGGATCATGAAGCGGACGGTCCGCAACCTGCCCAACCTGATGCCGTTCATGGTGGGGGCCGCCGTGGGCGCGGCCATGAACCGCCGCGACACCAGGAAGCTCGCCGACCGGGTCCGGGCGGACCTGCGGACGATGCAGGTGCCGTGGGACGCGCTCGCCGGCCTGCCCGCCCTGGAGCGCCCGGCGCACGCCCTGGACGTCGAGGCGATCGCCGAGGACGCCGTCAAGGACTACGAGGGCCGCGGCGAGGACGACGGGCGCTGAGACCGCCGGACCGAGGACACCCGGGGCCGCGGGAAGGGGCGCGGAGGACGCGCGGGGCGGCCGGTGGCGCCGGTGTACGCGTACGGCCGGGTGTTCTAGGCCGCGTCCCTCGCCGCCCGCAGCGCCTCGGCCAGGCGCTCCGGCTCACGGGTGGACAGGTAGACGTACGGCGTCGGGTCCTCGGGGTCGGTGACCGGGACGCGCAGCGCCGTGGGGATGTAGGCGCGCAGCAGCATGAAGGCGCGGGGGTCGGCCTTGTGCATGCGCCAGGCGCGGGCCTCCTCGGCGTCCAGGACCTCCGCCTCGCCGAGCGCCGCCACCGGGATCTTCGCCTCGTCCGCGACGAGCAGGCCGCCGACCACGCGGATGCGGACCGAGCCGTAGGAACTGGCGACGACCGCGGCGACCGCGGTGCCGCCGGCCAGGCCGCCGAGCAGCGGCAGCGTGCCGAACGGCGCGAGGACCAGGGCCATCGAGACGCCCACCAGGCAGGAGAGCAGCCACCAGGACCGGGGGGCGGTGAGGCGTTCTTCGTACGGGGCGGCGGAGAGCTGCATGGAACCAAGCTTGGCACGGTGTCGGGAGGACGCCGACGCGCGGGTAAGGTCTGCGCCTGTGAGTGGTACTTCCGCAGCTCTTCAGCCTCCGGCCGACGCCGTGACACCGGTGCGGCACCCCGAGGCCCCCGCGCCCGGCGAGCTCCTGGGCGCGCACTACGGCCAGTGCTTCGGCTGTGGCGGCGAGCAGCCCCACGGGCTGCACCTGGAGGCACGGGCCGGCGAGGGCGTGTCCCTCACCGCCGAGTTCACCGTGCGCCCCGCCCACCAGGGCGCTCCCGGCCTCGCGCACGGCGGGGTGCTCGCCAGCGCGCTGGACGAGACGCTGGGCTCGCTGAACTGGCTGCTGCGCACGATCGCCGTGACCGGGCGGCTGGAGACCGACTTCGTCCGGCCGGTGCCCGTCGGCACCACCCTGTTCCTGCGGGCGGAGGTCACGGCGGTGGCCGGCCGGAAGATCTACTGCACCGCCACCGGGCGCATCGGCGGCCCCGACGGCCCCGTCGCCGTCCGCGCCGACGCGCTCTTCATCGAGGTCAAGGTCGACCACTTCGTCGACCACGGCCGCGAGGAGGAGATCCGGGCCGCCATGAACGACCCGGACCAGGTCCGGCGCGCCCGTGCCTTCGAGGTGAACCCGTGAGCCGCGCTCCCGTGGACGTGCTGATCCGGCGCGTCGACCCGGACGTACCGCTTCCGGCGTACGCGCACCCGGGGGACGCGGGTGCCGATCTGCGCACCACCGAGGCGTGCGAACTGGCGCCCGGCGAACGGGCCGTGCTGCCCACCGGGGTGTCTGTGGCCCTGCCGGAGGGGTACGCGGCCTTCGTGCACCCGCGATCCGGCCTGGCCGCCCGCTGCGGCGTCGCCCTCGTGAATGCCCCGGGGACGGTCGATGCCGGGTACCGTGGGGAGATCAAGGTGATCGTGGTGAATCTCGACCCGCGCGAGCCCGTGCGGTTCGAGCGCTTCGACCGGATCGCCCAACTGGTCGTCCAGCAGGTCGAGAGGGTCCGCTTCCAGGAGGTCGCGGAGCTTCCCGACTCGGCGCGGGCCGAGGGGGGCTTCGGGTCCACCGGCGGCCATGCCGCCGTGGGCGGGACGAGCGGCACAAGCGGTCAGGCCGCCGCGGGCGGCCAGGCGGGTGGGAATCGATACGCTTCGGTCGTATCCGACCGGGAAGGACAGTGACGTGTTCGGACGTCGCAAGAAGAAGGGTGCCGCCGAGGACGCGGCCGGCGAGGCCGAGCAGGTCGTCGACGGTGTCGACACCGACGCGGACGCAGAGGCGGAGCGCCTGAGGCTGGAGCCGGCGCCGCGGCCCGACGGGCCGTGGGACAGCTCCGAGGTCCGCGAGCCCGGCGAGGGCCGGGTCGATCTGGGCGGTCTGTTCGTGCCGGGCGTCGACGGCATGGAGCTGCGGGTCGAGGTCGCGGGCGACGCGATCGTCGCGGCCACCGTCGTGCTCCGGGACAGCGCCATCCAGCTGCAGGCCTTCGCCGCGCCCAAGCGCGAGGGCATCTGGGGCGAGGTGCGCGAGGAGATCGGCGCCGGCATCACCCAGCAGGGCGGCATCGTCGACGAGGTGGAGGGGCCGCTGGGCTGGGAGCTGCGGGCCCAGGTGCCGGTGCAGCTGCCGGACGGCACCAGCGGCTTCCAGGTCGTGCGGTTCGTCGGCGTGGACGGTCCGCGGTGGTTCCTGCGCGGTGTCATCTCGGGTCAGGGCGCGGTGCAGCCGCAGGCCGCCGGGCTGCTGGAGCAGATCTTCCGCGACACGGTCGTGGTCCGCGGCGAGGGCCCGATGGCGCCCCGCGACCCGATCGTCCTGAAGCTGCCGAACGACGCCCAGATGGTTCCCGAGGGCGTGCAGCAGGAGGACCAGGGCTCGCGCTTCGCCGGCGGCATGGGACAGCTGCAGCGCGGTCCGGAGATCACCGAGGTCCGCTGACCCCGGAAGCGCCGAGGCCCGCCGGCCGCGGGCGCGCAGACAAGGGCCGTACCCCGCACGGGTACGGCCCTTTTTCGTGCCCGCGCGCGGCCGGGGGTGCGCGGACCCTTGACGTTCTATTGGTCTGTACCTGGCGTCACCGGCCATCCCGCGCGTTCAAAGGCGCGCTCATCGTTCACGGACGAGAACGGACGGCCCCCCACATGCCCCCTGCTCCCGCACGCCGCCGCGGACCGCGTGCCGCGCTGTTCGCCGCCCTGACCACCGCCCTGGTCGGCACCCTCCTCCTCGGGCCGGACACCGGCCGCGCCGAGGCCGCGCCCGCCGCCTTCGTCCACCCCGGCGTCACCGTCTCCCGGGCCCAGCTGGACTTCGCGCGCGGCCGGGTCGCCGCCGGTGCCCAGCCGTGGAAGGGCGCCTTCGACCAGATGACGGCGAGCAGGTACGCCGACCTGAACCGCACGCCCGAGCCCCGCGCGGTCGTCGAGTGCGGCTCGTACTCCCGTCCCGACCACGGCTGCACCGACGAGCGCGAGGACGCCCTGGCCGCCTACACGCAGGCCCTCGCCTGGTACGTCACCCGCGACGAACGGCACGCGAGGAAGGCCATCGAGCTGATGGACGCCTGGTCCGCCGTGCTCCGGGACCACACCGACAGCAACGCGCCCCTGCAGACCTGCTGGGCCGGCTCCTCCTGGCCGAAGGCCGCCGAGATCATCAAGCACACCTACCCCGGCACCTGGGCCGGCTCCGGCCGCTTCGCGACCATGCCGCGGGACGTCTACCTCCCCGAGATCGTCAACGGCTCGAACTCCAACGGCAACTGGGAGCTGTCGATGACGGAGGCCGCCGTCGGCATCTCCGTCTTCCTGGAGGACAAGGCGGCGTACGACAGGGCCATGGCCAGGTTCCGCGCCCGGACGGCCGCCTACGTCTACCTCGCCTCCGACGGCGACCTGCCGAAGACCGTGCCCGGCCAGAACCTCGACACCCGGGACGAGATCGTCCGGTACCGGCAGGGCCAGTCCACCTTCGTCACCGGGCTCACCCAGAAGACCTGCCGCGACTTCACGCACACCGGGTACGGCCTGTCCGCCGTCTCGCACGTCGCCGGGACCAGCCGCATCCAGGGGCAGGACCTGTACGGCACGGGCGTCGGGGAGCGGCTGCGGCACGCGCTCGGCTTCCAGGCGAAGGACGAACGGGGCACGGCCGTCCCGAGCCGGCTGTGCGGCGGCTCCCTGCACCTCGGGCTCGGGCCGGTCACCGAGGTCGGCCTCGACGCGCTGCACCACCGTCTCGGCCACGCCATGACCAACACCCAGGCGCTGACCGAGCGCAACCGCCAGGCGGGCAGCAACAACCTCTTCGTCGCCTGGGAGACGCTCACCCACGGGGACAACCCGGCCTGACCGCCGGGACCCGGCCGCGGAAGAGCAGGTCAGGACAGTGCCCGGCGGACGGCCGGGAGCGGCCGGCGCGGAGCGGCGCACCGGGGTGACGAAGCCGCCGGCGCACCCCGGTACGCTTCAGATATGAGTGCTGTTCCTCGTTCCGAGAAGTCGGCGGGCCGGTTCCGGCGCATGCTCGACCGGCTCTCCTCGTCGCAGGAGGACCTGGAGTCCGAGGAGCTGCGGGAGGACGCGGAGACCGCCGGCTGCATACGGATCGGCGACTGCCAGGACCGCCAGATCGTGACGGTTACTGGTACCTTGCGCACGGTCACCCTGCGCCCGCGTGCCGGAGTCCCGGCCCTGGAGGCCGAGCTGTTCGACGGCTCCGCCGCGCTGGACGTGGTGTGGCTGGGCCGGCGCTCCATCACGGGGATAGAGCCGGGCCGCAAGCTGATCGCATCGGGCCGGATCTCCATGAGCCGGGGCCGCCGGGTGCTGTTCAACCCCAAGTACGAACTGAGACCCCTCGGACGGGAGTAGCCCGTGACGTCACTCGACAAGCCGACCGACGACACATCTGCCGACGATGCCCGGGCGGTGACGGAGGCCGCGCTGTTCGAGGCGTTCGGCGGTGTCCGGGGCATGGTCGAGACGGTGCTGCCCGGTCTCCTCTTCGTCACCATCTACACGATCAACAAGGACCTCCACCTGTCGGCGATCGCCGCGCTCGCGGTGTCGCTGGTGCTGGTGGTGGTCCGGCTGGCGATGAAGGACACCGTCAAGCACGCCTTCAGCGGGGTCTTCGGCGTCGCCTTCGGCGTCGTCTTCGCGATGATGACCGGCAACGCGAAGGACTTCTACCTGCCCGGCATGCTCTACACGCTGGGCCTGGGACTCGCGTACATCGTCACCACCCTGTGCGGGGTCCCGCTGATCGGACTCATCCTCGGCCCGGTCTTCAAGGAGAACCTCTCCTGGCGCACCCGCAACCCGGGCCGCAAGAAGGCGTACGCCAAGGCCAGTTGGGCCTGGGGCCTGATCCTGCTCGCCAAGTGCGCGATCCTCTTCCCGCTGTACTGGTGGGCCGACACCACCCAGCTGGGCTGGGTGCTGGTCGCGCTGAAGATCCCGCCGTTCCTGCTCGCCGTGTGGCTGACGTGGGTCTTCCTGGCGAAGGCGCCCGCACCGATCGACGTCTTCGCCGAGATGGAGGCGGAGGAGCGCGCCGAGCAGGAGCGGCAGGCGGCGCGGGCCGCCGAGGGCGACGGGGCGACCGGCGGACGGCACCGCAAGGACGCGTAGGACACCGGCTCGCACAGGAGGAGGGGCGCCCCGGACTTCCGGGGCGCCCCTCCTCCTGTGCCGCGGGCCGTGGCGGCGGTCAGCCCGCCGTGTCCCGGCGCCGCACGGACAGCAGGTCCTCCAGCTGCTCCTCGCGGGCCTGGGCGGCCACGAAGAGGAGTTCGTCGCCCGCCTCCAGGGAGTCCTCCTGGGTCGGGGTCAGCACGCGGGTGCCGCGGATGATGGTGACCAGGGAGGTGTCCTGGGGCCACTCGACGTCACCGACCTGGGTGCCGGCCAGGGCCGACTCCTCCGGCAGGGTCAGCTCGACGAGGTTGGCGTCGCCGTGGCTGAAGCGGAGCAGGCGGACCAGGTCGCCGACGCTCACCGCCTCCTCGACCAGGGCCGACATCAGGCGCGGCGTGGAGACGGCGACGTCCACGCCCCAGGACTCGTTGAACAGCCACTCGTTCTTGGGGTTGTTGACCCGGGCGACGACCCGCGGGACGCCGTACTCCGTCTTCGCCAGCAGCGAGACGACGAGGTTGACCTTGTCGTCGCCGGTCGCGGCGATGACGACGTTGCAGCGCTGGAGCGCCGCCTCGTCCAGGGAGGTGATCTCGCAGGCGTCGGCGAGCAGCCACTCGGCCTGCGGGACGCGCTCGACCGAGATCGCGGTCGGCGCCTTGTCGACGAGCAGGACCTCGTGGCCGTTCTCCAGCAGCTCGCCCGCGATGGAGCGGCCGACCGCCCCGGCTCCGGCAATGGCGACCCTCATCAGTGACCGCCCTCCTCTTCGGGTCCCTTGGCGAAAGCCGCCTCGACCTTGTCGACCTCGTCGGTGCGCATCATCACATGCACCAGGTCGCCTTCCTGCAGCACCGTCTGCGAGGTGGGCAGCATCGCCTCGCCGAGCCGGGTGAGGAACGCGACGCGCACGCCGGTCTCCTCCTGGAGCTTGCTGATCTTGTGCCCCACCCAGGCCGTGGAGGCGTGCACCTCGGCGAGCTGGACGCCACCGGTGGGATCGCGCCACAGCGGCTCGGCGCCCGAGGGGAGCAGGCGGCGCAGCATCTGGTCGGCCGTCCAGCGGACGGTGGCGACGGTGGGGATGCCCAGGCGCTGGTAGACCTCGGCGCGCCGGGGGTCGTAGATGCGGGCCGCCACGTTCTCCACGCCGAACATCTCGCGGGCCACGCGCGCGGCGATGATGTTGGAGTTGTCACCGCTGGAGACCGCGGCGAAGGCGCCGGCCTCCTCGATGCCCGCCTCGCGCAGCGTGTCCTGGTCGAAGCCGACCCCGGTGACCCGGCGACCGCCGAACGAGGAGCCCAGGCGGCGGAACGCGGTGGGGTCCTGGTCGATCACCGCGACCGTGTGCCCCTGTTCCTCCAGGGTCTGCGCCAGAGCGGAACCCACTCGGCCGCAGCCCATGATGACGATGTGCACGGCCTCACACCACGCTTCCCACGGACCCGACGGCCCGCGTCACTGTTCTGCTCATGTCTCTCTCTCGGCTCGCCGGGCAACACGGCACGGCCTCCGTACGGGGCCGCCGGGCACCATCATGCCGCTGTGGCGGAATCCTGACGCCTCCCGGGGGCCGGGCGGCCCCGCGGGCGCGCTGCTGTCCAACGTATCGGCAAGACACGGCAAAGAAGCAGTCAACGACGGCTGATGCTGCGCACGCTCGCGCGGATCAGGATTCCGAGGCCGAGGAGCGCGACTGCGGCACCGATCAGCTCTGCGGTCGCGTGCATGGAACCTCCTGGGAGCGGCAACGGCCGGGGAAAAGGGCAGGATCAGTCATATAGCCATGCCATCGCCACGGCCTGCGGAATCCGCAGCCGCACGGCTCCACGATTTCACCCGGAGGGCAGAGGGCCCGCGGGGCGGGGGTGGCGGGTGGGCGACCTCGCGTTCGAAGGCCTACGATCCTCTGTTGTGTCCAAACTGACCGACGTGCCCAAACGGATCCTGATCGGGCGCGCACTGCGCAGTGACCGGCTCGGGGAAACGCTCCTGCCGAAGCGCATCGCACTACCCGTCTTCGCCTCCGACCCGCTGTCCTCCGTGGCGTACGCGCCCGGCGAGGTCCTGCTGGTGCTGTCCATCGCGGGGGTGTCGGCGTACCACTTCAGCCCCTGGATCGCGGCGGCGGTCGTGGTGCTGATGTTCACGGTGGTCGCCTCCTACCGGCAGAACGTGCACGCCTACCCGAGCGGCGGCGGCGACTACGAGGTGGCCAACACCAACCTCGGGCCCCGGGCCGGCCTGACGGTGGCGAGCGCCCTGCTCGTCGACTACGTCCTCACCGTCGCCGTGTCCATCTCCTCCGGCATCGAGAACCTCGGCTCCGCGATCCCGTTCGTCGTCGAGCACAAGGTCTTCTGCGCGATCGCCGTCATCCTGCTGCTGACGCTGATGAACCTGCGCGGCGTCAAGGAATCGGGCACCCTCTTCGCCATCCCGACCTACGTCTTCGTGGCCGGCGTCTTCACCATGATCGCGTGGGGGGCGTTCCGCGGGATCGTGCTCGGCGACGAGATGCGGGCCCCGACGGCGGACCTGGAGATCAAACCGGAGCACCCGGGCCTCGCGGGCTTCGCCCTGGTCTTCCTCCTCCTGCGCGCCTTCTCCTCCGGCTGCGCCGCGCTCACCGGCGTCGAGGCGATCTCCAACGGCGTCCCGGCGTTCCGCCGACCCAAGTCGAGGAACGCCGCGACCACGCTGGCGCTCATGGGCCTGCTCGCCGTCACCATGTTCTGCGGCATCATCGCGCTGGCCGCCGCCACCCACGTCCGGATGGCCGAGAAGCCGGCCGTCGACCTGGTCCGCGACGGCGTCCCGGTCGGCCCCGACTACGTCCAGAACCCGGTGATCTCGCAGGTCGCCGAGGCCGTGTTCGGGGACGGCAGCATCCTGTTCATCGTGCTGGCCGCCGCCACGGCGCTGGTGCTGTTCCTCGCCGCGAACACCGCCTACAACGGCTTCCCGCTGCTCGGCTCGATCCTCGCGCAGGACCGCTACCTGCCGCGCCAGCTCCACACCCGCGGCGACCGCCTCGCCTTCTCCAACGGCATCGTGCTGCTGGCCGGCGCGGCCATGCTCCTGGTGTGGATCTACGGCGCCGACTCCACGCGCCTGATCCAGCTGTACATCGTCGGCGTGTTCGTGTCCTTCACGCTCAGCCAGATCGGCATGGTCCGGCACTGGAACCGCCACCTGGCCGCGGAGCGGGACCAGGCCAAGCGCCGCCACATGATCCGCTCGCGGGCCATCAACGCCTTCGGCGCCTTCTTCACCGGCCTGGTGCTGGTCGTCGTCCTCGTCACCAAGTTCACGCACGGCGCCTGGGTCGCGCTGCTCGGCATGGTGATCTTCTACGTGACGATGACCGCGATCCGCAAGCACTACGACCGCGTCTCCGCGGAGATCGCCGCGCCGGAGGGCCCGAGCGACGACATCGTGCGGCCGTCCCGCGTCCACTCCGTCGTCCTGATCTCCAAGATCCACCGCCCGACGCTGCGCGCGCTCGCCTACGCCAAGCTGCTGCGCTCGGACACCCTGGAGGCGCTCAGCGTCAACGTCGACCCGGCGGAGACCAAGGCGCTGCGCGACGAGTGGGAGCGGCGCGGCATCGACGTCCCGCTGAAGGTCCTGGACTCGCCGTACCGCGAGATCACGCGGCCGGTCATCGAGTACGTCAAGAGCCTGCGCAAGGAGTCGCCGCGCGACGCGGTGGCCGTGATCATCCCCGAGTACGTGGTCGGCCACTGGTACGAGCACCTGCTGCACAACCAGAGCGCGCTGCGGCTCAAGGGCCGGCTGCTGTTCACGCCGGGCGTCATGGTGACCTCGGTGCCGTACCAGCTCCAGTCCTCCGAGGCGGCCAAGCGCCGCGCCCGCAGGGAGCAGGAGTGGAGCAAGCGCGCGCCGGGCGCGGTGCGGCGCGGTCCGGCGGAGGAGCGGGCGAAGGACTCCTCGCCGTCCCAGTAGACTGGTGGGCTGTTGTCCGCCCGTCCTTTCGCCGAAGTAGTGGAGTCACCCCGCCATGCAGGCAGAACCGAGGAAGTCGCTGGTGGGGGAGGAGTACGAGGTCGAGATCGGCCCCGTCGCCCACGGCGGCCACTGCATCGCCCGTACGTCCGAGGGCCAGGTGCTGTTCGTCCGGCACGCGCTGCCCGGCGAGCGGGTCGTGGCGCGGGTCACGGAGGGCGAGGAGGGCGCCCGCTTCCTGCGCGCCGACGCGGTCACGATCCTGGACGCCTCCAAGGACCGCATCGACGCGCCCTGCCCGTTCGCCGGCCCCGGCCGCTGCGGCGGCTGCGACTGGCAGCACGCCAAGCCCGGGGCGCAGCGGCGCCTGAAGGGCGAGGTCGTCGCCGAGCAGCTCCAGCGGCTGGCCGGGCTGACGCCCGAGGAGGCCGGCTGGGACGGCACGGTGGTGCCCGCCGAGGGCGACAAGGTGCCCGCCGGCCAGGTCCCGTCCTGGCGCACCCGCGTGCAGTACGCGATCACCGCCGACGGCCGCGCGGGCCTGCGCCGCCACCGCTCGCACGAGATCGAGCCCATCGACCACTGCATGATCGCCGCCGAGGGCGTCAGCGAGCTCGGCATCGAGAAGCGCGACTGGACGGGCATGGACTCCGTCGAGGCGATCGCGGCGACGGGCTCGCAGGACCGCCAGGTCGTGCTGACCCCGAAGCCGGGCGCGCGGCTGCCGCTCGTGGAACTCGACCGCCCGGTGTCGGTGCTGCGCGTGGACGAGCGCTCCGGCGGCGTCCACCGCGTCCACGGCCGCCCCTTCGTCCGCGAGCGCGCCGACGGCCGCACCCACCGGGTCGGCAACGGCGGCTTCTGGCAGGTCCACCCGAAGGCCGCCGACACCCTGGTGACGGCGGTCATGCAGGGGCTGCTGCCCCGCAAGGGCGAGACGGCCCTCGACCTGTACTGCGGCGTCGGCCTCTTCGCGGGCGCCCTCGCCGACCGCCTCGGCGAGCAGGGCGCGGTCCTCGGCATCGAGTCGAGCAAGCGCGCGGTGGAGGACGCCCGGCACAACCTCGCCGAGTTCGACCGCGTCCGCATCGAGCAGGGCAAGGTCGAGTCGGTGCTCCCGCGCACCGGCATCACCGAGGTCGACCTCGTCGTCCTCGACCCGCCGCGGGCCGGGGCCGGCCGCAAGACGGTCTCCCACCTGGCGTCGCTGGGCGCGCGGCGGATCGCGTACGTGGCCTGCGACCCGGCCGCGCTGGCGCGGGATCTGGGGTACTTCCGGGACGGGGGGTACCGGGTGCGGACGCTGCGGGTGTTCGACCTGTTCCCGATGACGCACCACGTGGAGTGCGTGGCTGTTCTCGAGCCTGCTGCAAAGGCACTCTGACCTGCTGCTTTCTTGGGTTTCCCAGGTGGCCGGCGGTGCTCGACCTGTGTCCCGAAGCGCGCGCCGTGGAGCGCCCCGCGAGCCTTGAACGGCTCGCAGAGGTCGTCTGACCTGCTGGTTCGAGAGGTGTGCCTCTTGGGTGGTGTGGTGGTCACTCGAGACATCACCTCGCAGGGACGATGTCCTGTCGGGAACCAGCAGCCAGGCGGTGACCGGGGAGAGTCCGGCGGCGAGAGGCACGACCTCGCCGCACAGAGGCGACCGCGTACCTGCTGAAGCACGAGCGGCGGACGAAGCCCTTGTGTGACCTGCTGGGCGCGTGCGCCTTCACGGTGATGGCGAGGCGGTGCGCCTGACGACTCGGCCGGGGCCTCGCCGGAGCTCGAGCCGATACGCCCCGTGCTGCGGCGGATGCCGTGCCGGCGGCAGACCCCGGCGAAGTCCCGGCTGACGTACCGGGTGCCGCTGCCCGCGCGAAAGGCGACTCCGTCGTCCCGGCCGCCGCAGGCGTGCGTCGGTGACGAGCCGGGTGCGCGGGTGGTCGGCGACGGACCAGCCGGTCACGCGAGGACAGCGGATGCCGATGACGCCGCCGGGAACCTGCGCGACGAGCCGGCAACGGTACGGGTGAGGTCGCCGCACCGCCGGGGGGCGAACGCCGTGGCGGTGAAGTCGCGCATCACCGGGTCCGGTGCGGGCGGGGCCGTCCTGTCCGCGCTCGTGGTCCGCTCTCGCGCCGCGGATGACGGCCGACGATGTGGTCGACACGCATCGGCCGGGCGACCCGCTTGCGGTGGATCTCCCGATGCCGGGCCCTGGTTCGGCGTGGATCCGCGGGGCCCGGCAGGCGCCGTGACGGCCGGCGCGGATCTGCCGGATCCCGGCGGCCGCGGCGGCCCGATCGGCTTGGCGTGCGGTGCGGGCCTGTGCGGTGGCCCGGTGCCGGTGGCAGCCGGAGCGAAAGACACCCAGGACCCGGCATGTCCGCTGCACATCGAACACGGCGCGGTCCTCGGCAACGAGGTTGCAGCGGTGGGGGCTCACTGCACCGCCCGTGCGAAACAGGCGGCTGCCCGGCGCGGGATCTTCCGCTCCGGCCGCCACTCCTTCGCCGCCTTCGGCAGCCGTCTGGTTCCCGGCCCGCAGCCGGGCCGGCTCCTCGGCCCCACCGGGCACGGAGCCGTGCTACCGCCTGCCGTCCCGAATATCGATCCGCCGATCAGCATCCCAGCACCCACCTCGGTTGCGCCGTCCGATCGGTGGAACCCACAGGGCCTTCCCGCCGGGGGAAGGCCCCCTGTGCGTCATTCCGCCAAGGGCAAGCACTCGGTGAGCAGGTTCACGACGTCGCGCCAGGCGCGCTGTGCGTGCCGCGGGTGGTGGGCGACGCCGGGGACCACCGGCTGGTCGACGGGAGGGTGGTGGAAGGCGTGCACGGCGCCGCCGTAGAGCACGAGACGCCAGTCGACACCCGCATCCTGTATCTCGGCGGCGAACGCCTCGCGCTGTGCCGGAGGCATGATCGGGTCCTCCGATCCGACCCCGGCCCACACCGGGCACCGGATGCGTGCCGCCTCGCCCGGCCGACCGGTGGTGAGTGCGTTGACTGTGCCGATCGCCCGCAGGTCGACGCCGTCGCGGCCGAGTTCGAGCACGATCGCGCCCCCGGTGCCGTAACCGATGGCGGCGATCCGGTCGGGGTCGGTGCGCGGTTCGGCGCGCAGGACGGCGAGGGCCGCGTGGCCGATGTCCCGCATCCTCCGCGGGGCGCGGAGCAGGGGGGTGGCGCGCGCCAGCATCTCCGCGGGGTCGGTGAACCAGCGTCCGCCGTTGATGTCGAAGGCCAGTGCCACATAGCCGAGTTCGGCCAGGGCGTCGGCGCGGCGCCGCTGGAAGTCGTTCAGCCCCGGTCCCTCGGGGCCGATCAGGACCGCGGGCCGACGGCCGCTGCCGGCCGGGAGCGCGAGGTGGCTGACCATGGTCAGGCCGTCGGCCGGATAAGTGACCGTGCGCGTCGTAACCGTCGTCATGCGAACAGACCGTAATGACCGAGGCGTTGTTCCGGACGGCCGCTGCCACCGAGGGTGAGGGCTCGGTGCGCGTCTGACGTGCAGTCTTCCTGCGCGGATTGCCGCCTGTGGGTCGACCGGACGGCTGACGTCGCGTGCGTACCGGTGTTGACGCAGAGTAAGGAGATGGGGCAGTGAACACCGGGGTCGGCATCCCTCTCGCGCGGGACCTGTGATCATGAAGTCGCCACCGGGGAACGGGCAGTGCGTTGTTCGTGGGCGGGTGGGCCGGCATTTCGTTCTGGCTTGATCCGGGCGCCGATTGTTCCCCTATGTGCCCATGAATGAGTGGGCGGGCTCGCGGCCCGGGCCTTCTTTTCCCGGGAGAGGGAGATGTATCCCCCTATTTTCAAGCCACTTGAGCGCGGTGCGCGTCCTCTGCTCTCAGCGAAGCGCTCGCCTTTGCCCAACGGTGCAGGATGAATTACGTGTTAGCTTTACGATGCATGGGGCGGGGGTGAGCGCACCTGTCTCTACGCCCGGTGGGCACCGGATCGACGGACGGACTCCCAGTCCCGCCAAAGGTGCCGCGCGCGAACAAGAGGAGTGGAACGGATGAGCAATCGGCAGTTGCCTCTCGAAGCACAGCAGATGATGCCCTATGCCCGCGCCAACGGTGACGGCATTGGCGTGGATGCGGTCTACAATCGCCTTCTCGACGACCGGATCATCTTTCTGGGCAAGGAAGTCGACGACGAAATCGCCAACCGCATTACTGCGCAGATGCTGATGCTCGCCTCGGATCCGACTCGTGACATCTACCTGTACATCCACTCGCCGGGTGGCTCGGTCACCGCGGGTATGGCTGTCTACGACACGATGCAGTACATCAAGAACGATGTCGTGACCATCGCGATGGGATTCTGTGCCTCCATGGGGCAGTTCCTCCTCACCGCCGGCACGAAGGGCAAGCGCTTCGCGCTGCCGCACACCAAGATCCTGATGCACCAGCCCTCGGCGGGCCTCGGGGGCTCGGCCTCCGACATCAAGGTCTACATGGACCAGCTGATCCGCACCAAGCAGGAGATGGCCGAGCTCATCGCCTACCACTCCGGCCAGGACGCCGAGACGATCACGCGCGACTCCGACCGGGACCGCTGGTTCACCGCCCGAGAGGCCAAGGAGTACGGCCTGATCGACGAGGTCCTGACGTCGGGCGACAATCACCCCGCCCAGGGATCGATCGCCTAGTCGCCTTCCTGACCGGCACGTTCGGCCATCCCCCAGAAGGGCCAAGTCCAGTGAGCACGTCCATGTCCACCCCAGCGGCGGGTCCGTCCGGATCCGGCCGTCTGCGCCCTGAGAGCCGCTACGTGACGCCGCGCTTCGTCGAGCGCACCGCGCAGGGCACCAGGGAGTACGACCCTTACGCGAAGCTCTTCGAGGAGCGTGTGATCTTCCTCGGCCACGAGCTCGACGACGTCGTGGCGAACGACGTCATGGCCCAGTTGCTGTGCCTCGAGTCCCTGGATCCGGAGCGGGACATCTCCATCTACATCAACTCGCCCGGCGGCGACCTCACGTCGCTCACCGCGGTGTACGACACGATGCAGTTCGTGCAGCCCGACATCCAGACGGTCTGCCTGGGGCAGGCCAACTCGGTGGCCGCCGTGATCCTGGCCGCGGGCACGCCCGGCAAGCGCCTGGCGCTGCCGGGGGCCCGGGTCGTCCTCAGGCAGCCGCACAGCCCCGGCAGCCAGGGCCAGGTCTCCGACCTGGTGATCCACGGCCGCGAGGTGCAGCGCCAGCGAGAGCTCGTCGAGGGACTCCTCGCCCGCCACACCGGCCGTGATGCCGCCAAGGTCCACGAGGACATCGAGCGCGACCGCGTGCTCACGGCGGAGCAGGCCCTGGAGTTCGGGATCGTCGACCAGGTGGTGGCCCCGCGTTCGGTCGCAGGGGTCCGCTGACTCTTCCCGTTCCTCCTGCGCTTTCGCAGGATCCTTCCGTGCCCCGTTCCCCGCGCCCCTTGGTGCCTTCACGCCGCCGCCGTCTCGGTGTGCGGCCGCGCGGGCGTCCTGGGGGCAGCCGCGCAGCCGCGGTCCGGCCCCGGTCCCATGGACCGGGGCCGGGTGCTTGAGCGCCGCGCACCGTTCCGAACACCGTGAGCCCGGCGCAAGCGAAGAAGTATCTCGCCGGGCTCAGCGGCATGTCAGAAATTCGTGAGTGTTCCGGAAAATTCGGCGGCAGTTCTCCCGCGGGTCGGCGACGCGATTTCAGGAGTTCTTACGAACCGCCGGCCGTCGCGTCGCGATGTTCGAGTTGAGCGGGGGTCCCGGATGCCAGAGTTTCCATCAGGCGACTTCAAGTCACTGGGCGGACCTGTGTTCACCCGCGTCCTGACCATCCGGCCGCGTGGCCAGGGATTCAGCGGTTGCGCAGCGCATGATTCACGCCATTGGTGCGGGTGCGAGAACCTTGAACATCTTGTGCGACCACCGGGTTTGGTGTTCCATCTGTGACCGCAGAAACCATCTATGTGAACGGCCGTGACGGGGCGAAGCAGCACGCCCGCTTCGGCGTTGTTAAGTGAGGTGCCGTGCTCGGAGTGGTCGGCGGGGGCTGGTGACCCGGGCCTGAGGGAAGGGAATTCCGTCGTGACCGAGATCGAGAAAGCCGCCGCCGATCCCGCGATACCCGACTTAGCCGGCCGGCCCGACAGCCCCGGCGGGATCGAGGTGCTCGCCTCGCTCAGCCCCGACTTCACCGCCGACCCGTACGTCGCCTACGCGCGGCTGCGCGAGCGCGGTCCGGTGCACCAGGTGATCACACCCGACAGGGGCCGGGTGTGGCTCGTGGTCGGGTACGAGGCCGCGCGCGAGGCCTTCACCGCCCCGCAGCTCAGCCGGGACTGGCAGCGCGAGTGGCGGCAGACCGGCTGGAGCCCGCCGTACGCCCTGAACATGCTCGGCAACTCCAACATGCTGATGAGCGACCCGCCCCACCACACCCGGCTGCGGAAGCTGGTGGCGCGGGAGTTCACGGCCCGGCGGGTCGAGGGGATGCGGGGCCGCGTCCAGGAGATCACCGACGAGCTGCTGGACCGCATGACGGCGGACGGAGCGCGCCGCGCCGACCTCATCGACGCGTTCGCCTCCCCGCTCCCCATGATCGTCATCTCCGAACTGCTCGGCGTCCCCGGCCTGGACCGCGCCGCCTTCCACGCCTGGTCCAACGAGACCCTCGCGCCCACCAGCCCCGAGGCGGAGAAGGAGGCGTACGAGCAGGTCATGCCGTATCTCATGGGGCTCATCGCCGCCAAGCGCGAGAACCCCGGGGAGGACCTGCTCAGCGCCCTCGTCCACACGGTCGACGAGGGCGGCGACCGGCTCACCGAGGACGAGCTGGTCTCGTTGGCCTTCCTGCTGCTCGTTGCCGGGCACGAGACGACGGTCAACACGATCGGCAACGCGGTGCGCGCGCTCTTCGCGCACCCCGAGCAGCTGGCGGCCGTACGGGCCGATCCGGCGGGGCTGGCGTCGGGGGTGGTGGAGGAGACGCTGCGCTACGACGGGCCGGTGGAGACCACCACGCCGCGCATCGCCCTGGAGGAGACCGAGATCGGCGGCGTACGGGTGCCGCGCGGTGCCATCGTGCTGATCGCCATGGCCGGCGCGGACCGCGACCCGGCGCGCTTCCCCGATCCGGACCGCTTCGACGTACGACGGCGCGACGCCCGGAACCATCTCTCCTTCGGACACGGGATCCACTTCTGCCTGGGCGCCCCCCTCGCACGCCTCGAGGGCGAGGTGGCGCTGCGCACGCTCCTGGAGCGCTGCCCGGACCTGGCGGCGGACGGGGAGCCGGGGGAGTGGCTCCCGGGGATGCTGATCCGGGGGGTGCGAGAGCTGCCGGTGCGGTGGTGATACGCCCGCCTCGGGCGGACTGACGGGCGGGTGAGCGGTTGCGGCACGACGTATGTCTGTTCCGCGGGGAGCACCGGCCGGAGAGAACCGGACGTTGCGGAACTCGACTGCTCCATGGCCGAAAGCGCTTGCTCGCGACCTGCAAGAAACGTGGAGGACAAACCGTGAAGGAATCTTCGGAGACGGCCTTAGACGAGCTGTGGGAGCTGGTGTACACCAGCTTCAGGTTCCCGTTCATGCACGCCGCCCTGCGTCTTGGACTCTTCACCCTGCTCAAGAACCGGCCGGGCAGCAGTCTTGACGAGATCACCGCCGAGCTCGGGCTGCACGAACGTGCCGGACACGTGCTGCTCCTCGGGTGCTGTGCGTTCGGCCTCGTACGCAAGGAGGGCGACGGCTACCACAACACCGCGGCCACCGACCTGCTGGCCGGCGACCAGGACGCGTTCATGCCGGTGATCGTCCGCTACACCCACGAGATGCTGTACCAGCCGATGGGCTGGCTCCACGAGTCGCTGGTGAGCAACAAGAACGAGGGGCTGCACCGCGAACTGCTCGCCGATTCCCCGGCGACCACGCTCTACGAGCTCCTCGGGGAGGACAAGAACCTGGAGCAGGTCTTCACGGCCATGATGGAGCACCAGAGCCGCTCGGTGGTCGAGGACCTCGTCAACGCCGTGGACTTCTCGTCGTACAAGAGGGTGCTGGACGTCGGCGGAGGCACCGGGACCAACTCCATCGGTTTCGCGCAGCGCTGGCCGCATCTCCGGGCAACCATCCTCGAACTGCCCAACGTGGCGGAGATGGCCGCCGCCCGCGTCGCCGAGGCGGGCCTCTCCGAGCGCATCGACGCGGTCGGGACCGACATCTGGAAGGACGAGTTCCCCTCGTCCCACGACTGCGTCGTCTACTCCCGTTTCCTTGAGATCTGGTCGCCCGATCAGGTCCGCGACCTCTTCGCGAAGACGTACCGCGCGCTGGAGCCGGGCGGTCACATGGTGATCGTCGCGTGTGCCCAGGACGACGACGAGACCGGGCCGGCCCACGCCGCGTTCATGGCGGGGTACGTCCAGACGATCGCGTCACCCGAGGGCCGTATCTACACGGCGCAGGAATTCGAGCAGTGGTACACCGAAGCGGGCTTCGAGCCGATCGACCGCCAGTACCCGGGCCGCTTCGACGTCATCCTGCGGGCCCGCAAGCCCATCACCCGGTGAATCCGGCCCGTCCCCTGCCGCCCCGCCGATCCGTCGGGCGGACCACTCCGGCCGTCTGACACGGGGCGCCCGCCCGTCAGGGCGCGGCCGGATCGCTTCGACGGGGCCCTGCGCCCGTGGGACGCACCCTTCGGGTCCTCACGTCCGTGCACCCATGCGTTCCCGCATCTCCCACCCGGGCGCCGTGCGCCGATGCACGGGCCCGTCCCATCCCTCCACGCAGCACGCGTGTGTGCGAGCTGCACGCATCCGTGCGGTTCCGCGCGGGGCCGCGCGACGGCGCTCGGCGCCGCCCCGCGCTGCCGGCACCTGATCCGGACCGCATCACCGTCACCCCTGTCGTCACCCCACCCGCCTTCCCGCCTCCTCGGTGCCGGGGCGGGGCGGGGCGGCGTGCCCTGTTCGTGTCCCCGGCGCCGCATCCAGGAAAGGGAGTTCGAGTGAATTCGCCTGACAGGCTTGCCGTCGTTACCGGCGGAACCAAGGGAATTGGTCTCGCTTTCAGTCGCCGTCTGACCCGGATGGGATTCCGGGTGGTCGCCACGTACCGCAGCGACGAAGAGTCGGCGAATCTTGCCCGGCAAGAGGTGGAGAAGGGGCTGTCTGTCGTACGGTCGGACGTGTCCGACCCGGACGAGGTCGCCGAACTCGCGGAACTCGTACGGACCGAGCACGGAGTCCCGCAGGTCCTGGTGAACAATGCCGGTCTCAACATCGACCGTCCGGTGCTCGAGATTTCCGACTCCGACTGGCGCCGGGTACTGGACACCAATCTGTCCGGCCCGTTCTATATGACGCGGGCCTTCGCCCCGGCCATGCTGGAGGCCGGCGGCGGTTCCATCGTCAACATCGGTGCGACCACAGCGATCCGGCCCCGGACGAACGGCGCCAACTACTGTTCGAGCAAAGCCGGGATGCTTCATCTCACCAAGTGCCTGGCCATGGAACTCGCTCCGAGCATCCGCGTGAACTGCCTCATTCCGGGAATGATCGACACGGAAGAAATGCGTACGCGCTACCGCTTGGCCGAGCCGGAGTACATGGATGCGTTGCTGAGCGAGATACCGCAGCGCCGGATAGGTGCCACCGACGAGATGGCGGACGCGCTGGAGTTCCTGGTGGGCGAGGGGGCCGCGTACATCACGGGGCAGAAACTGATCGTGGACGGCGGCCAGTTCATGTGGTGAAGCGCTCGGTGCACGACCGGGGCGCACGCTCGCTCCTGCTGGAATCGCCGGCACTCCATTGACTTCCTAGGAGAGGAATACTCATGCGATCACGCCTTGAGCGCTACCAGGAGTTCCTGGAGCAGGAGTACCACGCAGGGTTCACCAAGTTCGACGAGTATGACATATCCGGCATCTCTTCCGACCTCCTGAAGAGGCTGAAGGACGGTCACTTCACGCGCATCGTCTTCAGCGGAATGGGCTGCTCGGCCATCGTGTCGGACGTGATAAAGGTGTTCTTCAACTCGATCCGCAGCGACCTCGAAGTGTATGTCTTCAACGACTACGACTTCGAGTACCTTGTTCCGCGCGCGGTGATCGAGGACGAGCGCACGCTCATCATCCTGAGTTCGTACAGCGGCTACTCCAACGAGCCGGTCCGTGCCTTCCACGCGCTGCGCCCCATGCATGACCGGGTGCTGCTGCTCACCTCGGGCGGCCGGCTCGGCGAGCTGGGCGAGGAGCACGGCGTGTCCATCGCGCGCTGGACGCTGAGCAAGCCGGACCGCGAGTACCCGCTGTTCCACGTGGGCCAGTACTTCTCGATCCTGGTTGACATGTTCCTGAAACTCGGTCTGCTGAACGAGGACTACGGGCCCGAGGTCCGTTCCCTGGCCGAGGACCTGCGGGCCGACTTCACCCCCGAGTTGCGTGCCCTGGCCGCGGACGCCGCCGCGCGCAGCGAGAACGCCAACATCATCATGCTCGGTTCGCCCAAGTGGCACGAGAGCCTGCTGAAGCTGGCCAAGATGCACTTCAACGAAATCGCCATGGTGCCGGCGACGCGCAACTATTTCCACGAGTTCTGCCACAGCGAGGTGGCCACGCTCACCGACCCTGAGCGCAGGCACAGCATCCTCGTCTTCTCCGACCCGGAAGAGGACGAGTACACCCGGGCCAAGCGGAAGAATCTGGTGTCGTTGCTGACCGCGCCGATCCCGCAGAACGCGAAGGTCACCGTCACCGAGATCGAACTCGACCAGCCGACTTTCATCCGGCAGTACTTCACCGCTCTGGAGTTCGTCCAGTACCTCACTCTCGATCTGGGCAGGGCGCGGGAGACGAAGTCGCGCAACCTCATATCCGAGGCTGCGGGAAACCCCTGGTACCACGGCAGCACCATCGCCGCGGAGAACGGCGGCTGATACCGGCGTATGGCATCGACCACGGCGGGCGTAGGGCATCGGAGAAGACAGTCGAACAACTCAGGAAATGAAGGCAAGAGCCGAGGAAAATGGAGCGATCGTGAATCGACGGGAGCGTTACTCCCTCACGGCCTACCAGCAGGATATTTGGGCTGCGAACTCTCTCTTTCCAGATCTCCCGCAGTTCAACTGCTTCATCACCGACCGGTTCACCGGTGACGTGGACGTCGACCTCCTCAAGGCGTGCCTGCGCCGTGCGGTCGACCGCAACGATGCGTTCCGGATCCGGATCGACCCGGAGGAGGGGACTCCGCGCCAGTGGGTCGAGGATGAGGCTTACGACATCCCGACGATCGACCTTTCCGACGCCCCGTCGCCGCGTGCTTCCTGCGAGGCGTGGATCAAGGACGCGTTCGACGTGCCTTTCGAGGTGGAACGCAGCCGGCTGTTCACGCTCGCGGTCCTCAAGGAGGCCGAGGGAGTCTTTCATTCCTACGTCAAGGTGCACCACATCGTCGCGGACGCCTGGGGCCTGAACCTCTTCATGTCCCAAGTCCGCGCCGAATACGACCGGATGCGAAGCACCGGGCGGTTCGAAGAGCCGTCCGTGCCGTCCTACCTGGAATTCACGGAGGACGAGCGCCGCTACCGCGCCTCGGACGACTACGCGGATGACCGGGCCTACTTCCAGGAGAAGTTGCGGGGCGTCTCCCCGGCCCTCTTCCGCCGCTCGGCCCCGGCCGGCTCCCGCAGCAGCGCCCGCCACAGCTTCACGATCGAACGCGGTGTCATCGAGAGCATCCGGGCACGCGGCCATTCGGTCTTCGCGTTCGTCGCGGGCGCCTTCGCCGTCTACCTGTCGCGGGTGCACGGCAGCGACGAAGTCGTCCTGGGCGTACCGCTGCTGAACCGGCCCACCCCTGTGCAGAAGCAGACCGTAGGCCACTTCGCGAACACCCTGCCGCTGCGGGTGGCAGCCGGCGGGGACCGTACGATGAGCGAGCTCGTGGCCGAGGTGCAGGCGTCGACCCGGGAGCTCAAGCCCCACGAGCGCTTCTCCCTGGGCGACCTGCTGCGCTGCGTACCGCTCCAGGGGAGCGGCCCCAAGCGGCTGTTCGACACCACCATCGCCTATCTGCGCTGGCCCAGTCCGCCGGCCGTCCAGGGCGTGGAGTACGAGACCGTCGTGCAGGCGCGTGCCCACGACGACGACGTGCTGGCCGTGGTCGTCAACGAACTGGACGACACCAGTGACGTCCTGGTCGACATGGACTACGCCCTGGACGTGTTCGACGCGGACTTCCCCGTGGAGTCGGTGGCCACCCACATCGAGGCGATCCTCAAGGGCGCGCTCGCGGGGGCGGACCTGCCGCTGTCGCAGATCCCCATGATCGGCGAGGAGGAGCGGGCCGCCCTGATCGCGACGGGCACCGGCCCGGTGCACGCGTTCACCGAGGACGCCACCGTCCACGCGCTCTTCGAGCGGCAGGCGGCACGGACGCCCGACCGGGTGGCCGTCGTCACCGACGACCCCGCACAGTCGCTGACCTTCGCCCGCCTCGACGGCTGGGCCAACCACATCGCGCACCAGCTGCGTGAGGACGGCGTGCAGACGGGCGACCGGGTCGCCGTGGTGGCCGAGCGCGGCCCGCACCTCGTCGCGGCGGTCCTGGGCGTCCTCAAGGCAGGCGCCGCCTACGTCCCCGTCGACCCGGGCCACCCCGAGGAGCGAGTCCGGTTCGTCCTGGCGGACAGCAAGGTGGCAGCGGTGCTGCTGGGCGGCACCGTGCCCACCGCCCTGGTGGGCGACGCCGTGCCCGTACGGCGCCTGGAGGCCGCGGCGTCCACCGCGCCCGCCGCACCCGTCCCGCTGGGCGGACCGCAGGACCTCGCGTACGTCATCTACACCTCCGGATCCACCGGGCGGCCCAAGGGCGTGCAGATCGAACACCGCTCCGTGGTGAACCGGCTGGAGTGGATGCAGCGCCGCTACCCGGTCGGTGCGGGGGACGTCCTGCTGCAGAAAACGCCGGCGACCTTCGACGTGTCGGTGTGGGAGCTGTTCTGGTGGGCGCTCACCGGGGCCGGCCTGGCGCTGTTGCCGCCCCGGGGGGAGCGCGACCCCGAAGCCATCCTCCGCACCGTACGAGCCCACCGGGTGAGCGTGGTCCACTTCGTGCCGTCGATGCTCGGGCCCTTCCTCGACCTGGTCGAGGAGGACCCGGCCCGGGTGGCGGACGCGGCATCCCTGCGCCGGGTGTTCTGCAGCGGTGAGGCGCTGACACCCGCTCATGTGAACCGCTTCAACCGGGTGTTCGCGGCCGCCGGTGCCACGGCTCCCCGGCTGGTCAACCTCTACGGTCCCACCGAGGCCACGGTCGACGTCACGTACTACGAATGCCCCGGCGGAACGGACGGGGAGGCGCGCCGGGTGCCGATCGGGCGGCCGATCGACAACATCCGGCTGTACGTGGTCGGGCCGCACGGGGACCTTCAGCCCGCCGGCGTCGCCGGTGAGCTGTGCATCGCGGGCGTGGGCGTGGCGCGCGGCTACCTGGACCGGCCCGAGCTGGACGCCGCGGCGTTCGTGCCGGACCCGTTCACGCGGGGCGGGCGCATGTACCGGACCGGCGACAGGGCGCGGTGGCTGGCGGACGGCACCCTGGAGTACCTGGGCCGGCTGGACGACCAGGTCAAGATCCGGGGCAACCGCGTGGAGCTGGGCGAGGTGGGCAACCGCCTGGCGGCCTGCCCGGGCGTGCGGGACGCCCTCGTGGTGGACCGGACCGCGCCCGGCCGCGGCGTGCACCTGGTGGGCTACTACGTGGCGGACGAGGAGGTGGGGGCGGCCGGCCTGCGGGCCCGACTGCTGGACTCCCTGCCGGAGTACATGATCCCGGCGTACTTCGTGCGGATCGACCGGATACCGCTGACCGCGAACGGCAAGGCCGACCGGCGGCGGCTGCCCGCTCCCAGGGTGGAGACGGACCCCGGCGCGCAGACGCCGTCCAACGAGACCGAGGCGAAGCTCGCGGCGGCCTGGGCGGCCGTACTGGGAACCGACGCGGTCGGCGTCCACCAGGACTACTACTCCCTGGGCGGGGACTCCATCCAGATGCTCCGCATCCAGGCGGAGGCACGGCGTGCGGGGGTCCACTTCACCCTGGCCGACATGGTCCGCAACCCCACCGTCGCCGCGCTCGCGGCGGCCGCGACGACCGCGCCGCGGGAGGAAGAGGACGCACCGCCGGCACCGTTCGCCCTGGTCTCGGGCGTTGACCGGGCACGGCTGACCGGCCTGGCGGACGCCTACCCGGCCACCCGGCTGCACCTGGGCCTGCTCTACCACAGCCGGGAGCACGAGAGGTCGGCCGTCTACCACGACGTCTTCCGCTACTCGCTGAGGTCGCCGTGGGACGAGCAGGCGCTGCGCCGCGCCTTCGACGGCCTGGTACGGCGCCATCCGGTGCTGCGCTCCGCCTTCGACCTCGGCAGCTACTCCGAGCCGCTCCAGCTGGTGCACCGACAGGCCGACGGCGGACTGCAGATCGTGGACCTGCGCGGCCGCGGCGAGCAGGAGGCGCAGGACGAGGTGGACCGGCACGTCCAGGAACGGCGCTACCACGAGTACCGCCTGGACCGGCCGCCGTTGTACCTGTTCCGCATGCACGTCCTGCGCGACCGCCTGGAGCTGGTGTTCAGCTTCCACCACGCGATCCTCGACGGCTGGAGCGTGGCCACGCTGGTGCGCGAACTGCTCCAGGACTTCCTCCACCACGCCGGACAGCCCGTCGCCGCCGTCCCGTCGCGGGAGCTGCCCTCGCCGGCCCTGTACGTACGCGAGGAGCGCCGGGCCCTCGCCTCCCAGGAGAGCAAGCAGTACTGGCAGCGGCTGCTCGACGGCGCCGAACTGGCCCAGATCGACGGCCTGCGGCCGTACGAGGCCGCGGGCGACACGGGTCTCATCGTGCACCAGGTGGAGCTGCCGGACGGCCTGGCCGACCGGGTGGGCCGCCTGGCGCGCACCCACGACCTGCCGGTCAAGTCCCTGCTGCTCGCAGCGCACTGCCTGACGCTGCGGCTGTTCTCCGGCCTGCAGGACATCACCACCGGCCTGGTCACCGGCGGACGGCCGGAGCAGGCCGACGCCGAACGGATCACCGGGCTGTTCCTGGAGACGCTGCCGCTGCGCCTGGACGCCCGGCCGCGTTCCTGGCTGGACTCGGCGCGCGAGGTGTACGCACAGGAGCGGGAGAGCCATCCCCACCGGCGCTACCCGCTCAGCGCCATCCAGGAGGACCGCGGCGGGGACGTCATCTTCGACATGGCCTTCAACTACGTCCACCCGCACGTGCTCACCTCGCTCTTCGAGGGCACCGGCATGGAGCTGACCGAGTTCAGGACCTGGGAGGAGACGAACTTCAAGCTCCTGGTCAACGCCGTGGTCGACCCGGTGGACGAGCGCCTGTGGCTGCGCATGGACTGCGACGGACGCACCTTCTCCCGCTCCCAGATCGAGAGCATCGGACAGACGTACGTCGCCATCCTCCGGCGGATCACCGAGCGACCCGAAGAGGACGTGGACTTCGCCTTCCTGGGCGGCGGACGCGTATCCGCCGCGCAGCTCGCGGGGGAGGCGCCCGCGGACGTCATCCGGCTGATCGGCGAGCACGTCGCCCGTACGCCCGACGCGGTGGCCGTCAGCTGCGGTGCGCGCCGCTGGACGTACGCCCGGCTCGACGCGGCCGCGAACCGGATAGCCCACGGCCTCATCGGCGCCGGAGTGCGCACCGGTTCCACCATCGGCATCGCCATGGACCGCTCGCCCGAGACCCTGGCGACCGTCCTGGGCGTGGGGAAGGCCGGAGCCACCTGCGTGCCGCTCGACGTCAGCTACCCGCGGGGCCGGCTCGCGATGATGATCGCCCAGGCCGATCCGCTGTGGATCGTCACCGACGAGACGCACGCACCGCTCTTCGACGGCTTCTCCCGGCTGCTGTACGTGGACGGGTTGCTCGAGACCGAACCGGACCCGGGCGGCCCGGCGGAACTGCCGGAGATCACCGGCGAGACCGTCGCCTACCTGCTCTTCACCTCCGGGTCCAGCGGCGAGCCCAAGGGCGTCGAACTCCCGCACCGGGTGCTCGCCAACTACATGCGCTGGCAGGTGCCCTCCGCCAGCGGTGCGGCGGGCGGCAAGACCCTCCAGTTCGCCCCCCTGAGCTTCGACGTGGCGTTCCAGGAGATCTACTCCACGCTGTGCGGCGGCGGCACCCTGCAGCTGCTCACCGAGGACGAGCGGAAGGACATGCCGGCCCTGCTGCGGCTCCTGGACCGCGAGGAGGTGGAGCGGGTCTTCATGCCCTACGTCGCGCTCCAGCAGCTCGCAGAGACGTCCCAGGCGCTGGGCATCCGCCCTGCTGCCCTGCGGGTGGTCATCTCCTCCGGAGAGCAGCTGAGGATCACCGACGAGATCCGCCGGTTCTGCGCGGCGCGGCCGGACACGGTCCTGGAGAACCAGTACGGGCCCACCGAGACCCACCTGCTGACCCATCACACGATGACCGGCGACCCGGCCCTCTTCCCCGACCTGCCGCCCGTCGGCGTGCCGGTGGACGGCATCGAGCTGCACCTGCTCGACGGCCTGATGCGGCCGGTGCCGCCGGGCGCGAAGGGCGAGATCTACGTCGGAGGGGTGTGCCTGGCCCACGGCTACCGCAACCGCCCCGACCTGACCGAGCAGCGGTTCGTACCGGACCCGTCCGGTGAGCCGGGCGCCCGCCTGTACCGCACGGGCGACCTGGCCCGGGTCATGCCCGACGGCAACCTCGCATGGCTGGGCCGCGCCGACTCCCAGGTGAAGGTGCGTGGCTTCCGGGTCGAGCCGGCCGAGGTGGAACTCGCGATCGCCAAGCTCGCCGAGGAGCAGTCGGCGTCCGGGGTCCGGGAGGTGGCGGTGGTGGCGCGGCGCCGGGAGGGCGGCGACGCGTTCCTCGCGGCGTTCCTCGTCGGCGACGCCGACGTCGTGGACCTGGACGAGCTGCGCAGCCGACTGCGCGCGGTGCTGCCGGACTACATGATGCCCTCGCACCTGGAGTGGCTGGCGAGCCTGCCCCTGACGCCCAGCGGCAAGCGGGACGACGCGCTGCTGCGCCGCATTCCGCTGGCCGCGCCGTCGTCGGACGCCTCCCCGCCCGCCGACGAGCACGAGAAGGCACTGGTGGGCATCCTGGCGGAACTGCTGGAACTGCCCGCGGTGGGCGTGCGGGACAACTTCTTCGACATCGGGGGCACCTCACTGACCGCGATGCGGCTGGTGATGACGATCGAGAAGCGCTACGGCGTCAACGTCCCGCTC
The DNA here is from genome assembly GCF_044540485.1 of Streptomyces sp. NPDC085946. Classification (NCBI taxonomy): domain Bacteria; kingdom Bacillati; phylum Actinomycetota; class Actinomycetes; order Kitasatosporales; family Streptomycetaceae; genus Streptomyces; species Streptomyces sp. NPDC085946. Next base: position 271,068 of record NZ_JBITSF010000006.1, on the reverse strand, counting down.
TCCGCGTTCGTCGCCGCCCCGACCGTCGCCGGTCTGGCACAGCACCTGCGGGGCAGCGGCTCCGCGGCCCGGTTCGACCCGGTCGTGCCGATCCGCACCGAGGGCGACAAGCCGCCGCTGTTCCTGGTCCACCCGCTGGGCGGCCACGTGCTGTGCTACGTACGCCTCGCCCGTCACCTGCCGCAGGACCAGCCGGTCTACGCGCTCCAGGCGTCGGGGACCGTGCCGGGCACCGAGCCCCTCAGCTCGATCCCCGAGATGGCGGCGGGCTACCTGGAAGCCGTGCGGCGCGTGCGCCCCGAAGGGCCCTACGTGATCGGAGGGTGGTCCTTCGGCGGCTTCATCGCCTTCGAGATGGCGCGACAGCTGCGGCGCGGTGACCCGGACGCCCTGCACGGCACCGTGCTGATCGACCCGATCGCCGTCAAGCAGGGGGAGCGGCCCGACGTCGCCGACCACTCGCTGCTGGAGTGGTTCTTCTGGGAGCTGCTGTGGATGGAGCGCGGCGGCACCGCACCGGTGGTCCCGCTGCCGGACGGCCTGGAGGAGGAGGCGAAGTTCGACTTCATCGTCGGACACGCCACACAGGCGGGCGTCCTGCCCGCGGGCAGCTCACGCACCACCGTGCGCCGCCTGTTCGAGATGTTCAAGGCGCACTGGCGGGCGATCCTCACCTACCGGCCCGAACCGGGCGACGAGGACGTGGTGCTGCTCCGTGCGACCTCGGAACTGCCGGAGATCCTTCAGCCGATGCACGGGGCCGCGCAGAGCCTGCACACGGACCCCACCAACGGCTGGGGCGACCTGACCACGGGACGGCTCCAGGTGGTCGACGTCCCCGGTGACCACCTGGTGCTCCTGGAGGAACCGCACGTGAACGTCGTGGCCGAGAAGGTGACACAGGTGATCATGACCGGCCGACCGGGCCGGCGGCCGCCGAAGAGGAGTGGGAAATGACGCAGCACCCCCCGCGCAAGGCCCTCGTCATCGGAGCGGGCATCGGCGGCCTCGCGGCCGCCGCGACACTGCGCCGCGCAGGGGTCGAGGTGCAGGTCTTCGAGCGGGCTCCCGAGCTGCGCCCGGGCACCACGGCGGTGTCGTTGATGTGCAACGCCGTCCTGGCGCTGCGCACCCTCGACATCGACATCGCCCCGGGGCTCGACAAGCGCGGTGAGGTCTTCGACGAGCTCAAGTTCCTCACCCGGCGCGGCCGTCCGATCAGGGCCCTCCCGTTCCGTGAGGTCTCGGACCGGCTGGGGGCCTCGAACTACGCCGTGCACAGGGCCGACCTCCAGCAGACGCTGCTGGACGCGCTCGGAGACGAGAGCGTCATCGAATTCGGTGCCGCGGCAGCCGGGTTCAGCAGCGGTGAGGACGGGGTCGAGGTCACCTTCGAGGACGGCAGGACCGCCTCGGGCGACTTCCTGATCGGAGCGGACGGCTTCAACTCGGCGGTGCGCAGGCAGGTGGCGGGCGCCGACGAACCGCGGCCCGGCAACTACGCGTGCTGGCTGGCCACGGTGCCCTTCACGCACCCGCGGATGAGCAAGGGCTACGCAGCGCACTACTGGGGGCGTGGGCAGCGCTTCGGCCTCGCTGACATCGGCCGCGGCCGCGCCTACTGGTGGGCGACGAAGAACGTGCCCCCGGGCGCCTCCGGACACCTGCGGCGCGGCAAGGAAGGGCTCGAGGGCCTCTTCGCGGGCTGGGCCGACGAGGTGCGGGAGGCGATCCGTGCCACCCCCGAGGAATCGATCGTCCGCATCACCGCCCAGGACCGCCCGTTCCTCCAGCGGTGGGGCACCGGACGCACGACCCTGCTCGGCGACGCGGCCCACCCGATGCTCGTGAGTCTGGGCCAGGGGGCGGCGCTGGCCATCGAGGACGCCGTCGTCCTCGCCCAGCACCTGCGCGCGACAGCGGACCCGGTCGCGGCGCTGCGCGGCTACGAGGACGAGCGCAGGCCGCGGACACAGGGGCTGGTCGCCGCGGCCCGTGCGCTGAGCGAGACCGAGCAGCTGGAGGGCTTCTTCCCCGCCCTGGCGCGCGATCTCTACTTCCGGTTCGCGCCGCTGTCCAAGCTCACCCGTCAGAACGAAGCGGTCCTCACCTGGCCCCCGCTGGGCTGACCAGACCCCATGACGGCTGACGGCTGACGGCCGATCCGCGGGCGGGCACACACGCGCCCGCCCGCGGGAGCACCCGTCTCCGCCCTCTCCACAGGAGCACATCATGGATCTGTCTCAACCGCTGTTCGCCTCCGACCCGTTGGCCGCCGACGCCGGAGCGGAAGCGGAGAGGCCGCCGGCGGCCGACCGGGCGGCCACCCGCCACGCCGTCGCCCAGCAGATCTTCGAGGACCCGGTCTTCTCGGCGAACCCCGGCAACCGGGGAGCCGTTCAGCGCGGTGAAGTCCCCGCAAGCCGGCCCCTGATGAAGACGGCCATCACCCAGTCCATGGGCACCGCTGACGGGACCGGGCACCGGCGGCTGCACCACCTCGGACGACCCGACCCGGTACCGCACACAGGAGGAGGTCGACCGCTGGGAGCGGCTCGACCCCCTGCCCCGCTACCGGCGCCACCTCACCCACCGGGGCCTGTGGCACGAGGAGACCGAGGACCGCGCCGGGGACCGGGCCATCCGCAGGTGCGCCGAGCTGAGGGAGGGCGTGTTCGACGCCCCTGACGTGCCGCCCGCGGAGCTGTTCGCACACGTACTGCACGAGCCGTCGAAGGACCTGCTGGAGCAGGCCGGACAACTGCTCGCCGAACTGTCCCGGAAGGAGTGAGCCGTGGCGGCGACCATGGTGGAAGCGATCAACACGGCGCTGCGCGAGGCCATGGCCGAGGACGAGCGGGTCGTCGTCTTCGGCCAGGACGTGGTTCGCCAGGGCGGCGTCTTCCGGGTGACCGAGGGCCTCGCCGAGGAGTGCGGCCCGCAGCGCTGCTTCGACACGCCGCTCGCCGAGTCGGCGATCGTCGGAGTGGCCCTGGGCTGCCTGTTCCGCATTCCGCCCCAGCCCGCAGAACCCGCACACCGACCGTCTCGTGCGCTTCTCCTCCTGCAAGCCTGCGGACGTGGTGCGCGAAGCCGCCTCGCGACCGACCGGGACGTGGCAGGCCTGATCCGTGTACGAACCCTCTCACCTAAGGACCGACGACACCATGGACCATCGCCTCACCCCCGAGCACGAGGAACTGCGCCGCACCGTCGCCGAGTTCGCCCAGGACGTGGTGGCCCCGAAGATCGGGGACCTGTACGAGCGCCATGAGTTCCCGTACGAGATCGTGCGGGAGATGGGGCGGATGGGGCTGTTCGGGCTGCCGTTCCCACAGGAGTACGGCGGGATGGGAGGGGACTACCTGGCCCTGGGGATCGCGTTGGAGGAGCTGGCGCGGGTGGACTCCTCGGTGGCGATCACGCTGGAGGCGGGCGTCTCGCTGGGCGCGATGCCGGTGTTCCGGTTCGGGACGGAGGAGCAGAAGCGGCAGTGGCTGCCGCGGTTGTGCGCGGGGGAGATGCTGGGGGCGTTCGGGCTGACGGAGCCGGAGTGCGGCTCGGACGCGGGCGGGACGCGGACGACGGCGGTGCGGGACGAGGCGACGGACGAGTGGGTGATCAACGGGTCGAAGTGCTTCATCACCAACTCGGGTACGGACATCACGGGTCTGGTGACGGTGACGGCGGTGACGGGCCGCAAGCCGGACGGCCGGCCGCTGATCTCGTCGATCATCGTGCCGTCGGGGACGCCGGGCCTCACGGTGGCGGCGCCGTACTCGAAGGTGGGGTGGAACGCGTCGGACACGCGTGGGCTGTCGTTCTCGGACGTGCGGGTGCCGGGCGGGAACCTGCTGGGCGAGGAGGGCCGTGGCTATGCGCAGTTCCTGCGGATCCTCGACGAGGGGCGGGTGGCGATCGCGGCGCTGGCGACGGGACTGGCGCAGGGGTGCGTGGACGAGTCGGTGAAGTACGCGGGTGGGCGCCACGCGTTCGGGCGCCCGATCGGTGACTACCAGGCGATCCAGTTCAAGATCGCGGACATGGAGATGCGGGCCCACATGGCGCGGGTGGGCTGGCGGGACGCGGCGTCGCGGCTGGTGCGGGGGGAGCCGTTCAAGAGGGAGGCGGCGGTGGCGAAGCTGTACTCCTCGACGGCGGCGGTGGACAACGCGCGTGAGGCGACACAGATCCATGGTGGGTACGGGTTCATGAACGAGTACCCGGTGGCGCGGATGTGGCGGGACTCCAAGATCCTGGAGATCGGCGAGGGCACGAGCGAGGTCCAGCGCATGCTGATCGCCAGGGAACTGGGCCTCCCGGCCTGAGTTCTCGCAGGCCGGCGGCGGACGCCGGGGCCACCACGGCGGCCGTCGCGCTCGCCACGGTCCTCACCGGTCATGCCGACCGCCCTTGCCTCCGCACCGTCCTGCGAGGAGCGGCGGACACCGGCGACGGCGATCCGGCCTTGCTGCGCGCAGTCCTGGACGGCGGATCCCGGGCGGGACACCGGCCGGCAGGGTCCGTCCGCCGGGAGCCTCGACCCAGGTACGACGCCCATGCCACATGCAGGGTCCGCTTGGAGCCCGCTGGGCCGTGACGCCCGTTCGACGCCCCCGCCGACCAGCTCGTTTCACCCCGCGACACAGGATGAAAGAGGTGCGCCGACGACATCACGTGCCCGTGGTCCGGGACCGCTGCTCATTCCCGTCGGCACTCGGGGGCCCGGCAGCACCCGGCTCCGGCCGACGAGCGCTCTTCGTTCCGACCCGCGCGGCCGGCCGGTACGCACTCACGCCGATGCCGCGCGGCACGGGGCTCCCCGAGGTGCCGGCGGGCGACCGCCCGGAGCGTGGAAAGTTCGGTCCCAGCAGTCACTCACGCCCCTGGTGTCACTCTGATGTCGCTTCTCCGTCATATCCTGCTCACTTCGCACGGGTGAACTAGCCCGAGAAGTGGCTTGAATTGACGAACGATGAGAGCGCGGAGAGACGACATGCCCGAATCGGCTGAGGTGGTGGCGTTACCCCCGCCGATCGACACGCTCCTCGCCGCCGCCGTCGCCCGGCGCTTCTACCTGGAGCAGCGGTCGAAGGTGGAGATCGCCAAGGAGTTCGGCATCAGCCGGTTCAAGGTGGCCCGCCTCCTCGACGCGGCCGTGGCCCACGACATCGTGCGGATCGACATCACCGTCCCGGCCGAGATCGACGTCCCGCTCGGACAGGCGCTGACCGAGCGGTTCGGACTCCGACACGGCATCGTTGTCGACCTGGGCCGCGGCGAAGGCGGTGCGGCGGCGTCCGCGGACCAGGGGCAGGGCGATCGCTGGCTCGGCACGGCGGCGGCCCGGCTGCTCTCGGAGATCGCCGAGGAGGGCGACGTCCTCGGGCTGGACGGCAGCCACGCGGCGGACGCGCTCAGCGAGGCGGTCACGCGGCTGCCGCTCTGCGACGTGGTCCAGCTGACCGGGGTGCACGGGCGGGACCTCGCCCATGACACCGCGATCACCGCGGTCCGCCGTACGGCCGCGGCGGGCGGGGGCAGGGCTTTCCCGCTGCACACCCCGTTCCTCCTGCCCGACGCCGTGACGGCCGCCGTGCTGCGCAGCCAGCCCGCCACCGCCGAGACACTGGACCGGTTCGGCCAGGTCACCAAGGCCGTCGTTGGCATCGGGGCGTGGGACGCCCCGCGCTCCGCGGTGTACGACGCCCTGTCCGAGCGGGATCGGGAGACGCTCCGGGAGGCGGGAGCGTGCGCCGAGGTGGCCGGCCACGTCCTGGACGCCGCGGGCCGGGTGATCCCCACCGAGCTGAACGCCCGCACGATCGCCGTCAGCGCCGCCGAACTCCGTGGTGTCGCGGAGCTGATCGGCGTCACCGCCGGTGGCCGCGGCACCGGCGCGGTCCGCGCCGTGCTGAGGTCCGGACTGCTCACCGGAGTCGTCACGGACGCCACGACCGCGCGCCGCCTCCTCCGGCACGACGACCCGGACGACCTGGCACGGACCGCGCCGTCGCCCCGATCCACCGAACGAGGACAGCGATGAGCCAGCAGGACGAGGCGCTTCCGCCCGTTCCGGACGACATCCGCGAGGCGGGCCGCCTCGCCCCGGACCACTGGCTGGGGGTGGTCGACCCGATGTGGTCCGGGGAGGGGAAGCCCCCGGAGTGGGCGATGACCGGCCGGTGGCGGTCCGGCCTCGACGGCGAGATCGTCGAGTGGGAGGACAACCCCGGGTACCGGCCGTCCCCGCGCGCGCTCGGCTGGCCCGAACCGGAGGACGAGGTGGACCGCGCCGTCCAGCTCGCGTCGACCGGATACGGGCCCGGCGAGGCGGTGCCGGCCGCGCTGGCGGGGCGCGAGGTGGCCGTGCTGACGGCGCCGGGCGGCGGTCCGCTGAGTGCGGCGGCGCCGGACGGGACGCCGGCCGTGCCGGTGTTCACCTCGTCGGTGTTCCTGCACACCGCGGGGCGCTTCGCCTTCGAACTCGTCGGCGTCGACGACCTGGTGACGCGTATCCCCGAAGGACATGTGCTGTATCTGAACCCCTCGGCCGTGGTGAGCATGCTGCTGGAACCCGACGCCGTACGGGACGCGGTCCGAGGCGGTGCCGGGGAGCGGGCCCCCGCCGCCGCGCCCGTGGGCCGCGCCGCGCGGGTGCTGACCGAGGCCGTCCACCCGGTGCGGGGGACGGACGCGTGAGCCGCTGGTCGTCCGTGATGCCGGGCCGGGGACGCAGGTCGGGCTCCGGCCCGGACCGCCGCGGCACGGCGGGCCCGGCCGGCGGCGCGCACGGCACCGGGCACCGGAGCGCCGGGGGCCCGCCGGTCGAGGACGTCGACGGCGTGCTGCTGGTCCGCTCGGTCGAGGACGACTCGTTCCCGCTGGACGTCGTGGCCGAGGTGGCGGGCGCCGTCGGGCGGGAGGAGGGCGTCGTCACGGTGATCGTGGGCTCCGCCGCCGGGGGCGGGGCGCCCGACGCCGACCACTGGGCACGGCTGGGCGCGCTCCTCGACTCCCTCCGCGCGCGGGGCACCGACCGGATCCGGCTCGTGATGTCCGGCGCCGGTGACGACCGGCCGGACCGGCCCAGCGTCGCCCGCAGGATCGCGGACGCCTGGGAACTGGAGGTGACGGCTCCGGACGGGGCCGTGCTGATCACGCCCGGGGGCGCGCTCTTCGTCCACGGCGACTCCCGCCCCGGCTGCGCGTGGTGGCGGTTCACGCCCGGTGCGGAGCCCCGGAAGGCGGGCCGGCGTGCGCCGGCGCCCGTCTGGGAGGAGGCGCTGGAGCGGGTGCCCACGCGCACGGCCGGCGGCTGTGTCGTGGAGCGTGTCCCGGCGGGCGTGGTGATCCGCCCGGCCGGGGCGCCCGGGCCCGCCCCCGACGACCTGTGCTTCTCCGTGCCCGTCGACTTCGAGCGCCTGACGGTGCTGGTCGGTGCCCCGCAGGCGGAGGACGTCGCCGCCGACGAGGTCGCCGCCGTCCTCGCCGGGCTGCCGGAGGCGGAGCGCGCCCGCGCCCGGCTCGCCCCCGGCGGCCGGCGTGACCTGCTGCGGCTCGGGCAGTCGGTCGCCGACCTGCTGGGCACCGAGGTGGAGGTGCTCACCGGGCTGCCGCTGCTCGACGACCACGCACCGCCCGGAACGCCTCCCCGGCCGACGCTCGTCGGGCTGGACGGGAGGCCGAGCTGGCGGCCGTTCGTGCCGTCCGTGGTCTGCGGGCCGGTCGACTCGGAGGGACGGGCTCCCGTCCCCAGGCCGACGGAACTCCACCTGCCCGACTGGCTCCTCGGCGGCAGCGAACGGGGGACGGTACGGCTGACGGACGGCTGGCAGGCGACGGTGACCCGGGCCGGTCTCGCCCTGTGGGCACCGGACGGCCCCCGTCCCGGGCCGCTCGGACCGGCCGTCGACCCGGAGGTGTGCGCCATCGAACTGGGCATGCCGGGACAGCCGTTGGACGACACCCTGCTGCCCGCCCTCTCCCGCCTCGTGCGGGGCCTGGGAACCGACGTCCGCTCGCGCACCACCCTGCTGGTCCGCGGCAGACTCCTGGCGGGCGACGGCGCCCTGCGCCGCCTGGCCGCCGAACACGGCATACCGGGCATCCGCTACGTCACCGCCGCCCGGCCCGTGCGGTCCGACACGGCGGTGGGGCCCGGCCGTGTCCCCCCGCCCGGGCGGGGGACCCACGGGTCCGGCCCGGCCGCCGCGCCGCCCGCGGCCGGGTCCGGTACGGGCGCCGCCGGCCCGTCGGCCGCCAGGCCCGGTCAGGTTCTGCCGACCGTGTCCCGCGGCCCCGGTACCACCCCTGCCCCGCCTGCCGCCGGGGCGGGTCGCGGGCCCGTCAGTGCTGTGCCGCCTGGTGTGTCGGGGCGGGGGTCCGGCCGGGCTGTCGCCGGTCCGCGGGCCGGTGAGGCCGGTGAGGCGGGTGAGGCTGCGGCGCTCGGTACGGCTGCTGTTCCGCCTGTTGCCGGGGCGGGTCGCGGGTCCGTCAGTGCTGTGCCGCCTGGTGTGTCGGGGCGGGGGTCCGGCCGGGCTGTCGCCGGTCCGCGGGCCGGTGAGGCCGGTGAGGCTGCGGCGCTCGGTACGGCCCCTGCCCTTCCGGCCGCCGGGCCCGGCGCCGGGGCGGCCGGGCCCGACGGTGCGGCCGCCACCGGTCCGCAGGCCGCCGAGCCCGAAATACCGGTGCCCCCGCCCGCCGCGTCCCCGGACGCCCTTCGGGGCGGTGGGGCCGCCGGAGGGAACGGGCCTTCGGACACCGGGTCCGTTGCGTCGCCGGATGTCCGAGTCGGTGCCGAGGCTCCCGGCCGACCGGTCGCCGGTGCGGTGGGTGCGCCGCCGGAAGCCCTCCGGGAGGGCGGGCCCGTCCCGTCGCCGGATTCCCCTCCGGCCGGCGATCCGGATGCCGCCGGTGCCGGGGGAGCGGAGGGTGCGCCACCGGAGGCCGCCGCGGAAGAAGCGGAGCCCGGGGCGGCCGCGCCCGCCGCGTCCTCAAAGACCCGTCCGGAGGAGCGGCCCACCGCGGTGCCGCGGACCGGGGCCGGCACCGGGAGCGAGCGGAGGGCATCCGGGCCCGGTGCGGCGCCGGACGGCGGAGCGGGTCAGGGGGCCGCGGGACGCCGGACCGCCTCCTCGGCCGGAGCGCGCCCCGGGGCCGACGGCGTCGTCGGCGGAGCGGGGCGCGCCGCCGGTGAGCGGGGCGGGCCGGGGCCGGACGGCGGCCGGGCCGGGGGTACCGGGGCGGGGACGGGACCGCGGAGCCGGAGCGGTGAAGCGCCCGCCCCGAACCGCGTCGCCCTCCCGTTCGTGCCCGGGCACGTCAGCGGGGCCGCCGAGCGTGCCGCGTTCCGGGACGCCGCGGGCGGCGCCTGGGAGGGGCACGCCGCCGCCGTGTCGCGGGTGCTCACCCGGATGCCCGCCCTGCGCGGTCACGAACTGGAGGCGGCGCGGACCGATCTCGTCGCCGCGCACGCCTACCTCACCACCGAGGAAGGGCCGCTGCACCACCGCGCGTTGATCCGGGACCTGCGCACCGGCGAGGGACGCCTGCTGCCCTACGCCGGCTGTCTGGCGTCCGCGCTGCGCCGGCTGCCCTCCTACCGGGGCGTGGCCCTGCGCGGCGGGGACGCCGACGGCCCCGAACCGGCGGTCGGCACGCTGCTGCACGACCCCGCCCCGGTCAGCGCCCTGGCCGGGTCCTCGGCGCTCCCCGCCGGGGCCCCCGTGCGCTACGCCATCTGGTCCGTCACCGGACGCAAGGCACGGCACCTGCTCGACCGGCCGGGCGGTTCCGAGGCGTACGAGGAGATCGTCTTCGTGCCGGGGACCGGCTTCCGGGTCCTGGGGGTGCGGACCGCGCCCGCGGGCCCCTCCGTCGTCCTGCTGCGCGAGCTCCCCGGGAACGCGACCGCCTACATGGACGGGTCGGAGGAACTGAGCGGGCTGGACCTCAAGGCCCTCACCCACCTGGAGGAGGCGCTGGCCAAGGGGTTCCGCGCCGGTGACGGCCCGCTGTGGCCGGACCGCTGTTCCGGGCCCGTGGGCCAGGACGGATAGCGGGCGGGGCCGCGCCGCACGACCACCCATCACCCCGCAGTCCACACAGATCGAGGAGAACGATGGCAAGTCAGAAGAAACCGCCCGCCCCCGACGGGCCCGACGGCACGGGCGGTTCGTCCGTCCGCAGGGCCGTCTCCCTCGGGTCGGCGGCGGCCGACCCGGGCCCGATGCTGGCGCCGGCCGCGCGGCGTACGGCCGCGCCGGAACCGGGCGAGGGGGGCGGGGCCGGGGGAGCGGGGACGACACGGCCGGTCCCGGACACCGCCGAGGGCGGGACCGCCCCCGAGCAGCCCGCCGCCCCGGCCGCCGCGGCCGAGGAGCCGGCCGCGACGGCCTCCGCACCGGTCGCGTCCGCCTCGAAGGAGCGGCCGGAAGCGGAGGAGCGGCCGGAAGCGGAGGGCGAGAGCGCCGCCGGGCCGGCCACCGGCGTCCGGGCCGCCGCGGAGACCGCGGCCGGCGGGGCCGGCGGAACCGCCGCTGCCGCCGGTGCGGACGGACCGCCGTCCGGGAACCCGAAGAAGCCCCTGCTCGCCGCCGCCGGCATCGCGGGCGTCGTCCTCCTCGCCGTGCCGCTGCTGATCTGGGCCACGGACGACTCGCGGCAGAAGAAGGACGACGTGGCGGTGGCCGCCGGGTCCGGCACGCTGCTCGAGGAGGAGTCCCTGGAGGTGCCGAAGGGCGACTACGCCCCGGCGGAGCCCACCCCGGAGCCCGCCACGAAGAAGCCGTCCGCCAAGCCGAGCCCGGTCGTCGAGAAGGCGCCCCCGGTGGTGAGCCCGGCGGCCCCGGTCAGCGAGTCGCCCAGGGCGACGGAGAAGAAGACGGAGAAGAAGAAGACGGAGAAGGCGGAGCCCCGGACCGAGGAGCGCGAGGCGCCCAGGCTCCCGGCGAACACCGCCGCCTACGCCGCCCAGCGGCTGGCCGCGTCGAACCCCGGCCGGCACATCTGCTACCGGGTCCACATGAAGGGCGCCGGCTGGACGACCCCGGCGTGCGACGGGGCCGTGGCGGGCCAGGGGCGGCCCATCACGGCCATCAACATCGCGGTGGTCGGCGCCACGAGGGTGTCCGCCAACGAGTACGTCCAGAAGGACGGATGGACGACCGCGTGGTCGAGTGCGGCCGACGGGACGGACCTGCTGCTGGGCAGCGCCTCCTCGAACGCGCCGAACCTCAGCGGCTACGCCGTCGGCGTCGCGGACGGCAACGTCTGCCACCACCACAAGCTCGGCGGGCATGACTGGGGCGCCTACCTGTGCGAGTCGGCCGAGGGCTGGAGGTTCGGCGGGTCGCTGGAGCCGGACGTGTGGCTGGAGAGCGTCAAGTTCAACGTCTGAGGGACGCGACAGCGCAGCGGACGCCCGCCGGCACCGGCCGGCGGGCGTCCGTCTTCACCGGGAGGGCTGCTGCCCGAGGGCCTGCCGGACGGGCAGGTCCTCCGGCAGCAGCGTCGTGAGGTCGGTGAGACTGGGCGAACTCAGTCCGCCCAGCCGGCGGGCCTGGCTCGTCATCATCGTCTCCAGCAACTGCCGGGCGAGCCGCGCGTTGCCGAAGGACCGGTCGCGCGGAATGGCGTCCACGTGGGCGCGCAGCGCCTCGACGGTGGCGTCGGCGCACTCGTACCCGGAGGCCGCGGCGTGCCGGGACACGATGGTGACCAGTTCGTCCGTGCTGTAGTCCTCGAACGTCACGAACTTGGAGAACCGGGACGTCAGACCGGGGTTGGAGGCGAGGAAGCGCGCCATCTCCTCGGTGTACCCGGCGACCACGACCACGATCTCGTCGCGGTGGTCCTCCATCAGCTTCAGCAGGGTGTCGACGGCCTCGCGGCCGAAGTCGTTGGACGATCCCTCGGGGGTCAGGGTGTAGGCCTCGTCGATGAACAGCACCCCGCCCAGTGCGCTGGTGAAGACGTCCTTTGTGCGCTGGGCGGTGTGGCCGACGTACTGGCCCACCAGGTCCGCCCGCGCCACCTCCACCAGGGAGTCGCGGGGGAGCACCCCCAGCGAGTGCAGGAGCCTGGCGTACAGCCGGGCGACGGTGGTCTTGCCGGTGCCGGGCGGCCCGCTGAAGACGAGGTGGTTGCTGATCCGGGGCGCGGGCAGCCCCGCGGCGATCCGCTGCCGGGCGTTGGCCAGCAGACTGACCAGGTCGGCGACCTCCCGCTTCACGGCGGCGAGCCCCACCATGGCGGTGAGTTCGGCCATCGGGTCGGAGGCGTCGCCGGCGTCCTGCGCCGGGCCGCCGCCGACGGCCGCCGCCTCCGCGTCGCCGACGTCCTGCGGCAGCAGCAGCGTCAGGTCGTCCTCCGCCGGGTCGGTCATGGCCGCCAGCCGGAACGCCTGCCGGTCCACCATGTCCTCGAACACGCCGCGGGCCGCGCGGCCGTTGCCGAAGGTCGCGTCGCGCGTCATCCGCTCGAAGCGTACGGCGAGGGCCTCCCGGGTCAGCGGTCCGAGCTCGAACCGGTGCCGGTGGCAGAGGCTCTCGGTGATCGTCACCAGTTCCTCCACCGTGTAGTTGCCGAACTCGATGGTGCGGGTGAACCGGGAGGCGAGACCCGGGTTGGCGGTCAGGAACGACTCCATCTGCTCGGAGTAGCCGGCCGCCACCACGACCACGTCGTCGCGGTGGTCCTCCATCAGTTTCAGCAGGGTGTCGACGGCTTCGCGGCCGAAGTCGTTGGACGTCCCCTCGACGGTGAGGGTGTAGGCCTCGTCGATGAACAGCACCCCGCCCAGCGCGCTGGTGAACGCCTCGGTGGTCTTGATGGCCGTACCGCCGATGACCTGCGCGACCAGGTCGGCGCGGGCGACCTCGACCAGGTGTCCGCTCCTGAGCACGCCCAGGTCCGCGAGGATGCTGCCGTAGAGGCGGGCGACGGTGGTCTTGCCGGTTCCGGGCGGCCCGGCGAAGATCAGGTGCCGGCTCATGGACGGGACCGGCATGCCGAGCCGTCGCCGGCGCTCCGCGAGCTGGTTCAGGTTGACCAGCGTGTTCACCTGGTGCTTGACGTTCTCCAGGCCGACGAGCGACTCCAGTTCGGCCAGCGGGCCCCGGAACTCCGGCTCCTCGCCGGACCCGCCCGGGGCGCCGTCCCCGCCGGCCGTTCCGGCCGACTCGCCCCAGCTGTCCGGCAGGCCGTTGTCCGCGCTGGTCAGCAGCTCGACGGTGAGCCGCTCGCTCGCGCGGCTCTGCCGCAGTCCCGCGCCGCGGTTGTCGCGCACGACGCACCGGGTGACGTCGACCGGTTCGGCGCTGTCGATCCGTACGCCGTCGCCCGTGCTGCCGGTGATCTCACAGGCGGTGAGGACGGCCCGGCCGCCGCGCGACACCTGGACGCCGTGGGCCCTCGAACCGTGCACCCGGACCCGCTCCAGGGTGATCTCCGCGCCGTCCCGCACACCGACCCCGGCGTCGGCGCTGTCGCCGATCTCGCAGTCCCGCAGGGTGCCCCGGCCGCGTTCGCCGACGAGCAGGCCCGAGCGGGCGGCTGAGCCGAGCACGGTGTCGCTGATCTCGGGGTCGGAGTCGTCGTCGATGCTCAGCGCGCAGCCGCCGGCGGACTCGACCTCGCAGTGCTCGAGCCGGCCGCGGCCGTCGTCGGTGAACTCGATGCCGTGGCCGCCCGCGCCGGTGACCCGGGCACGGCGCAGCAGGGGGTTGGCGGCGGAGCGCACCGAGATGCCGACGCCCGCCGCGTCCAGGACCTCCAGGCGTTCGAACTCGGCCGTGGAGTCGTCCGCGAGCTGCACCGCCCCGGCGGTGTCGGCGCAGTCGCTCACCACGGTGTCCCGCAGCAGCGGGGCGCTGCCCTCGACGACCCGCACGGCGGCCTCGGTGGAGCCGTGGAACGAGCAGCCCTCCAGGGTGCCGCGCGAGCGGTCCAGGACGAGCAGCCCGCTGGCCTTGGTGCGCCGGGTGACGCACCCGCGCAGCATCGGGTCGGCCCCGCCGGAGATGACGATGCCGCTCTGCGCGAGGGACTCGAAGGAGGTCTCCTCGATCTCCGGGCGGGACATGCTGGTCACCAGCAGGCCCACCGAGGCGTGGTGCACGGCGCACCGCAGCACGCGCGTCGAGCTGTGGCCCTCCAGGGCGATGGCCGGCTTGTCGGTGCCGGAGATGTCGCAGCCCTCCACGGTGCCCCGGGCCTCGCCGCTCGCCAGGACGCCGTTGGCCCGCGCGCCGCGGATGCGGCAGTCGCGGACGAGGGGTCCGGCGGTCTCGCCGATGACCACCGCGGAGGTGCCGAAGTTCTCGAACACACAGTCCTCGACGACGCTCTCGGACTCCGAGGAGTCGACGAGTCCGGCGCCGCCGGGGTTGCCGATCCGGCAGCCGCGGGCGGCCAGCGAGCCCTTGCCCCGGACCAGCAGCGCCGTCCATCCGGCGCCGGTCACGGTGCACCCGTCGAGGGCGGCCTGGCCGGCCGGTACGTCCACGACCGCGGCCTCCTTGTCGCGGCCCCGGAGGGTCAGGGCGCTGAGCATCACGGCGTCGGCCATGAGGGTGACGGCGGTGCCGTCCCGCGGGCAGAGCTCGACGGTGCCCGGCTCGCCCTCGCCGACGATCGTCACCCGGTGCCGGATGACGAGGTTCTCGGCGTAGCGGCCGGGACGGACCCGGATCACCGCCCCGGTGCGGGCCTGGGCCAGTGCCTCACCGATCGTCTGGAAGCCGTCCGACCGTTCCGGGCCGACCGTGAGTATTTGCCGTGCCACGCCTCGAACCTCCTTGTGCTGCTGCGGTAGTTGGCGTTGTGCGCCGTACATCTTGTGTGCCTATCATGCGGATCATGCGGAATGTCATGAAAGGCCGGAGTGCGGGCCTCGTGCTGGCGGTCGCCGTGGTCCTGCCGGTCACCGCCGGTCCGGCCCTCGCCCTCCCGGCCGCCCCCGCCGCCCCGTCGGCGAGTCCGGGTGCCGGCGATCCGGGGGCCACGCTGCTGCCCCCGCTGCCCGTCCGGCTCGGCGAGGGCAACCCCTGCACCGGGGCCTCGGGGCAGACGGCCACCGGAGCGACGTGGTCGCAGACGGCGCTCGGCCTCTCCCGCGCCCAGCGGATCTCCCGCGGCGGCGGGGTGACCGTCGCGGTGGTCGACACCGGTGTCGCCACCGGCGTGCCCAGCCTGTCCGGCAGGGTGCAGGCCGTCGGCGGGGCGGCCGAGGACTGCGTGGGCCACGGCACGTTCGCCGCCGGCCTGATCGCCGCCGCACCGGAGAAGGGCAGCGGCATCACCGGGGTCGCCCCGCAGGCGGAGATCCTCGCCCTGTCCGGCACCGACGACCGCGGAGTCCCCTCCGTGGCGCGCGTGGCCGCCGGCATCCGGACGGCGGCGGACCGCGGCGCCCGGGTCATCTACGTCGGCCAGGCCCTGCCCGTCGGCAAGGCCGAACTCACCGACGCCGTCGCCCACGCCACCCGGCGCGACGCCCTGGTCGTCGCCCCGGCCGCCCCGGACGCCGTGCCCCGCGAGGAGCAGGGGCCCGACGGCGAGATGCCGGAGGGTCCGTACTGGCCGGCCGCGGCGCCCGGCGCGCTCGCCGTCGTGGACTTCGGCCCCGGCGGCGTACGGCAGCGGAACGCGCCGCCCGCCCACGAGCCCGACCTGTCCGCGCCCGGCAGCGAGATGGTCAGCGTCGGCCCCGAGGGCACCGGCCACTACATCGGTTCCGGGGCCTCGCTGGCCGCGGCGGGCGTCGCCGGCGCCGCCGCGCTCGTACGCGCCTACCACCCCGACCTCACGGCGGCCGAGGTCACCCGCCGCCTCCTCGACACCGCCTATCCGTCGGACACCCCCCGCCTGGACCCGTACGCCGCCCTGTCCCTGGTCCAGGACCGCGCGGAACCCCCCGCGCCGAGCGCGGTCCCCGCCCGCATGCCGGTCCCCGCCGACCCCGCCCCGCACCACCGCTCCCTGACGATCGCGGCCGTGGGCCTGGCCACGGTCCTCCTGCTCGCGGCCCTGGCCGCGGTCGTCCCCCGGGGCCGCACCCGCAACTGGCGCCCCCCGACCGCCCCCTAGCCCCACCCCCGCTCCCGCGGCCGGTCGTGCCCCAGGGGAGGCACCCCGCGAACCCCGGGCCGCGCCGCACCCGTGACCGGCCCGCCCCGCGGGGGGCAGGTCCTCACCCGTGGGGGACGGACGCCTCACGACGCGTCCCCCACGAGCCCCGTCTGCACCTGCAGGGTCTTCCGGCGGGCGATCCGGATCGCCCGCCCCGGAATCAGCTCCCGCCCCTTCACGCTCCCGAAGAGGTACCCCTCGCTCGGCGGGCACGACATCAGCAGCCCGGGCGTGTTGACCTCCTGCAACCTCCGCAGCAACGCCTCGTTGAGGCCACGCCCGGCGCCCGCCGACGACCGCGCCACCACCAGGTGCAGCCCCACCTCGTGCCCCAGCGCCAGATGGTCCAGGAGCGGGGCGAACGGCTGCGTCATCGGCCCGCCGCCCACCATGTCGTAGTCGTCGACCAGGATGAACAGCCGCGGCCCCTGCCACCAGTCGCACAGCCGCATCCGCGACGGGGCGATGTCCTCGCCGGGCACCCGCTGCTTGACCGCCCGCGCCGCCCCGTCCACCAGGTCCCGCAGCATGTCCAGGGACACGGCGTGTCCGAGCCGGTACGGCTCGGGAACGCTCTCCACCAGCTCCCGCCGGTAGTCCACCGTCATGATCCGCGCCTCGGCGGGCGTGTACCGCTCGGTGATGCCGCGCGCGACCAGCTTCAGCAGGTTCGTCTTGCCGCTCTCCGTGTCGCCCACCACGATCAGGTGCGGGTTCTCGGCGAAGTCGTGCCACACCGGCGCCAGTTCGTTCTCGTCCAGGCCGAGGGCGATCCGCAGGCCGTGCTCGCCCGCCGGCTCCGGCAGCTCCTCGACCGGCAGGCTCGACGGCAGCATCCGCACCCGCGGCGCGGTGGGCCCCGTCCAGTTCTCGCCGATCGCCGCGACCAGCCCCGCGACCCCGTCCGCGAGGTCGTCGGCGTCCTCGACCCCGTCCACGCGCGGCAGCGCCGACAGATAGTGCAGTTTGTCCGGGGTCAGTCCCCGCCCCGCGCTGCGCGGGATCGTCGCCGCCTTCCGGGAGTCGATCTGCGAGTCCATCGGATCGCCCATCCGCAGCTCCAGCCGGGTCCCGGTCTGGTCGCGCACCGAGGACGACAGCTCCACCCAGCGGGCGGTGGTGACCAGCAGATGGACCCCGTAGTTGAGCCCGCGGGCGGCCAGCGCGTTGAAGGTGGGGATGTGCCGGTCGAAGTCCTGGCGCACGGTGGCCCAGCCGTCGATGGCCAGGAAGACGTCCCCGTGCGGCTCGTCGGGGAACTCGCCCGCCGCGCGCCGCTTGCGGTACGTCGCCATGGAGTCGATGCCGTGCTCCAGGAAGAACCGCTCCCGCCGGGCGAGCAGCGTGGTGACCTCCGAGATCGTACGGCCCACCCGCTCGGTGTCCACCCGTGCCGCGACCCCGCCCATGTGGGGCAGCTCGTCCAGCGCGGCCAGTGTGCCGCCGCCGAAGTCCAGGCAGTAGAACTGCACTTCGCGTGGTGTGTGGGTGAGGGCCAGCGCGGTGATGAGGGTCCGCAGCAGCGTGCTCTTGCCGCTCTGCGGCCCCCCGGCGATGGCCACGTGGCCGCCGGCCGCCGACAGGTCCACGGTCAGCAGGTCGCGCAACTGGTCGAAGGGCCGGTCCACCACGCCCACCGGCACCGTGAGGCGCCCCCGCAGCGGCCAGTCCGCGGTGGTCAGGCCGTACCGCGGGTCGGGTGCCAGCGGAGGCAGGATCTGGTCCAGGGTGGCCGGCCGGCCCAGCGGCGGCAGCCACACCTGGTGGGCGGGCGGTCCCGCCCCGCGCAGCCGGTCGAGCGCCACCGACAGCAGCGTCTCCCCGCCGCCGTCCTCCTCGCCCCCCGGCCCGGGCTCCGGCGCGTCGGGCTCGCCCGCCGGATCCGGGTCCGCGGGCGCGCGCGGCACCACCCACTCCGCCGTCCACGGCACCACCTGACGCGCCACCTGCGCCTGCACGACGGCCCGGCGCCGCCGGTACGGGCCCGAGACGTACGCGGCCCGGAACCGGGTGAGCGCGTCGACGCCGCTCTTGAGGAAACCGGCACCCGGCTGCGCGGGCAGCTCGTAGGCGTCCGGCACGCCCAGCACCCCCCGGCTCTCCATCGCGGAGAACGTCCGCAGACCGATCCGGTACGACAGGTGGCTCTCCAACTGGTGCATGCGGCCCTCGTCCAGCCGCTGCGAGGCGAGCAGCAGATGGACCCCGAGACTGCGCCCGAGCCGGCCGATCATCACGAACAGCTCCATGAAGTCGCGGTGCGAGGCCAGCAGTTCGCTGAACTCGTCGACCACCACGAACAGGCTGGGCAGCGGCTGCAGCGGCGTCCCGGACTGCCGCGCCTTCTCGTACTCCAGCGCGGAGGTGTAGTTCCCGGCGGCGCGCAGCAGCTCCTGCCGCCGGATCAGCTCCCCGTGCAGGGCGTCCTGCATCCGGGCGACCAGCGCCACCTCGTCCGCGAGGTTGGTGATGACCGCCGAGGTGTGCGGCAGCTCGTCGAGCCCGAGGAAGGTGGCGCCGCCCTTGAAGTCGACGAGGACGAAGTTCAGCGTCTCGGAGGAGTTGGTCAGCGCCAGTCCCAGCACCAGGGTGCGCAGCAGCTCGCTCTTGCCGGAGCCGGTCGCGCCGATCAGCATGCCGTGCGGTCCCGTACCGCCCTGCGCCGACTCCTTGATGTCCAGCTCCACCGGCCTGCCCTCACCGCTCACCGCGATCGGCACCCTCAGCCGGGCACTGCCGGTCGCCCGCTCCCAGAGCGTGGCCGGGTCGTGCCGGTGCAGGTCGGGGATGTTCAGCAGCGAGGTCAGCTCGACGTCGTCGGCGAGCGGCCTGGAGTCGTCGCCGCCCACGCTCATCCGGTACGGGGCCAGCAGCCGGGCGAGCGCCAGCGCCCCCGCCGTGCCCAGCCGGTCGGGCCGGCCGAGCACCGTCGACTGCTCCTTGCGGTCGCGGTCGGTGCGCACCAGCGCGACACCGCTGTCGTCCACCTCCAGGCGCAGCGTGGTCCGCCCGGGCTTCCACGCGAGCGCCCCGGTCAGGTCGAGCACCACCGCGTTGCGGAACCCGTGGCCGTCGAAGCGGTGCCCCGCCGGCACCGTGCAGCCGTCGATCACGACGACCGTGTACGGCTCCTCCCGTCCCGGGACCGCGTCGGGGTCGGCGCCCGGCCGCTCCAGGAACTCGGCACCGAGCAGGTTCTCCAGTTCGGTGAAGGCCGAGGCGATCATGCGGGCCGGTCCGGCGCCGTCCTCCTCGTGCCGGTGCAGGCTGTGCGGCAGCCACTTCGCCCACTCCCACTCGGAGCGCCGCTCGTCCGAGACGCACAGCGCGATCCACAGGTCGTCGGGGGAGTGGAACACCGCCAACTGCCCGAGCAGGGCCCGGACCTGGGCGCGTATCCGCTCCTCGTCCCCGCGGAACAGCACCTTCGACCAGGCCCGCAGGTAGATCGCGACGGGCTGGTCCCTGACGGTGGAGTAGGCCCGGGTGAAGCTGCGCAGCGCGTGCGCCGACAGCGGCTCCAGGTCCTCGACGGGCTTGGTCGACAGCGGCGTCAGCTTCATCGCCAGCCGCTGGTCGCCCACGCCCATCCGCACCTCGGCGAAGTCCTCGTCCGAGGACCGCCGCTCCCACAGCCGGGTGCTGCGCACCAGCGACGACAGCGCGTCGGGCTCCGGGTGACGCCAGGCCAGGGCGCGCTGCTGCTCGACGATGGACGCCCGCACCATGCGCCGGGTCTGCCGCAGGTACCGCAGGTAGTCGCGGCGCTCCCCCTTCATCCGCTGCTTGCGCTCGCCGTTGCGGCGCATGACCTGACCGAGCATCATGCCCGCCGACGCGATCACCATCACACCGAGCGCGATGTAGATGAATCCGCCGCTGTCCCGGCTCATCCCCGGCCGCATGAACATCAGCATCATGGAGACCGACATCAGCGCCATCGGCAGATACGTCCACACCGCGGAGCTGTCCGGCACGACCTCCGGAAGTGTCGGCGGCTCCTGGAGACTCAGTTCCCCCGAGGGCATTTCCGGCCCTTTGCGGCGGGCCGGCCGGCGGAACAGGATCACGCTCAACGAACGTCCTCCTCAACGATTTCGGAAGGAATTCCGGGGAACCTCGCGGGAACGTCGCGGGTTTTCCGTAAAGAGTCAGAGTCCCGCGCTGCGGCGGCGGGAGAATTGCCGTGGGGTTCCGTAGCGCTGAACTCCCGGAGTGGTGTTGCGAAAAGCCCGGCGTACGGTCAAACTCGTCGGCGCATGCCCCGTCCGGCTTTTCCGTCGCATTCGGCGACCGACCGGCGTGCCGCTGCCACCTTCCAGCCACCGCGTATGGCGTGGTCCGCCAGAAAGTGTGAACCCCGAACCCATGAGTGAGATTCAGACGGCGAGCCTGTGCCGCGTCACCGTACGTGCTCCGGCCAGGACCGTCGACCTGGCCGTGCCCTCCGACGTTCCCGTCGCCGATCTGCTGCCCACGGTGATCGGCTACGGAGGGGACGGCCTGGAGGAGTCCGGCCTGGAGCACGGAGGTTGGGTGCTCCAACGCCTCGGCGGTCCACCGCTCGACCCCGAGAGTACCTTGGACTCCCTCGGTCTGCGGGACGGAGAGGAGCTTTATCTGCGGCCGCGCACCGAGGCGCTGCCCGAGGTGCACATCGACGACCTGGTCGACGGCATCTTCGACGGCATGGGCCGCAGGCCGCACGGCTGGAGCCCGGAGGCCGGCCGGCGGCTGCTGCGCGGACTGGCCGCGGCCACCCTCGCGCTGGGCATCGTGCTGCTGGCCATGCCGGGAACGCCGGGCTGGACACGGGCCGTCGCCGCCTCGGCCGCCGGACTGCTGCTGATCGCCGGAGCGGGCTCCGCCTCCCGTGCCGTCGGGGACGCCGGAGCCGGCTCGGTGCTCGGCCTGATGGCGGCCCCCTACTTCGCCCTGGCCGGCTGGCTGCTGCCCGGCGGCGACCTGGGCGGCGCCGACGGCGAGGCCGTCCTCGGCGCGCGGCTGCTGGCGGCGTCCGCGGCCGGCGGCGCGGGCGCGGTGCTCGCCCTGGCGGCGGTCGGCGTGTACCCGGCGCTGTTCATCGGCGCGGCCTGCGTCGCGGCGGCGGGCGCGCTCGGCGCCGCCCTGATCACCCTGGACCTGGCGCCGGAACAGGCGGCCGGCGTGGTGGCCGTCGTGGTGGTGCTCTTCGGCGGGTTCGTCCCGTCCCTGTCGTTCCGGCTGGCCGGCATGCGGATGCCGCCCCTGCCGACCAACGTCCAGCAGCTGCAGCAGGGCATCGACCCGTACTCCTCCTCGGACGTCGACGCGCGCTCCGCGCTGGCGGACGGCTGGATGACCGCCCTCTACGGCGCCATCGGCCTGGTGTGCCTGCCCTGCCAGGTGGCGCTCATGGCCGCGCCGGGCCTCGCCGAGATCCTCACCGCCGTGGCCCTCTCCCTGCTGTTGCTGCTGCACAGCCGGGGGCTGGGCAACGTCTGGCAGCGGCTCGCGCTGACCTGCGCCGGGGCCTGGGGCGTGGCCCTGCTGCTGTTCGTCTCCGCGCGCTCCCTCGACCCGGCGGACCGGATGGTCCTGACGGCCGGCCTGATGGGGCTGGCCGCCGCGATCACCATCGCCTCGTGGACCGTGCCCGGACGGCGGCTCGTCCCGTACTGGGGGCGCGCGGCCGAACTGCTGCACTCACTCGCCGCCATCAGCATCCTGCCGCTGACGCTCTGGTCGATGGGCGTCTACGGCTGGCTCCGCGGCATCAACGGCTGACCCGGGAGAACGGCGACATGCACAGCAAGCGCGACCAAGTACAGGCGCACCTCTTCCTCATGGGGCGGTTGGCCTCGGCCATGCTGCGCGCCGAACCGGACGCCCCGGAGAGCCCGCTGGGCAGGACCAACCGCGGTGCCGCGATCGGCGTGATCGTCGCCGTGCTGGTGTGCGCCGGCGCCTTCGTCTTCGGGCTCATCAAGCCCGGCGGCAACGACTCGTGGCGCTCGGGGGAGAACCTGATCGTCGACAAGCAGACCGGCGCGCGCTACCTGTACCTGGACGGGCGGCTGCGCCCGGTGCGCAACTACGCCTCGGCCCGGCTGGTCACCGGCGGCGACATCGGCGTCACCACGGTGGGCACGTCCTCGCTGGCCGGCACCCCGCACGGAACACCCGTCGGCATCCCCGACGGGCCCGAGGCACTGCCGGGGACGGGTGACCTGGACCGCGCCCCCTGGCTGGTCTGCTCCGGCGTCCTCCCGCGGACGACGGGCGTCGTCACGGCGACCACGACACTCGCGCTGGGCGCCGGGGCCCCGCGGGACGTGCCCGGCGGCAGGCGACTGGGCGAGAACGAGGGCGTGCTGGTCGCCGGCCCGGACGACGCCACGTACCTGCTGTGGCAGGGCAGCCGGCTGCGCCTGGACGAGCGGGCGAAGGCGGCCGAGGCCCTCGGGTACGGCGACGTCACGCCGCGTCCCGTCTCCGCGGCCTTCCTCGACGCCTTCCCGCTGGGACCCGACCTGGCCCCCGCCGAGGTGCCCGGCCGGGGCGACGAGGGCCCCGAACTGGCCGGGCGGAGCACCAGGATCGGGCAGCTCTTCAAGGTCGGCGTACCGGGCTCCGCCGCCCGCCACCACCTGCTCACGCGGGAGGGGCTGGTCCCCCTCACCGACACCGGGGCCACCCTCCTGCTGGGCGACCCGCGGACGCGGGAGAAGGCGTACGGCGGGGACGCCGCGACCGTGGCGACGCTCGGCGCGGACACCCTGGCCGGGCACCTCGCCCCCGAGGCGCGGAACGCGCAGTCGGCGAAGCTGCCCGCGCAGCCGCCGGCGGCGGTCACCGTCGCCACCGGCTCCGTGGCCTGCGCCGAGGTCGACTCCGCGGACTCCGGCGTACGGGTGGGTGCCTCGGTGCTGCCCGCGAGCGCCCTGCCCCGGACCGTGCAGGCGCCGGCGCCCGAGGTCGAACCGGGCTGCCTGAAGGTCGACTCCATCGCCGTACGGGCCGGAAAGGGCGCGCTGGTCAGGGCGTTGAGCGCGAGCGGCAGCGCACTGGGCGACACCACGTACCTGGTGACGGACGAGGGCGTGAAGTACCGCCTGCTGTCCCAGGAGGCGGTGACGGCGCTGGGCTACGAGGGCGTCGAGGCGCGGACGATGCCGTCCCCGATGCTGGCGATGCTGCCCAGCGGCCCGGACCTGACCCCCGAGGCGGCGTCCGAGGGCGAGGCACGGGTGACGCTGCGGTGCCCCGGGCGGTAGCGGGCGGGAGGGGGACGACCGGGCCCCGCCGGCGGCCGTCCGGAAGGGAAATTCTTCGCGTCCGCGTGGTCACTCCACGTTAAGCCGGACACCCGGCGGGCTCCGGCGGACGGTGCCGATGCCCGATCTGTCCGGCCGGAATCACCGTGCCGCTCACTTGAGCGGCGCATATTCCGGGTCATTGCTCAATTGAGCTCCCGAATAAGGGACTTCGCGGTTCCGGTGGTAATTGCCAAACAAGTTGCGGCCTGCATAGCATCTGGCCACCCCATGCCCCCGGTGAGTCGGTCGTGATCGCAGGGGCGCTCTGTCTGCCCACGGAGTGAGGTGGGGGCCGCAGCCCGGTGAGTGTCGCCGAAAAGGGAGTTCTCTCATGGCCATGCAGCAGTCCGAAGAACGCGCGACCCGTAACGGGATCATGGCGCTGGAACAGGCATTCTCCGGTGTTCAGCGCTGTCAGCAGGACGTCCAGACCACGGCGCACACGCTCGCCTCGAATTACGGCGGCGTGGACGGCGGCAAGTACAAGAGGTTGCTGGAGCAGTGGGACGAGCACGTCGACACCATCCTGGTCAACCTGGACCGGATGGTCGACGAGCTCAACGGCACCCTGCGGGAGCACGGGCTGGTGCAGGGATCCAGCAACGACGCCATCGACGCGGAGTACTCGCGCTCCACGCAGGTGTTCGACGAGCTCAACGGCACCAACACGTCGTCGAACTGATCCCGGCGCACCCGACAGACCCCGAGCCTTTCCACTCTCGTCGTTCTCCCGGTGAATAGAGGAATCCGATGGACTTCTCCGACGGCTACATCTACGTCGACTACAACCATGCCGAAGGCGCGGCGGACGACATGGTCAGCCAGTCTCAATCGATCATGAGCATTCTGGCCAACCTGGAAATGGAGCTGGCCGAACTCCGCAACAGCTGGATCGGTGACGACCGGGACGTCTACAGCGAGGTCCAGGCGAAGTGGGACAACGCTGTCCAGAACATCAAGGACCTGCTCGCCAAGCACTCCCACCTGCTCACCGACATCTCCTCCAACTACCGGTACACGGAGCAGAACCTGTCGCAGCGGTGGGGCGACATCAGGATCGGCAGCCGCTGACGCCGGCCGGTGACGGAAGGGTGATCGCGTGGCCGTCACGGTCCTCGACAGCACATTCCTGAAGAACTTCATCAATAACCAGATCGACGGCTTCCGGACGACCCTGGAGAACATCCTCAAGGACAGTCCGACCGCCGGTCCGGCGATCACGTTCATCGCGGACAGCATCTCGACCACGACGATCGACTCCGCGAAGCCGCTCGTCATCGGCCTCATGGCCGGCGAGAACAGCGCGGCCGGCGGGGGAGCCCTGAACAAGGTCATCCAGCAGGGCGCGGGCGAGGTCGTGCGCATCCTGGAGGACCAGACGGTTCTCTTCGAGGACCTCGAACAGGCGTTGTGGGACACGATCGACGAGTTGGCCAAGGCCCAGGGCAAGAATCTCGAGAACATCACCCCGGACGATTTCATGGACATCTTCGAAGATGTCGACAGTGATCTCGGAAATTCCGGTGGCACCCAAGAGGAAGAGTAGCGGAGTTCGGCGATGGCCAACCCCGAGGACAACAACAACGACAACTGGAAAAAAGCGGTTGACATGCTCACCGGCTATGTTCTGCCGGAGCGGAAAACGTTGTTCGACGATCTGAAGGGTAACGACGGCATCCCGCTGATCCACGTCCGGCTGGACAAGCACGGCGGCCCGGAGTACTCGTCGGGTTTCCTGTCCTCGAGCGGCTGGAAGACGCACAACACCGACTACACCATTCCGTTCTACCGCCCCAGCGACGACTCCCAGGACGTGTCCCCGGGGAAGTACCTCTACCGGTACCGCGCCTACATCACCTTCCTCGCGTCCGGCCAGGACTGGCCGCCGAGCGGGGACGACGTGATCCCGGACTACACGAAGACGAGCGAGCGCCTGAAGGACAAGGGCGGCTGGAACAAAGAGGGCGAGAAGCTCGACTGGAACACCAACGCGCTGGTCCGGTACGTCTACGGCTCCAGGGACGCCCTCTCGCAGCTCACCATGTGGCCCTACTCGACCCACGGGTACAGCAACCGCGGCTACCCGGTGAACGACGCCGACTACGTCGACCTGCGCACCTTCACGGAATCGGCCAAGGCCTTCGACCGGGTCGTCAAGTTCTTCGAGGACAGCGCGGTCACCATCGGCACCTGGGACACCGAGAACATCGGAGAGGGCAGCGACTCCTGGGACGGCACGTCGGCCGCCATCTTCAAGGAGCTCATCCACAAACTGGCCCGGAACTACGAGGGCTACGCCGACCAGCTCAACGGCAAGGGCGGCGACACCAGCGCCGTCACCATCGACGGTGTGACGGTGACCTCCGAGCCGGCCCGGGCGCTCGCCGAGGCCCAGGGGGTTCTCCTCGCCCAGGCGCAGAAGCTCTACGACGCCTGGAACGCGTGGAAGGCCGAGAGCAATCCGCAGCGCTGGCTCTACGACATGCTGCAGAACGCCCGGCTGGCCCTCTTCGACACCCAGTACGACAAGACGGACATCGAGACGGTGTCCAGCGGCTCCGGTCCGTACACCTCCTGGCACAACTACGTGGTGTCGACCGCCGGTTTCCAGAACGACATCGTCATCGAGGGCAAGTCGTACGGCAAGCCGAGCGAGATGACCACGTGGAAGGCGATCGCCGACGAGGCGGTGCGCCGGTGGGAGCAGTCCGTGCAGGACTGGCTCAGCACGGCGGGCGCCGAGGCCATCGTCGAGATCCACAAGGCGTTCAAGGCGGCCGAGAAGGCGTTCGACACCAGCATCACCGACAAGGACGACCGCCCCCTCTCCGAGATCTCCGCGGACGCGGAGGCCGACGCCGAGAAGAAGAAGGCGGAAGCCGAGGCGGCGGCCGCGAAGGCCGAGGCGGAGAAGGAGAAGGCGGAGGCCAAGGCCGAGCGGGAGAAGGAGAAGGCGGAGGCCGAGAAGGAGAAGGCCGAAGCGAAGGCGGAGGCGGAGAAGGAGAAGGCCGAGGCCAAGGCGGAGGCGGAGAAGGAGAAGGCGGAGGCCAAGGCCGAGCGGGAGAAGGAGAAGGCGGAGGCCGAGAAGGAGAAGGCCGAGGCCAAGGCCGAGCAGGAGAAGGAGAAGGCCGAGGCCAAGGCTGAACAGGCCGCTGCCAAGGAAGAGGCCGAGAAGGAGAAGGCCGAAGCGAAGGCCGAGCAGGAGAAGGAGAAGGCCGAGGCCAAGGCCGAGCAGGCTGCCGCCAAGGAAGAGGCCGAGAAGGAGAAGGCCGAAGCCAAGCAGGCTGCGGCCGAGCAGCAGGCGCTCGTCCTCGCGCAGAACCAGAAGGCGCAGGACGAGGCGAAGAAGGAACGGGAACGGGCCGCGGCCCAGGCCGAGGCCGACCGCGCCGAGGCCAAGGCCGATCAGGAGGCCGCCAAGGCGGAGGCCGCCGCCGAGAAGGAGAAGGCCGAGCAGGAACAGGCCCGGGCGAAGGCGGAGGCCGAGGCGGAGCAGGAGGCCGCGAAGGCGGAGGCGGAGAAGGAGAAGGCGGAGGCCAAGGCCGAGCAGGAGAAGGAGAAGGCCGAGGCGAAGGCCGAACAGGCCGCCGCCAAGGAAGAGGCGGAGAAGGAGAAGGCGGAGGCGAAGGCCGAGCAGGAGACAGCCAAGGCCGAGGCGAAGGCCGAGCAGGAGGCCGCCAAGGCGGAGGCCGCCGCCGAGAAGGAAGCCGCCCAGCAGGAACAGGCCCGGGCGAAGGCCGAGGCGGAACGCGAGCAGGAAGCGGCCAAGGCGGAGGCCGCCGCCGAGCGGGAGGCCGCCCAGCAGGAACAGACCGACGCGCAGGCCAGGGCGGAGGCCCAGCAGGAGGAGGCCCGCCGCGAGGCCCTGCGGGAGCAGCAGCAGGCCAGGCTGGACGCCCAGAACGACAGGGCCGACGCACAGGCCGACTACGAGCAGCAGAAGGCCGAGGCCCGCGCCGAGCGCGACGCCGCCCTCCAGGAGGCCGACCGCCAGGAGGCGGCGGCGCGGCAGGAGTACGAGCAGGAGAAGGCCGAAGCCCAGGAGCAGCGGGACCAGGCGCGGCAGGACGCCGAGCAGGAGCGGGCCGAGGCACGCCAGGAGTACCAGCGCGAGATCGCCGCCGGCACCGACCAGGACGTGGCCCGCGAGGAGTACGACCGGCGGATCGCGGAGATCGACGCCGCCGAACGGGAGGCCCTGGAACGGGCGGACGCCGCCGAGGCCGAGGCCAGGAGCGAGTACGACCGGGCGAAGGCCGACGCCCAGGCGGACCGGGAGGAGGCCCGCACCGAGGCCGAGCAGGCGCGCAAGGACGCCAAGTCCGAGTACGACCAGCGCATGCGCGACATCCAGGCCGAGTACGACCGGATCAACGCCGATCAGAAGGACATCGACGAGCTGATCCGGCAGCGCATCGCCGACCTTCCCGAGCCCCCCGACCTCTCCGCCTACGACCCGGGCGGCTCCGCGGGCCCGGCGGGTTCCGCGTACTCCTCCGTGTTCGACGACAACCTCTACAACCAGGACGACCTCGCCTCGGCGCTCGGCCGTCCGCAGGGCAGCGACGCCCTGGTGGACGCCTCCGCCGGCGGCACCGGCACGGGAGCGGGCTCGCCGGGGATGTACCCGCCGATGATGCGCGGCGCGGGCGGCGAGGCCGGCGGCACCTCCGGCGAGCGCACCAGGACCGTCATCGAGCCCGGGGTCGGCCGCTCCGGCCGGACGGCCGCCGCCACGCCGACCGTCGACGACGAGGAGCACCGCGTCGTCCCCAGGTCGACGCAGACCAGCAGCAGCACGCCCTTCATGCCGCCGATGGGACCCATGGGCGGGGCGGGGGAGAGGCCGCAGACGGAGAGCGGGGACAGGGAACGGACCACGTGGCTGGCCGAGGACGAGGACGTCTGGGGCACCGACGAGGGCGGCGCGCCGCAGGCCCTGGGACGCTGAGGAGAAGGGAACCGGGATGAGTCAGCCGATGGAGGACCGAGTGGCCCAGGCGATGGCCCACCTCAAGGCGGCGGAGCAGGCCGCGGCCTCGGCACGCGCCGAACTGGACGCGGCGTCGGTCACCGCGCGTTCGGCGGACCGGTCGGTCCGGGTCTCCGTCGGTGCGAAGGGCGAGCTGACCGGTCTGGAGTTCCTCGACGGCAAGTACCGGACCATGGCCGCCGCCCAGCTCTCCGCGGCGGTGCTGGAGGCCGCGAACAAGGCGCGGGCCGAGATGGCCCGCCGGGTCGTCGCCACGCTCGACCCGCTCACCAGGATGACCGCGCGCGGTGCCGCCCCGGAGCGGATGGGCGTCGACTGGGGGTCCGTCTTCGGCTCGCTGCTCAGCGAGACCTCCGTGGCGCAGGGGCCCACGGCGATGAGCAGGCTCCGCGACGAGATCGTCGAGGACGACGAGGAACCCGCCGCCCCGCCCGGGGCGGCCCGCGGCACGGACGGCGGACGACGGGCACGGCAGGAGGGCGCGTGACCATGGCCGGCAACTACTCCGCCGACATCCAGGCGATCCTGCAGGGTTCCAGGCACCTCGCCGACGCCGTGCGCCACGGCGACGAGATGCTGCCCCGGTTCGAGACCGGCAACGCCCAGTACGCGGGCTGGTGGGGCGAGGAGGGCGGCGACGACGAGTTCGCCAACGCGGTCGGCGAGCAGGTCCGGCGCGAACAGCAGCAGGTGACGGACACGGTCCTGGCCATCACCAGTGGGTTCATGGCGCTGGTCGACGCGGTCGCCGCGGAGGCCGACCACGTGCAGCGGCCGCAGACCCAGGCGGTGGACGACATCGAGGCACAGGGCTCGGAGAGCGAGAACAGGCGCTGAATGGCCATCATGTTCCCGCCCGGCCTGCGGGAGTTCATCGAGGTCTGGGTGGGCGCGAACGTCGCCACCGGCAACGAGGACCTGGGCTTCGACAGCCGTAACCCCTACAAGCGGCTGGCCGACGACGTCAGGGACCTCTCCGACGCGATGAAGGGAGCGATCTCCACCGCCGGGAGCTCGCTCCCGCCGCGGATCGCCGACGAGTTCGTCGCCGCGATGAAGCTCTTCGTCGACGACAACGGCCAGAACCACCTGCAGAAGTTCTCCGACGAACTCCGGGACCTGGGCGCCCGGCAGGTGGACCGCTCCATCAAGCTGTCCGAGGCGAAGTACCAGATCCTCATCGAGTTCATCCTGATGAACATCGAACTGGCTCTGATCGCCGCGCTGGCCGTCTTCACCGGCGGCACGTCCCTCACCGAGATCGCCCTCCAGAAGGCGCGCACCGCGCTCACCATCCTGCTGATCCTCCAGCGGCTGGGACGCGCCGTCCCCACGCCGCTGTCGGTGCTGCTGGAGGCGATCCAGGAGGCGTTCGTCTCCTTCGCCTCGCAGCTGATCTCCATGACCGTGCCGGACGACCCGGAGCGCCGGCGTATCCGGTTCGACTGGAAGGACATCGGCCAGTCGGCGGTGACCGGCGCGTTGGCGGGGCTCTTCGGGGGCCTCTTCGGCGAGGTCGGCGGAAGGTTCATCAACAAGTACTTCAAGAACAACAACTTCTGGAAGGAAGCCTCCGAGCTCCCGTTCAGCTTCATCAACGAGGGGCAGGCGGAAACCTTCGCAGAGGCGTTCACCGGCCTCATCTTCCTGGGCACGTTCACGCTCAACCCCGGCACGTTCCTGAGCGCCGGCCTCAGCGGTCTGCTCTTCGAAGCGGCCTCCACCGGTGCGGAGTTCGGCGGAAAGTTCGCTCACAACAAGTTCTTCCAGAACTTCGGCTTCGGCTCCGACTCCGTCAACGACCTGCCGGGCGGTGGCAGCGGGAACGGCGGCACGGGCGCGAACGGCAACCGGTACGGGTACGAGGACCGGTACGGGTACGACGACACGTACGACGGCGCGAGCCCGTACCAGGACCTCCACGACGACACGTACAGCGCCCCCTACAGCGTCCCGACCTCCTCCTCCTCCACATCGCCGTCGCCGTACCGGTCGGACGGCGACGACCCGGTTCCCCACGCCGGCGGCATCGACGACACCGCGTCGGTCTTCAGCGACTTCAGCGACACCAGTGATGCCGCGTCGGTCTTCAGCGACACCAGCGATGCCTCGTCCGTCTCGTCGGTCTCGTCCCTCCCGGACCACGGCACGGTTCGCGGCGTCGACAACAACGCCCCCGGACTCCCGGGGGCGACGGGCGCGGGCAGGCCGTCGTCCTACGTCTCTCCGCCGAACGCGTACGACGACGCCTACCGGGACTCCCTGGTGGACGACATCGACACCGACACCGTCTTCTCCACCCTCAACCCATCGGTGATCAGGAGCCCGGGGACCGACTGGTCCGCCGGCACGGACGACACCCCGCCGGTGAACAAGCAGGACACCGCCGGCTCCGCCGCTTCCGGACTGCCCTCGGCCCAGACGGGCGGCAGCAACTCCGCACCGGACGGGACCGAACGACAGCGGTCGGTGGACGACGGCACGACCCGGTTCACCCCCGAGGAGCGGGAACAGCGACAGCAGAACCCGCAGGCGCCCCTCGCGCCCCCCACGGCACCCGCCCCGTCGAACGGCACGTCCCCGGGCGGCCACGCCTCGCCGAACGCCACCCCGCAGCCACGGCCCCAGACCACACCGTCCGGCGACCAGGCGGTCACCGTCGAGCCGTCGGCCCCGGACACCGCCGCCCCGGACGACGTCCGTACCCCCGCACCCGAGGAGTCCGAGCAGTCCCGCCCGTCCTCCGCGGTACCGAAGGCCGAGACCCGGCCCACGTCCGACGTCCAGCAGCCCTACCGGCCCGTACGGACCGAGTCCGAGGAACTGCCGGCCACCACCGGCTCCACTGCGGAGCCCACCCCGGTCGTCTCCCGCGAGGTGCCGCCCGCCCAGCCCGTCACCGTTGACGAGACGCCGCTCAGCTCCCGGGCGCCGGACGGGATCCCGACCGGGGAATCCTCCGAGCCGGGCTCCCCGGACTCGATCGACATGATCATGGACTGGGAGGAGGACCAGGACGCGTCCGAGCCCGAGTACGAGTACGAGCCGGACCCGGCCACCGAGGCGCTGTACGACCGGCTGCTGACGGACGTGTTCGGTCCCGGCATCGCGGCGAACCCCGTCCACCCCGCCCTCCGCGACACCCTCGCGCACCTCGACCAGCTCCGGCAGGCCGTTCCCGCGCTCCGCGACGGCCCGCTCGACCTGGACGCCCTGACCCGCCAGGTGCTGCTCCTGGACCCCGCCCATCCGGTGACCCACGCGCAGCGCGGCGAGCTGTTCCGGGTGGCGATGGACCCTGAGGTGGAGTCGGCGGGCAGCCTGGCCGCCCTGGCCGCCTTCCACCTGGAGCTCCGCGGCGTCCTGTCCCCCACCCAGGCGCTGACCGCCGACGACGGCGGCGTGTGGGGCCGCAACTGGACGAACGCCACGATCCCCGACCTCGACCTCACCGAGGTGGGGAAGGTGGTCCGGCAGCCCGACGGCACCCTGGGCCGCGGCGACGTGGAGCCCGCGCCCTGGCACCGGCCCGGTGAGCCGAAGCCGTACGTCGTCATGGCGGAGGGCGACCACCGGCGGATCGTCGTACGCGGCTACGACGGCGCCCCGCGCCAGGTGCCGATCGACGTGTTCGCCGAACTGCTGGCCCGCGACCCCCGGCTGGCCGGGCTGCCCCCGGACACCCCCGTGGTGCTGCTCGTCCCCGACGCCGGTGCCCGCGGCCTGGACCTGCCGCGCCAGGCGGCGGACCGGGTCGGCCGGGAGGTCTGGTCGGCCAACGGCACCGTGAAGGTGTCCCCGCAGCGCGACCCGTCGCAGCCGCACGTCGTCTCCCTGCTCTTCGGGGAAGGGCTGCCGCGCGCCGACTGGATCCGCAGCACCCCCGGCCAGGTGCTCGACCCGGCGGAGCGCGAGGACGCCCCGGAGTGGGAGCGCGAGGTGCTGTCGCACAGCGTCGTCGGCGACGGGGGCGTGACCATCGGCAGAGGCGTGTTCGAGGGCTCCGAGGCCCCGCGCCGGATCGCGGCGCTGAAGCTCGCGACGGAGTCGTCGGAGCTGTGGCACTACAACCCGGTCACCAAGGACGCGGTCAAGGACGACGAACCGGTCCCGTTCGCCGGCAAGCCGGTGTACGTCTTCAGCGCCCACGCCCGGCCCGGCGCGACCCGGGTGCCGACCACGACGGACCCGAGGCACCACACCCACCAGCGGGAGACCGGCGGGATGCTCAGGCGGCGTCCGAGCCTGGCACAGCTCCCCGAGGACCACGCCGTGCTGATGGAGGCGTGCTCGAGCGCCAAGCCGCCGGGCGTGGTCCGCACCCGCAGGGGCATCGACGACACCTTCGTCCCCGACCCGCTGGCGGTCGTCAGCGAGAGCCAGCACGTCGCCAACGAGACCGGCCGCACGGCGTACGGCGGCACCCACATGGTCAGCTTCGCGACGCTGCCGGACGGGACGTTCGTCCACCGCCTCTACACGGACTCGCGGGGGCGGCGCGGCCAGTGGGTGGAGCACCGGCCGGAACCCGCCGGCGCCCTGCTCGACGACCGCGCCCGCGCCGCGGGCCTGCACACGGACCCCGGGCAGCCGGTCACGGACGCCACCCGCGAACGGACCCTGCGGCTGGTCCGCGCGCTGCGGCTGGCCTTCGGCGCGACCATCGAGGACGACAGCCGGTACGGCGAACTCCTCGCCGGGATCGGCGCGCTGGAGACCATGCGGGCGGCCGACCCGGCCCTGCGCGGCCTCGGCCCCTTCTCCATGGACCTGTTCGAACGCGCGGCCCACGCGGGCCGGCCGGACGACCGGGGCCCCGACGCCTACCGCGACCTGCTCGTCCGGGCCGCCGACACCGTGCGCGGGCGGCCGGGCACCGTACTCTCCGACTTCGTCGCCCTGCCCCACGTCACCGCTGCCGCGCAGCGTCTCGGCGGTCTCCCGGACCAGGACCCGGACACCGAGGCCGCCCGCGTCCTGCGGCTCCCCGACGGCCCGGCGGGCGTCGGGGACGCCGAGCGGGCCCGGCTGTTCTGGGCGACGGTGAAGGCCCTGGAGTGGGAGAGCAGGACCCTCGACCCGGACGCCCTCACCGGCAGGATCCTGCACCTGGACCGGCCCGACCCGGCCCGGCGGCCCGAGCTGCTCGACCTGGTCGCCCAGGCGGCGGCCGTCGGCGTCGACGTGGACAACCCGACCGAGCTGGGCGCCTTCCACCTGGAGACCCTGGGCGCCCTCGCGCCCCAGACCCAGCTGCTCGACCTCAACGGCGTGCCGACCGGGCGGCGCTGGTCCCCGTTCCCGCCGGACGCGGCCACGACCACGCTCACCGACCGTGTCGTCGTCGCCGCCCCGCAGCAGGGCGGCGGCTACCGGGCCGTGGGCCAGGAACGCCCGCCGTGGAGCGCCCCCGGCGGATCACCTGCCTACCTGGTGTGGGCGGGCGGCGGCCGGGACCACCTCCTCATGACCCTGCCCGGCGGCTTCCGCGCCCGGGTCCCCTACGACGAGGTCGCCGAGCTGCTGGCCCGCGACCCGGTGCTCAACACCCGCCCGCAGGACACCACGGACGTCGTCCTGGCCGTCCCGAAGGCGGCCCCGGCGGCCGCCACCGGACCGGCCGCCACCGGACCGGCCGGCGGCGGCACCCCGGACACCGATCCGCGGGCCGTCGTCAGCGCCGGGACCGGCCGTACCGTATGGGCCTCGCAGGGCAGCGTGAGCCTGGCCCCGACCGGGCCGTCCCGGCCGTACGTCCCCTCCCTCCTGCCCAGCGCGCCGGGGCGTCCCGCGGCGGCCGACTGGGCGGCCGTCCGGCCCGGCGACCTCACCGCGCCCGGCACCGGCGACACCGGGGTGGACGACGTCACCTTCGCGGACCGCCACGGGACCGAGGCCCCGCCCGAGCCGCCCGCCGCCCTCGCCGGCCTTCCCGACCCCGGACCGGTCGGGGGCCTCGACACGCCGTTGCCGAACCTGGACGGCGTGCTGGACGGCTTCGACACCCCGCTGTCGGACCGTCAGGACGACGGCGTGGACGGGGACCGGGCGGAGGAGCCCACCCCCGAGGAAGCCGGGTACCGGGAACCGCTGACGGACATCTACGGTCCCGCCGTCACGTCGAACCCCCTGTACCCGGACTTCCTCGAAGGGCTCGCGCGCCTCGACCGGCTCCGCCGGAACGACCCCCTGCTGGAGTCCGGCCCGCTCGACCTGGAGGCCGTGGCCCGCCGGGTGCTGCTCCTGGACCACGCCGACCCGGTGAGCAACGTGCAGCGCAGCCGGCTGCTGGGGCTGGCCACGGCACAGGAGGCACAGGCGGCGGGCAGTCTGGCCGCCCTCGCAGCGCTCCACCTCCACCGCCAGGGCGTGCTGTCACCCACCCACGCCATGACCACCGGCCTAGACGGGCGCCCCCGCGGCCGCGACTGGACCCGGGGCAAGGGCGGGACCGACGAGCTGGACCTCACCCGTACGGGAAGGACCGGACCCCGGACCGACGGCACCCTGTCACGCGACGAGGTGGAGCCCGCGCCCTGGCACCGGCCCGGCGGCCCGGACCCCTACGTCGTGCGGGCGGACGGCGACCGTGACCACGTCGTAGTGCGCGGCCATGACGGAGCCCCGCGCGAGGTGCCCCTCGACGTGTTCGCCGAACTGCTCGCCCTCGACACCGAGCTGAGCGGACTCCCGGCGGACGTGCCGGTGCTGCTGCTCGTCTCCGACGCCGGCGGAGGAGGCCTGGAACTGCCGCGGCGGGCGGCGGACCGCACCGGCAGGGACGTCTGGGCGGCCAACGGGGACGTGGACATCGCCGAAGGCCCGGACCAGAACGCCTCCCACCCGTACGTCGTGCCGCTGCGGAGCGGCCGGGGCAGTGACCGCACCGACTGGATCCGCAGCTCTCCCGGCCTGCTGCCGGACCCCGCGGAGTCCGCCCGCGCCCCCTTCTGGGAACAGGACCTGCAGTCCCACACCATCGTCACCGACCGGGGGCCGATCGGCAGGGCCGTGTTCGAGGACGGCGAACGCGTGCGGCTGCTGCCGGGGATCCGGCACTCGGCGACGGCGACCGAGCTCTACCACGTCAACCGGCAGGACGGGACGTGGGCCAAGGACGACCGGCCCGTCCCGTTCGCCGGCAAGCCGGTGTACGTCTTCGCCGCGCACGGCTCTCCCGGCGAGACGGCGCTGCCGACCCGGTCCAACCCCCGTCACCGGAAGCGGGAGCGGGCGGCGGGCGGCATGCTCAGGCGCCGCCCGAGCCTGGCGCGTCTCCCCAAGGACCACGCCGTCGTGCTGCAGGAGTGCTTCTCCGCGACACCGCCGGGCCTCACCCGCAGGCGCAAGCTGGTCACGGACACGTTCGTCCCCGACCCGCTGTCCGACGTCAGCCAGAGCCAGCACGCGGCCAACGAGACCGGCCGGACCGTCTACGGCGCGGCCCAGGAGGTCGGCTTCAGATACGGGAAGGACGGCCGGGTCGCCCACTACATCATCATGGATTCGCGCGGCCGGCGCGGCCAGTGGGTGGAGCACCGGCCGGAACCCGCCGATGCCGCGCTCGACGACCGCGCCCGCGCGGCGGGCCTGCACACCGACCCGGTGGGACCGGCTTCGGAGGAGGTCCGCGAGCGGACGCTGCGGCTGGTGCGCGCGCTGCGGCTGACGTTCGGGGCGGCGATCGAGGACGACGGCCACTACGGCGAGCTCCTCGCGGGGATCGGCGCGCTGGAGTCCATGCGTGCGGCCGACCCGGTGCTGCGCGACACCGTGCCGTTCGGCCTGGACCTGTTCGAGCGCGCGGCCCGCGAGATCCGCGCGACGGAACACGGCGAGGTGGACGGCGAGCCGGGACCCGACGCCTACCGGGACCTGCTGGCCAGGGCCGCCGACTCCGTGCGCCTGAACCCCGGCGCCGTGCTCACCGGCTTCGTGACCCTGCCGCACGTGACCACCGTGGCCGAGGGGCTGGACGGTCTCACGGACGAGGACGTGAAGGCCGAGGCCGCCCACGTCCTGGGGCTGGACCCGGACCGGGCGGCCATCGGGGCGCCCGAGCGGGCCCGGTTCCTCTGGGCGACCGTGAAGACCCTGGAGTGGGAGAGCAGGACCCCCGACCCGGGCGCCCTCACCGGCAGGGTGCTGCACCTGGGCCGCCCGGACCCGTCCCGGCTGTCCGACCTCCTGGACCTGGTGGCGCGCGCGGCGGCCGTCGGCGTCGACGTGGACGACCCGGTCGCGCTGGGCGCGTTCCACCTGGAGACCCTGGGCGCCCTCGCGCCGGACACCCTGCTGCTCGACGACTCGGGCGCCCCGGCCGGCCGGAGCTGGGCGCCGGGGCCGCCGGACGCGACGGTGGACGTCGGCACCGCCCTCGTCATGGCGGCGGCACCGGACGGCGGCCACCGTCCGCTGCGCCGGGCGAAGATGCCGTGGACCACCGACACCACCAAGCCCGCCCCGTTCCTGGTGCGGGGCGGGGCCGGGCCGGACCACCTCACCATGGAGCTGCCCGGCGGATTCCGCGCCGAGGTCCCCTACGAGGAGATCGCCGAACTGCTCGCGGTGGACCCGGCGCTGAACGACTTCCCGCGCACGGCCGACATCGTCCTCGCCTCCACGACCCCCACCCCGACCCCGGCCCCGACGGATCCGCAGGTCACCGACCGGCGGGCCCTCGTCGGCGCCGGGACCGGCCGCGGTGTGTGGACCTCACCGGGGCCCGTGGGCCTGCTCGCACAGAGCGACCCGTCGCTGCCGCACGTCCTCTCCCTGCTGCCCATGGCGGACGGCCGTCGGCAGCAGGCCGGCGACTGGTCGGCCGCCCGGCCGGCCTCCGCGTCCCCGGCGGACGCCCACCTGTCACCCACCACGGCCACGGCCACGACCGGGAACGAAACCGTCACTCCTCCCGGCCCGCCCCCGCCCCCGACGACAGCCCTCGTCACGCCGACCACCGAGCCGGCCCCGACGTCTCCGGACGCCCCGCGCCTCGACCCCGCCATGGCGCCCCCACCGAGGCGCCGCGCCCCGGCCCGGTTCCAGGACGGCCGACGGATGCCCGCCTACGTCGACGACCTCCGGTCGCTGCTGCCGTCCGACCTGACCTCCGCAGAGGTCGACCAACTCCTCGCCAACCCGAGCACGTTCGGGCAGAGCACGGTCCTCCTGCGCGGCACCGAACAGGCCCTGGACGCCATCGGCCGCGAACTGGAGCGCAGGCCGGACGCCCGGCCCGCGGACCACACACAGCTGCTGGACGACGTCCGGCGGACGCTCCGCGACAAGCCGAAGACGCTGGCGGACGGCGAGGGACGCCCCTTCCCGTACGTCAACGCGGACGGGAAGGCGCGCGTCCTGTGGGTCAGGGCGCGGCACCTCGGCAACTGGGCCCCGTTCGACGACGGCATCGGCGACTCGACGAAGATCGACAGCATGCACCGGGCGGCCGCGACCTTCGGGCTGACCAAGAACATGCAGGCCAACTCCCAGTACGGCCTCGGCGGACCGATCGGCCCGGCGGGTGCCGCGGCGTTCGGCGGCTTCGGCCGGCTCGCCCTGCGGTTCGGCTTCATCAACAAGGTCGGCTACACCCTGACCGACCAGCGCATGAACCAGATGGAGACCCGGACGCTGGACAAGTCACGGGCGTTCCTGGACGACATCCACTACGAGATCCGCGTCACCGACCCCGCCGGACGGGTCGTCACGGGCATCGACCCCGAGCCCGGCACCGCCCCCGCCCTCGCCCTCGCCCCCAAGACCGACCCGGCCGTGCCCGCCCGGTTCTCCTTCGGCGTCCGCAAGGGCCTCCTGGTCCGCCTGCCCGACAGCGTCACGAGGATCCCGGAGCCGGGCCGGATCCCCCGCTCCATCGACCTGGACCGCAACTCCCAGTACCGCTTCGTCCGCATCGAGGGGTTCGGCCCCGTCGCGGCGATCCGCGACTGGGCGGCCCGGCAGATCGGAGCCCTCCCCGGCAGCTCCGCCTACACCGAGCTGGACGTCTTCTTCTCCGGCGACAGCTTCCAGCGGCACGGCGGCACGATGGCGCGCGGCCGCATCACCACCCCGCCGCTGTTCGCCGACGACAAGAAGAAGTCACCGCTGGGCGTCTTCGTCGTGGAGGAGCTGATCCCGCGGACGGCGATCCTCGTCGGCGAGACCGACCAGGCCGAGATGCGGGACATCAACACCTCGACGGTCCGCAGCGAGCGCAGCCGGGCCCAGGGCAGGAGCCTGCTGCTGCAGGCCGTCGCCGGACCCGCCTTCAACTTCCACGACCCCGGCACGGCCCCCTTCGACCTGCGGCTCCAGTTCGGACCGACCGCCCAGTACGCGTACGCGAGGACCTGGTCGGCCGGACTCGGCGCGGCCGGCACCCTGAAGTCGGCCGGACAGGTGAAGGGCCCCAGGACCGCGCTCTTCCTGGTCGTGAAGTCGGTGCGGGTGCGGCGGGCCGGCGACGACGCGCCGCCGACGCGCTTCCTCACCTGGAGCCTGGACCGGATGACCAGCTCCGAGGCGCGGCGGCTGGCCGGATGGGACGACGGGACCACCCTCGCCCTGCGCAACGGCGCCGCCCCGCCGTTCGCGCCGCCCTACCTGACCGTGGACCGCCCGCGCACCCTGGGCATGCACCGGGTGAAGGAGTTCGCCTTCGACGACGGCCTGCGCACCCGGGTCACCCCGGACACGGCGGACGGCGTCGGCCGCACCCTGCTGGACCAGTTCGCGGACGGCGTGGTCGACGCCGTCTCGAACCTGAACCAGGACCTGGTGGTGCCCCTCGACCAGCTGCTGCCGCCGAACCTGCCGAAGGGCTGGCGCACCCGCTTCAACGACCTGCTCAGGCGCAAGCCCGACCAAGTGCTCCAGGCGGCCCAGAGCCTGCCGATGCCGCCCCGGTGGACCGATCCCGTCAAGTACCGGATCGCGCTCCAGAACACCCTTCAGGTCCTCGGCGTGCTGTCCCAGCAGAACGTCACCGCGAACCTGGAGGCGCTGACCACGATCGGCCTGCCGATCAGGCTCACGGACCCCGGTTCCGTCGGACAGACCTCCTACACAGTCCGGGTCCACGGAACGCTGACCGGGCGGCGCTACGAGGGCAAGGACGTCGAGGGCATGCGCTTCAGCGCCCAGGGCATCGACCGGATCGACGGCCAGACGAGCGTGAAACGGGGCGTGGACCTGGGCTTCGAGGGCACGTTCTCGGGCCGTGACAACAACGTCGACGAGATGGCGGGCCTGCCCCGGAACACGCTCGGGCTGACCCTCGGCGCCCGCCAGGGCTGGCAGTGGGAGTCGGAGACCTCCTTCGGCTCGACGGTCACCAACGAGCCGATGTCGGTGACCAACCAGCCCACCCACCTGTACCGCTACGACCTGTCCCTCACCGCGACCATGAGCGGCTACTGGCGGCCCCGCGGCCTGATCCGCGGTCTCGGCCTCGGGCTGCCGGGGCTGCTGGTGCTGGACGAGCCGGTCAACGTGCTCTTCGGCCGGACGGCGTCGGGCCGCCTGCGGGGCGGCGGCCCGATGACCGGACAGGTGCTCATCGGCGTCCCCGTACAGCACACGCCGGACGCGGACCCGTACGCGGACGGGGCGCTCAACCCGTATCTGTCCGACGAGCCCGCCCCCACGCCCCTGGCCGCCGGGCGGGCCCTCGCCCTGGCGAAGGGCGACCTGGTGCTGCCCGCGGGCCCCGACGCGAGCCAGCCGGCCGGACGGCTCGCCGACCGCGGGACACCGCAGTTCGAGGAGTTCCGGCAGCACCCGTTCGTCATCGTGAACGTGGTGCTGTCACCCACGCTGGTCGCGGAGGTGGACCGGGTCCTGCGGACGGCGTCGGGCAGCGCCTGGCAGCTGGTGAAGGAGGGCGCCCCCACCCGGGACGCCATCGTCCGCACCTTCACCCCCCAGTACCTGACGTCGAGCTTCGACCAGAGCTCGGGGCCGCTGGGCCTGGCGGGCAGCGGCCTGCTGGGCAAGGGGCCGTACGGCGAGCTGTGGGGAACCTTCCGGTACGCGACGACGGTCGGGAGCCTGCGCGTCCTCACCCCGCCGATGTCCATGGACACCGAGATGACGCTCGGCGGCACCCGGCAGGCGGCCGGCAAGGTCAGCAACAGCACCGGCTTCGTCTTCGGCGGCCAGCTGGTCTACTCCGTCCCGCAGAATCCGGGACACGGCCTCATGGGCGCGTACGGAATCGTCGCCAACCCCCTCTCGACGTCCCGCGCGCACAGCCGCAGCGTCGTGCGCACGGTCGTCGCGGACATGAACCGCAAGGGCTTCACCCACCAGGTGCTGGTGGCCGGCGACGTGCAGCACTGGTTCGCGCTGCTCTCCAGCCGGCTGGGCACGGGCCGGATCGGCACGGCCGCGGCGGCGGGCGCCCTCGTGCCGCGCTCCCTCGCCGGAGCGGCGGGGACGGCACTGACCAGCCCGGGCGGCCTGCTGGGGCACCTGCCGGAGAAGAGCGCCCACCGGATGGGGCTGATCGACGACGGGCTGGGCGACGTCCCCCGCTACACCGACCGGCTCTGGACGCCGCAGCCCTGGATGCGCGGCGCCGCCTTCGGCACGTACGCGGTGAACGCGCTGGACCCCACGGACGTGCTGCTCGCGTTCGACCGGCGGATCCGGGAGCTGGGGCTCGACGACGCGAGCCGGGAGCGGATCCGGCAGCTGGTGACGGGCCGCGCCACGCGGGCGCTGAAGGGGGAGATGACGACCACCGCCCCGTCGACCCTGGTCAGGGCCGGAGGCTGGGGCTGGGACAGCGTCCGGATCGGCAGCCGGCGGGTGCGGGCGCGCGTCGAGCTGATCCCCGGGACACCCGTGTTCGACGGACTCGACCACAGCGCGGAGCTGGAGGAGAACCGGCGGGCCGTCGAGACCGTCCAGGAGAACTCGGAGTCCTCCTCCGGGGCGGACGTGGGCTTCCTGACCAGCCAGCTGGTGTACACCGGCAACGCGCAGGTCGCGGCCGCCGGACCCACGTACACCGAGGGCGGCTCGAACCGGAAGACGGTCGCCTCCGGCCACACGGTCACCACCGTCACCATCTACCGGGCGGCGTCCACCGAACCGCACGCGGAGGTCGTCACCCCGTACCGGATGCGCATCACCCTGGAGGCCGACGACACCCCCCACACCGGCGCGCCGGCCGATCCGGGCCTGGAAGAGGGGGAGTCCACGGCCCTCGACCGCTTCCGGGGCCGGCTGCGCATCGTCGAGGAGGACGACGTCGGCGAGCTGCGCGAGCACGTGCCGCTCAGCCTGATGGAGCCGGCACCGTCCCGGACCGGGGCGGACGGGACCGGCACGTCCGGGCCCGGCCGGCTGCTGCCCGCGCCCGATCCGGCGGCCGACCCCGCCCTGGCCGGTCCGCCCCGGCCGGTGCCCCTCTCCCGGGCGGGAGAGGCGATGACGGTCCGGGACGGGGACGGCGTCACGCGGACGTTCACCTTCCCCGACAACGGCATGCACCCCCGCGGGATCATCGGCATCGAGAACATCCGCACGGCCGGCGAGCTCCTCCTCACGAGGGCGTACGACGTCGGCTTCTCCCTCCGGGACCTGGAGGCCGAGGGCGGCCCCGACGACGGCGTCCTGACCGAACTCCTGCGCAGGACCAGGGAGACCGGACTGACCCGCCTGGGCACCGGCTCGGCGCAGGCGCTGGAGGACGGCACCAGCTCCACGGCGATCACGGCGTTCTTCCCGCGCACCACCGAACCGGACGGCTACCAGGTGGCGGGGCTGACCGAGAAGTCCCTCGTGGGCACCGACACCGGACGGCTGACGCTGCGCTCGGCGCCCGACTTCAGCCGCGCGCTGCTGCTGACGGTCGCCGACGGCAAGAAGCTGGAGGTGCTCAGACGGTACGGGGAGAACGCCGGCACGTCGTCGTCGGTCGAGCACAGCCAGTCCTCGGGCCTCGGCGGCGCCTTCCTGTACGACTCTCCCCAGAACGCCGGCCTCAACCAGATCGGAGTCTTCGGTCCCGGCCCCAACGACCTCGACGGCGACGGCATGCCGGTCGGGGACGACCACCTGACCTCGCGCAACCTCAAGCCCAGGACGGGCCGGTCCTTCCTGTTCGCCGTCCCGGCCACCTGGCTCAGCGTCGGCGACGTGCACCGCGGCATCGTGGACTCCAAGCTCGCGAACCGCATGCGGGGCGGTACCTTCGCCAAGGCCAGACCGGGCCCGCAGGCGATGGAGTCCGAGGCGTACGTCGTCACCTGGATCCGGGAGGACGTCGCCCGCGAGCTGCGGATCATCACCGACACGAACTTCCCCGACAGCGTCTCCACGGCGTGGGACGCGGTCGAGAGCGCGAGCACGGCGTGGGTCGACGCGGACAAGGCCTACTGGAAGAAGCGGCGCGCCTCCGGCGGGCTGCGCGCGGACCTCGACGCCGCGCAGGCCTCCCTCGACAGAGCCGCCCGGACCGCCCGTGCGGCCACCCGCCCGGTCGACCTGGCCCGGGCCGACGCCGACGCCGCGGACACCGCCCTGCGCCGGGCCGAGAGCGACGCGCTCCGCGACCACGCCGCCGCGGACGCGGCCGTGGCCGCCGCGCGGGCCGACGTCGACGCCTTCGCCGAGGACGGGTACACCGCACCCGAGCACGACGGCTGGGCGGAGGTCCTGCGGGACGCACAGGACGCCGCGCTGGCCCGCCTGGCCGCCGCGGAAGAGGCTGCCGGGAACCTGCGGAAGGCCGCCGACCTGAGGCTGGAGACCGCGCGCGCCGAGAAGGCGGCGGCCGACGGACGGCTCGACGCGGCCCTGCTGTCCGCGAGGGAACCCGGCCGGGCCCTCGACGAGGCCACCGCCCGCCGGGACACGGCACGCGACGCCTTCGAGACCCGGCGCGCCGAACTGGACGCGCTCAGGGCGACGGCGGAGAAGGCCGCGGCGGAGTACCACCGGGTACGGTCCGGGGCGGACCAGCTCACCCGCTGGCACCGGCTCGCGGCCACCGCGGAGGGCCGCGAGGAGCTGGACGGTCTCGCCGAACCGCCCGCGGTGGCCTACCAGGCCCCGCCCAAGGCGCCCGAGCCCGAGCCCCCCGCCCCGCCCCGCTACACCAGGACCGGCACCGGACCGGACACCGTCCTCACGTCCCCCGCCGGCGAGACCTACACGCTCCGGGACGTGCCGAGGGACGGGGACGCCTTCTTCCGCGCGTTCGCCCTCGGTCTCGAACGCGCCGCCCCGGGGCTGCTGGCCGCGCAGGGCATCGACCTCGACGATCCACGGGCGATGTCCGACCTGCGCCGGAGGACGGCCTCCTGGCTCACCGACCACGCCGACGAGGACCTGCTGGCCGCCGTCGCCCCCGACCACACCGACGCCTTCGGCGCGCAGGAGATCGCCGCGGCGGGCCTGGACCTCGGGACGGACACCCCTGCCCGCCGGGAGTTCGACGGCCTCGGCGGCCTCATCCCGCACGCCGTCGGCCTGCCCCCCGGGGTACGGGCCGAACTGGCGGTCGCCCAGCTCCTCCGGCCGGGCGACGCGGCGTCCGAGGCCGGCTGGAACCACGCCGCGTCCGACCTGCTCCCGCTGCTCGCCGCACGCTCCTTCGGCGTGCGCGTCACGGTGGTCGGGAGCGACGGCGCCTTCCAGGACTTCACTCCCGGGGACCCGGCGGGCGACCTCCGGGGACTGGTCGGAACACCCGCCCACTCCGACGCCCACGTGGTGCTGAGCCTCGACGACCGCCACTACCGACTGGCCCTGCCGACCACCCCGGCCGCGGAGCCGGGCCCTGAGCC
Organism: Streptomyces sp. NPDC085946; assembly: GCF_044540485.1. Lineage (NCBI taxonomy): Bacteria > Bacillati > Actinomycetota > Actinomycetes > Kitasatosporales > Streptomycetaceae > Streptomyces > Streptomyces sp. NPDC085946. The sequence continues at coordinate 226,840 of NZ_JBITSF010000006.1, read as the reverse complement.
CGGGTCTTCGGTTGCGAAGCCGGATCCTGAGCCGAAGCTCCTGGCTGCGGAGCCGGGTCTTGAGCCCGAGTCTTCGGCTGCGAAGCCGGGCCCTGAGCCGAAGCTCCCGGCTGCGAAGCCGGACTTTGAGCCGAAGCCCCCGGCTCTGAAGCCGGACCCGCCCCAGGAGGACGGCGGGGAGGACGGCCCGCCGGAGAGCGACAGCGGCCGGGCGAGGGGCCTGCGGGTGCCGGTGCCCGGCACGGGCGAGTGCCTCCTGTACTCCTTCATGGCCGGCGACCCCGTACATGTCCGGGACCGTCTGGGCGGCCTCGCCGACACCGACCGCGCCGCGTACGACTGGCTCGGGGACCCCGACGCGGTCCGTGACGACCTGCGCCGCCAGGCCGCGACCGGCGCCACGGCCGGGCCGTGGCGCACCGTGCTCCGGGCCATGCGGGCCCACGTGGAGGACCACGTGACCCGCAGCGCGGGGCGGCTGCATCCGCAGATCACCGGCCAGTTCCGGCAGACGGTCGCCGACGCGTTCACCGCCCGTGTCCGGGCAATGGACCGGGCCGGGATGCTCGCCCTCCTCGACCACCACGGCGTCCGGCACGTCCCCGTCCCCGAGGCCGTCGACCCCGCCGACCTGCTCAGGCGGTACGTCGACGCCCGCATGGCGTCGGAGCCCGCGGACCCGGGCCTCTCCCCGCGGGACGCCCGGGCGGTGCTGGAGGCCGAGGCCGGGGACCTGAGCCCGCGCCGGATGTTCGAGCACCTGGAGCAGCGGGGTCTGCTGCCGACGCCCGGCGACCTCGACGACGAGGCACTGGCCCGCCTGCTCGGCACCGTCTACGTCCAGAGCACCGCGCCGCTGGACGACACGGAACTGTCCACGCTCCTGGACGCCGTCGTCCACTGGGAGCGGCGCTGGGGCACACCGGCGGGGGAGGTCTTCCTGCCCCTTCTCGCGCACGCGTTCGGCCTGCGGGTCGACGTGGTGCGGTCGTTCCCGTCGGGCGCCCGGCGGGTCGGCGGTGCGGGGCCCGACGACGCCACGCGGCAGACGGAGGTCTACTACAACGGCGTCGACCACTACGACGGCAGCGACGCCGGAGCCCGCGACCGGTTCGGCGCCCCGGTCCTCCCGAAGCGGATCAAGGACGAGGAACGCGACCGGGACGGCGACGTACGGCTGAACCCGCTGTGGGTGCCGCTGGACGAGGCCGATCCGGACCTGCTGATCACCGGCAACCGGGACGCGGTGTGGCTGTACACGGTCACCGATGACGGGCGGGTGATCCTGGGCACGGAGGACCTGGGCGGGATCGTCACGCCGGAGCAGTTCGACGCGCTGCTGGCGGGGATGCGGGAGAAGGACCCCGGTCTGACGGCGGAGTCGCTGCGCAGGACGCTGGACGGGCTGGGCCACACCGGCATCGCCGCCGGTTTCGCCGGCGACGGCGGGGAGAAGGCCGGCCGGACGCTGCCGGGCCGCAGCCGGGTGTCCGGCGAGTTCCGCTGGAGCGAGAAGCTGCGTTCCTGGGTGGTGAACGACAAGTCGGGCCGCTACATGAGCGAGTCGGTCCGCCCGGGTCTGGACGCCGCGGAGGCCGCCGACTGGCTGACCAACGTGGCCGCCCTGTTCAGCGACCGGCTGGGCGTCGTCGTCCGGACCGACCAGGTGAAGACCGCCGCGACCGTCCCCGCACCGCCTTCGGCCCCGCCGGCGGGGCCCTCGCTGCCCGCGCCCCCGCCTCCGCCGTCGGCCCCCGCCGCCGGCCGCGGCGCCCCGGCCCTCCAGGGGGCGGACGGGCAGGGCGCGCCCCCCGGCGACGACACCGGCAAGCTGGACGTCGCCCGCCGGGTCGGTGCCGTGCTGCACGGCCTCGGCCACCCCGTGGTGCTGGCCGGAGCCGCCCGCGGCCGGGTGCAGTTCGGGCAGCCCCGGCCGCTGGGCGCCGTGGAGTTCCAGCTCCCCGCGGCCGCCCTGCCCGCCGCCGACGGGCTACGCGGGGCGCTGGAGCGGGAGATGCCCGGGGTGCCGGTGCGGGTCCGGTCCGTCAGGGGCGGCGGCCGTGTTCTCGACCTGTCGGTGGACGGCGTCGACATCACGGTCACGGCGGTGGACCGGCCGGCCCCCGGCACGGTCACGGCCGGCGGTTTCACCGTGCCGGCGCCCGCGGACTCCCTGGCCGACGCCGCCCTCGCCCTGGCCACCGGGACCGACCCGGAGCTGCGCGGACGCGACCTCCTCGACCTGCTGTGGGCGTTGCACCGCACCCCCGCCGACGGCCCCCGCGCGGTCACGCCGGTCCTCGCGCGCGAGGACGCCTACCGTGCCGCGCGGCCCGCCGGCGCCGCCGGCTCCCTCGCCGTACGGCTCGGCGAACTGCTCGACTCCGCCGCCCTGGACCCCGACGCCCTCGCCCGCCACGAGGAGACCTGGCGTGCCCTCGGCGTCACCGACGCCGACCTGCCCGCGCTGCGCGCCGGGCTGACCGCGCTGGCCGACGGCCTGCGGGCCCGTCCGGAGGTGACCGCGGACCCGGTCCGGGCGCTCGCCGCGCGGCTGCCCGGCCTGTCCGCCGCCGACCGCGACGCGGCGCTGGCGGCGCTGCCGTCCGCGGACCGCGAGCGGCTGGCCGCCGATCCCGCGCTCGTGGACGCCCTGCGCGCCGGGCTCCCCCCGGCCGAGTTCGCCTCGGTCGCGGCGCGCCTGATGACGCAGGTGCCCGACGGGGTCGGGCGGCCCGTCTCCGCCGGTGACCGGGCCCGTGCCCAGATCGCCCGGATGCTGCGGGACCCCGACGTCGCGGCGCGGTTGCTCAAGGGCGGTTCGCGGGTCGTGGTGGTGCCCAGGGACGAGGCCCTGACCTCCGTGGACGCCTTCCGCTTCCTGCGGGGCGCCGTCACCGGCGACGGCCGCCCCTGGGACGACGCCCGGGGTGTCGGCACGCGCACCGCGGCCGTCACCGAGGAGAACCTGCTCGGCGAGCGCACCACCGTCGGCACCGGCATGTCCGCCTATCCCGACGGCTACTCGACCACCCTGCACGAATTCGCCCATACCCTGCACCAGCACGGTCTGGACGCCGTCGACCGGCAGCGCATCACCAACACCTTCCGCACCACCACGCGGGCCGGCGAGGCGGGCAACTGGCCCGACGGCCCCCTGTACGGCCGCGACGCCGACGGCCGCCGCAGCGCCCCCAACTACAGCAGCCGCAACGAACTCGAGTTCTTCGCCCAGCTCACCAACGTCTACCTCATGGCCAACGGCGGCAACGACCCCTACACCGGGCTGCCCCGCAACAACGCCGGCCCGGAGTGGGTGCGCACCCGCCAGCCCGCCCTGTACCCCCTGCTGCGCCGGCTGTACGGCGAGGGCCCCCGCACGGCGCCCCGCCACCCGCGCAGCGTCGAACCGGCCCGTCCCCGCGGGGCCCGTCCCGCGGACGTCAACCCCGTCGAGGCCACCGACGCGGAGAACGAGGCGCTGGCCCGCGCCCGGGCGCTGTGGGACGTCGCCGAGGGCGGCCCGGGCGACGGCAGTGACTCCCACGTCGCCGTCCGCGCCCTGTGGGACGGCACCACCGGCGCGCACGCGCCGCAGCCGCACACCCCCGCGCCGCTGCCGTCGCCGTTCCCCGCCCCGGGGCCGGAGGCACGGTCCGCCGCCGCACCGCCGCCCACCGACGGCGCGGTCCGGCAACGCCTCCAGGAACTCCGGGCGGTCGTCGACGCCGCCTTCGGCTCCCAGCCGCTCACGCCGGAGCTGCGCGACGGGCTGTTCAACTCGCTGCGCGTGATCGAATCGGCGCGCGTCGGGCACCCCCGCTTCGGCGCCGGCCTGGACCTGGAGGGCATCACCCGGATGCTGCTGCACCTGGCGCCGGACGCGCCGGTGGACGCGGCCCGGCACTACGACGCCCTCTCCCTCGCGAGCAGCGCCCACCGCCGGGGCCGGGCCGGCAGCCTGGACGCCATCGCCGCCTACGGGCTGACCCGGCAGGGCCACGCGGAGCAGTCCCTGCTCAGCGGGGACGACGGCACGCCGTACGGCAGGAACTGGAGCGGACGTCCCGGTATCCGCCTGCACATGGACGTGGTCGCCGATCCCCGCGGCGTCCACCCCGCGCCCTGGGGGCCCGCCGCCCACGCGACGGTGGCCGAACGGAACGACGAGGGGAGGGTGCTGGCGCACGGAACACCGGTGTCGGACGAGGAGTTCGCCGAACTGGTGCTGCACGACCCGGAGCGGCGGCCGGGCGCGCCCGTGGTGCTCCTGATCGGGGAGGAGGACGGCCGCAACGAGGCCCTCGCACGGGTGATCGCCGACCGCACCGGCACCCGCGTCTGGTTCACCTACGGCGACCTGCGGCTCGAAACGGCCCCGTCCGGCCGCCGGGTGCCGGTCCTGGCCGCGCCGGCCCCCGGGAGCGATCCGGCGGGCACCTGGGTCCCCGCCGACCCGGGACTGGTCCCGGACGACCCGGCGGCCACCGTCAGGGCCGCGAACGGCACCGTCTTCCCCGACGCCGACATCCACTCGTACCCGCTGGTCACGGTCGACGGGCAGGCCCTGACCGGGCGGGCGTTCCTCGACGCGCACGACATGGCGCTGCGGGAGGAGGCCCTGCGGGTGGTGTCCGCCGTCCGGCACTACACCAACGAGGTGGAAGGGCTGCCCGGTGTGTACCCCGCGCGGCAGGGCGGCCTGCTGCCCCTGCCGCGGGGCCTGGCCGACTCCTACGTCTTCGTCGGCCACGGCGACAGCGGACGCACCACCGTGCCCCGCCGCAGCACCCACGCCAACCAGGCGCTCCACCCCCGTCAGCTGGGCCGGATGCTGGCACGGCGCAGGAGCATGCAGGCGCTGTCTCCCGAGACACCGGTGTGGCTGCTGATCTGCGAGATGTCCATGACGCGCCCGGACCAGGACCTGCTCGCCCACCCCTCCTCCGCCCAGTACGTCGCCAACGAGACCCGCCGCACCGTCTTCACCGTGGACCGGCAGCTCTCGCCGACCGAGGCCGAGGGCGGCCTGCCGCCGCGCCTGGTCCTGGACGACGACCCCGACCACCCCGTGGGCCACGTCGAGGAGTTCCGTCCCGAGCCCCGGACCACCGCCCTCGACGCGCTCGCCGACCTGGGCGGACTGCCCGCCCGGGTGCCGCAGCGCACCGAGCGCGCCCTGCACTGGGTGCGGGCCCTGCGGCAGACCCACGGGGTGCGCATCGACTCCGACCCGGACCGCGAGGCGGAGTTCCACGAGCTGATCGAGGGCTTCGGCGCCCTCGAAGGGCTGCGGTTCCAGGCGGCCGGCAACGCCGACCCCGGCCCGCTCACCTGGGGCGGGCTCCGGCACATCGTCGGAGAGTACGCCGCCCGGCAGGGCTGGGACCGGTCCTTGACCGCCGGCTCCCTGGCCCACCTGCTGCACGCCGCGCGCACCGGCCGGCTGCGGCCCTCCGACGCCGGGGGACCCACCGCCCCCGCCGCGCCGCCCACCTCCACCGGCGCCCCGGCCCCGACGGACACGGTGCCGCGGCCGACCGGCCGGGAGGCGCTGTCGGACACCGTCCCCGATGCCGATCCCGGCCTCGACCCCGGCCCCGACCCCGACCTCGACGGGGCCGAGAGCGGGGCCGAGAGCGGGGCGGTGCCGGACGACGACGGGCCCGCCGAGGCCGCCCCGGCGCTCCTCCCGTCCGGGGCCCGGGTGGCCTTCGAGCACCGCCACCGGGACATCACCGACCCGGGCGGGCGCCGCCGGCTCGCCGACCTGGCCGAGCAGATCGTGCTGGCCGGGCTGCGGGACCTCAGGGCCGGCCTCCGGCTCCCCAAGGTCACGGTCACCGGTTACAGCAACGGCCCGCGCTTCGCGCTGTCCGGCGGCGCCGTCGAGCACGCCGAGACGGTCGGCCGGCAGCGGGCGGAGGCCGTGCGGGACTTCCTCCTCGACGAGATCCGGCGTCTGCTGGAGCTCCACGAGCCGGCCGTGCGCAACGTCGCGGACGTACGCGGCGGCACGGTCCGGGCCGAGGACTTCCCGGTCACCACGGAGAGCGGCGGCCGGGACATCGGCGCCGTCGGCCCGGTCGACGGCGCAACCGGACGGGCGGCGCGGCGGCAGGCGGTCGTCACCGTCGACCGTTCCCCCCTGTCGGAGGCCGCCGCCCGGCTGGCGGAACTGAGCCCGGACGATTTCGGCGAGGCGGACTGGTTCACCGGCCCGGACCGGCTCGCCAGGACCATCCTGCACCTCGACGACAACCCCGGGGACGACCCCGACTCGGACGACGACCCGGACAGCGACTCGGACAGCGACTCGGACGGCGCGTCCGCGGACCCCGCCCCCGCCCCGGTGCGCTTCGACGTCGAGGACCTGTCGCACCGCGTACGCCGGCTGTACGAGCTGGTGGGCGAGGCGATGGCGGCGGGCAGGGCGACCAGCCCGGCCTCGCTGACCGCGTACCACCTGGGCGGACAGGGCCTGCTCTCCGGCGCCACCCGCCTGACCGCACCGGACGGCACCCCGCTGGGCCGGAACTGGACGGGCCGGCCCGCCCGGGACGTCGACGTCTCCTCGTACGACGTGGTGGACGGCGACGACCGGGACCCCCGGCCGTCACCGTGGGCACGCCGGTCCGGCGCCCCCCTCCCGTACGTGATCGCGACGAAGGACGGCGACCACACGAAGCTCGGGCTGGCCCTGCCGGACGGCAGCAGGCGGTGGCGGCTGTCGCCGGAGGAGTTCGCCGAACTCCTGACGCAGGACGGGGACCTGGCGGACCGTGAGGACGCCGCCGAAGTGGTGCTCGTCTCGCCGAACGCGGGAGCCATGGGACTGGACCTGCCGCGCAGGGCCGCGGCCCGGTCCCGCAGGACGCTGTGGTCGCACAGCGGCGAGGTCGCCCTGAAGCCGCACCCCGGCACCGGCCGGCACCGCATCGAGGTGACCGACGACCGTGGCCCCGGCGACGATCCGGCGGACGAGTTCATGGGCGAGCCGCTGGGCGAGTGGATCGCCAGTGACCCCGACGACCTGGGGCCGGACGAGGGACGGCCGGAACCCGGGGAAGGCGTCCTGCGCACGGTCGACGGGAGGACCCTGAGGGACGCGGACGTCAAGTCCGTCACCCTCACCGACGAGGGCCGGCCCGTCGGCCGCGCGGTGGTCAACAGTTCGGACCTGTTCCGGCGCGAGCCGTGGCTGCAGGACCTGGTCCGCTCCACGGAGTGGTCCGTCTACGACCCGGTCACCGGTGAGCCGGTCGGCGCCCCCCGGCCGGTGCCGTGGCAGGGCCAAAAGCCCTACTTCTTCATGGTCCACGGCGTTCCGGGGCAGACCCTCATGGTCGAGCGGATGCTCCAGAACAACGTCCCGGTCCAGGGCCCGGAAACCGGCGGTTACCTCCGGCGGCGCCCGAGCGTGACCCGGCTGGACCGGCGCACTCCTCTGGTGTTCCTGTCCTGCTGGGGGAGCGGGCCGGAAGGACACACCGAGGCCGCCCTGAAGCGGAGCACCCCGTTCGTCCCGGACCCGCTCGCCGTCCTGCCGGCGGCCCAGGGCGTCTCCAACGTGACGCGGCGCGAGGTCTACGCCCCCGACCGGCAGCACCTGAGCCGCTACACGAAGGGGAGGGAGGGGAAGCTGTACGACCACGGGATCGGCACCACCCCGGCGAACGACCCGGTGGACATGAGGAAGCTGCGTCCCGAACCGCTCCCCGACGAGCTCGACGCCCTGGCCGGGCGGGCCGGCCTGGAGGCGTCCCCGGACCTCACCCCGGCCACGGCCCGGGACACGGCGCTGCGCCTGGTCCGCGCCCTGCGGGCCACGTTCGGCGTCGACGTGGAGGACGACGAGGACGTCCCGCCCGGCACGTACCACCGGCTGCTGCGCGGCATCGGCGCCCTGGAGGTCATGCGCCGCGCCGACGGGAACCTGCGGGAGCACGGCGAGCTGACACTCGACCTGCTCGACCGGGCCACCCGCGCGCACCACGGCCTGACGACCGCCCCCGGTACCCGGCCCGCGCCGCCGGCCCCCGACGACGTACGGACGATGCTGGAGGCCGCGGCGGCGCGCCTGGCCACCGACCCCGGTTCCGCACTGTCCGACTTCGTCGCCCTGCCCTCCGTGGACCGGGCCCGCGAACTGATCGCACGGCACGACCCGGACGAGTGGGCCCGGCTGGTGCTGGGGCTGCGCACGTCGGCACCGGTCACCACGGCCGACCGGCAGAACGCGCTGTGGGCCACGGTCAAGGCCGTGGAGGGCGTGGAGAACCACCCCGACCCCGACGCCCTGACGGCGAAGGTGCTCCATCTGACCGCCGGCGAGGACCCGCGGGACGGGGCCCTGCGGACGGACCTGCTCCTGGTGGCGGCCACGGCGGCGGCCCTCGGCCGCGACGCCCACGACCCCACGGCCCTCGCCGCGTACGACCTCGAACGCCACGGCGCGCTGGACGACCGCACCCTCCTCACCTCCGTGAACGGCACGAAGGCCGGCCGCAGGTGGACGGGGAGGCCCGCCCCGGGCCGCGTGTGGGCGGACCGCTATGTGATCTCGCCCGACGGCGGCCTGGACAACAGCCGGGGGGCCCTGGCGCCCTGGTACAGGAAGGGCGCCGGGAAGAGCGCCCATCCCGGCGGGTACGTACTGGACCTGAGCGGCACCACCCCGGGGCGGGTGGACATGCCCTGGCCGGACGGCACCACCCGCCCGGTGCCCTACGAGGAGATCGCCGAACTGCTCTCCCACGACCCCGTCCTGGCGCGGCTCGACCAGGACGTCACGGTCGTGCCCGTCGGGGCGGGGCCGGACGGTACCGCCCTGGCCGAGGCGGTCGCCGCCCGGACCGGGGCCGCCCGGACCGTGTGGCTGCCGACCCGGCCCCTCCGGCTGCTCGACCGGCGCCCCGCGGTGGACGAGAGCCTCCTCGTGATGACCTCGCCCCAGGACGACACGGGAGCGCACTGGTCGCGGACCCGTCCGCCCGAGCCGCCCGCCCGGACCTCCGGACCCGCCCCCGACGCCATCGCGACCGGCGAGGACACCCCGCTCCCGGCGCCGCCGACCGAGGAGGCCCGGCGTCGGTGGATCGCCGGCCGGGTGAGCGCGGAGGACCTGCCCGGCGATCCGCCGGGGTTCACCGGCGCCGAACTCGTCACCCTGGCCGAACTGAGGGACGCGGGCGTCGGGATCACCCCCGGCATGGACGTCGAGGCACAACTCGGCGGAGGCGTGCGGGGCGGCGGACTGGCACCGCTCGACCAGGTGCGGCTGCTGCTGGCCCGCCCCGGCCCGTGGCCGGACGCCCTCGACGCCGTCGCGGGCACGGTGTCGCGCCGGATCTGGCACTCGGCGTTCACGGACTTCGGGAGCACGACCGCGCACCCGGACGCCGCCCGGGTGTGGGACACGGCCCTCGGGCTGCTCCTGCCGGGCGACCCGGACTCCGTGCTCGGGGACTGGCGGTACGCCGGGGAGGAGTTCCGCGACGCGGTGCGCCGGCTCGCCGTCCTGCTGGCGGCGGGAGGAACGGACCCCCGGACGGCCGCACACCGCGCCGCACGGTTCCGGGAGGTTCTCGGACTGCCGCCCCCCGGGACGGACACCAAGCAGGCGGACGAGTGGAGCGACGGTGAACGAGACGAGTGAACAGAGCGGACCGGCGGCGATGCCCACACCCCCCGAAGACGTCGTCGAGGCCGCACGGCTCGCGCCGGAGCACTGGATCAGCATGATCGACCCCGGCTGGGACGGCGAGGGCGTGCCGCCCGACCGGGTCGTGGTCGGCCGCTGGCGCACGGGGACGACCGGCGAGATCGAGGAGTGGGAGGACAACGAGGCGTACCGCCCCTCCCCGGAGGCGCTCGGCTGGCCCGAGCCCACCGACGACGTCGACGCGGCCCTCCAGCGCGCGGTCACCGGCTACGGGCCGGTCGAGGACGCCCTGCGCGCCCTGGCCACCGCCGAGGTGGCGGTGCTGACCCTGCCGGACGGCTCCCCGGTGACCGCCGCCGTGGGGGACGGCAGGCCCGTGGTCCCGGTCTTCACCGCCGCGCCCCACCTGAACGCGGTGGGCGGCTTCGCCTCCGCACGCCTCCCCGTCCCGGCCCTCCTGGACCGCCTCCCACCCGGCCACGCCCTCTACGTCAACCCGGCCGGCCCCGCGGGCACCGTCCTGGAGCCCGGCCGGCTCGCGGAGACGGCCGCCACCGAGACCGGCCCGGACGCACGGCCGGGCGCGCGTCCTCGGACGCCGTCCCGCCGCACCTGAGCCGGGGCCCGTGACGCCGGTGGAGGGGGCGCTCCCGCGCGCTGCTCGCGGGGGCGTCACACCGGTGGGTACGACTGCTGCCGCGGGACATGGCGTTCGTACCGAGCGCCGCCCTGCTGCCGGCGGACCGGGCGCCCCCGCCCGGTCAGTACACGTCGCGCACGTACCGCTTCTCCGCCGCCAGCTGCTTCACGTACGCGACGGCCTCGGCCTCGCTCATGCCGCCGTGCGCGACGGCGATGTCCCGCAGGGCCCGGTCCACGTCCTTGGCCATGCGGGAGGCGTCGCCGCAGACGTAGAAGCGCGCTCCGTCGCGGAGCCAGTGCCACAGTTCCGGCCCGTGCTCGCGCATCCGGTCCTGCACGTACACCTTGGTGCGCTGGTCCCGTGAGAACGCGGTGTCCAGACGGGTGAGGGCGCCCTCCGCCAGCAGCTCCGACAGGTCGTCCTCGTAGTAGAAGTCGGTGGCGCGGTGCTGCTCGCCGAAGAACAGCCAGTTCGGGGCGCGGTGCCCGAGCGCCCGCCGCTCCTGGAGGAACCCGACGAAGGGGGCGATCCCGGTACCGGGACCCACCATGATCATCGGCGTCGCCGGGTCGGCCGGCGGCCGGAAGTGCGGCGAGCGCTGCACGAAGACCGGCACCTCGGTGTCCGGCCCGGCGTCCGCGAGGAAGGGCGAGCAGACCCCGCCGCGCGGCCGGCCGTGCAGGTTGTCCCAGCGCACCACGGAGACGGTCAGCGACACCCGGTGCGGGTCGACCAGCGGGCTGGACGAGATGGAGTACAGCCGCGGCTGGAGCTTCTTCAGCACCCCGGCCCACTCCCCGGCGCTCGCCCGCACCCCGTACTCGGCGACCACGTCCACGGCCTGCCGGCCCCAGCTCCAGCGGGCCAGGCCGTCCTTGTTGTCGGGCCGCAGCAGCCTGCGCAACTCGTGGTCGCCCCCGGCGTGTTCGGCGACGAAGCGCAGCAGGTCCGCCGTGACGCGGGTGATGTCGAGGTGCCGGCGCAGGGCCTCCGCGAAGGGCACCTCGCCGACACCGCCGACCTCCACCGCCGTGCCGGCGTCCACACCGGTCACCGCGAGCCACTCCTCCACCAGCGCCGCGGAGTTGACCGGCCGCACGCCGAGCGCGTCCCCGGCCTCGTACGTCAGGTCCGTGCCGCTCGTGTCGAAGGTGAACCGCCGGACCTCCTTGCCCGCGCCGGGCCCGCTCAGCAGCCGGTTGCCGACGAGCCGGGCGGCGGCGGGGGCGGGCCGGGACGTCGCCCGCGGCCGCGCGGCGGGCGCGGCGTCCCGGCCGCCCAGCGCGGTGAGCACCTGGTCCAGCCAGGCGCCCGCCGAGGGCTCGTAGTCCGGCTCGCAGTCCGCGCGCGGCGCCAGCCGCACCGCGCCCAGCTCGCCGAGCCGCGCGTCCAGCCGCCGCCCGTGCCCGCAGAAGTCGTCGTACGAGGAGTCCCCGAGGGCGAGCACCGCGTAGCGCACCCCGTCCAGCCGCGGGGCCTGCTCGGCGGCGAGCGCGTCCCAGAAGCCGGCGCCGTTGTCGGGCGCGTCGCCGTCCCCGAACGTGCTGGTGATGAAGAGCAGGTCCGCGCTGCGGGCGAGCGTCCCGACGTCGGCCCGGTCCATGCCGACCAGGGAGGCCCGGTGCCCGGCCGCGCCCAGCCGCTCCGCCGCGGCGACGGCGAACTCCTCGGCGTTGCCGGTCTGCGAGGCCCACAGCACGAGGACCTCACGCCCGGCCGGTTCGGCCGCGGGAGCGGCCGGGGACGCCGCGCGCGAGTACATCCCGGCCAGGACGCCGTTGACCCACAGGGCGTGCTCGGGGGCGAAGGGCGCGTCCGGCGGGAGGACGGGCACGCCGGGGGCGCCCGAGCCGAGGCCGGCCAGGAAGCCGGTGAGGTACCGGCGCTCCCGCGCGGACAGCACCGGGGGAGGGGAGGGGTCGAGCCCGAAGGGGCCGGCGCCGGCCGGGGTGACGGCCGTCGGGGCGAGCGGCGCGGCGGCCCCGGCGGGTCCGGGCGGCGCCCCGCCCGGCGACGCCACCTTCGCCAGCGACACCGCGCACACCTTGAACTCCGGCTGGAACGACACCGGGTCCACCGCGTCGCTGGTCACCGCGTTGATGCTCAGGTACTCGCCGAACAGGTCGTTCCAGTGGAACGGCGCGAAGCAGGACCCCGGCCGCACCCGGTCCGTCACCACCGCCGGCAGCACCGCCCGGCCGCGCCGCGACGCGACCTCCACCGCGTCGCCCTCCGCGACGCCGAGCGCGGCCGCGTCCTCGGGGTGCACCTCCACGAACGGCCCGGGGTTCAGCTTGTTCAGCTTCGCGACCCGGCCCGTCTTGGTCAGCGTGTGCCACTGGTGCTGCACCCGGCCGGTGTTGAGCACGAACGGGTAGTCGTCGTCCGGCATCTCGGCGGCGGGCAGGTGGGGCCGCGCGAAGAACACGGCCCGCCCGGACGCGGTCGGGAACCGCAGCCCGTCCTCGCCCGCGTACCGCACGGGGTTGCGCTCCGGCCCGTCCTCCCGCGCGGCCGGCCACTGCACGGGCGTCTCGCGCAGCCGCCCGTACGTCACCCCGCGCAGGTCCCAGCCGGTCACCGGGTTCCAGGCCCGCCGGATCTCCTCGAAGACCTGCTCGGCGCTGTCGTACGAGAAGCCCTTCTCGTACCCCATCGCGCACGCGACCTCGGCGATGATCCGCCAGTCGGCCGTCGCCTCGCCGGGCGGGTCGACGGCGGCCCGGGTCAGCGTGAGGTTGCGCTCGCTGTTGACGAAGACGCCCTCCGCCTCGGTCCACAGGGCGCCCGGCAGCACGACGTCGGCGTACGCGTTCGTCTCCGTGTCGGCGAAGACGTCCTGCGTGACGACGAACTCGGCGGCCTCCAGCCCCTCGATGACCGTCCGGCGGTTGGCGACGGACGCGACCGGGTTGGTGCAGATGATCCAGCAGGCCCTGATCTCCCCGTCGGCCATCTTCCGGAACATCTCGACCGTGCCCTTGCCGACCCCGTCGGCGCGCAGGGTGCCCGGCGGCAGCTCCCACAGGTCCTCGACGAACGCCCGGTCCTCGGCCACGAGCACGGACCGCTGCCCGGGCAGCCCGGGGCCCATGTAACCCATCTCGCGCCCGCCCATGGCGTTGGGCTGGCCGGTCAGGGAGAACGGCCCGGCGCCCGGGCGGCAGATCGCGCCCGTGGCGAGGTGCAGGTTGACCAGGGCGTTGGTGTTCCAGGTGCCGTGCGTGGACTGGTTCAGGCCCATCGTCCAGCAGCTCATCCACTGCCGGCCCGCCGCGCCGATCAGCCGGGCCGCCTCCCGGACGTCGTCCTCGGCGAGCCCGGTGAGCTCGGCGACCGCCGCCGGCGGGTAGTCGGCGAGGAAGTCCGGCATCGCCTCCCAGCCCTCGGTGTGCGCGGCGACGAAGGCGGGGTCGGTGTGCCCGTCCGCGTGCAGCAGGTGGAGCAGGCCGTTCAGCAGGGCCAGGTCGGTCCCGGGCCTGATCTGCAGGAACAGGTCGGCCTTGGCGGCGGTGGCGGTGCGGCGCGGGTCGACGACGATCAGCCTGGCGCCGGCCTTCACCCGCTCCATCATCCGCAGGTACAGGATCGGGTGGCAGTCGGCCATGTTCGAGCCGATCACCAGGAAGGCGTCCGCCCGGTCGAAGTCCTCGTACGACCCGGGCGGCCCGTCCGCACCCAGCGACAGCTTGTAGCCCGTGCCCGCGCTGGCCATGCACAGCCGCGAGTTCGACTCGATCTGGTTCGTCCGCACGAACCCCTTGGCCAGCTTGTTCGCCAGGTACTGGGCCTCCAGGCTCATCTGCCCGGAGACGTAGAAGGAGACGGCGTCCGGCCCGTGCTCGTCGACGATCGCCCGCAGCCGCCGCGCGGTCGCGGCGATCGCGTCGGCCACCGGTGCGGGCACCGGCTCGTCGCCCCGGTCGTCGCGCACCAGCGCGGTGGTCAGCCGGCCGGGCGCGGCCAGCAGCTCGGCGGTGGTCGCGCCCTTGGTGCACAGCCGTCCCGCGTTCGCCGGGTGCGCCTTGTCGCCGGAGGCCTTCAGGACCGTGCGGCGGCCGTCCGGCCCCCTGCCGACGTCCAGCACGATGCCGCAGCCCACACCGCAGTACGAGCAGACGGTGCGCACCTGCCGTGTCTCCTGCGGGGGCCGGGGGGTCGTGGTCATGCACCGACGGTACGAATCGTCCGTTACGCCGCTGTCACGTGGCTTGATCATGAGGGGTTACGCCCGTCACACAGCCGCCTCCGGGCCGGTGTGAGGTGCACCGACATGGCGGAGCGTGTCGTATTCGGCCGAACGGGTGACCTTGCGCAACAATTGCCCGATGCAGACAGCCAGTGCGAGCCAGGACGGAGCATGCCGGTGAACAGCCACGATGTCACCGACGAACAGTGGGAGGGGCTCGCCCAGGTCGTGCCGCTTCGGGGCCGGGACGCCTGGCCGTCCGCCGTCGGCCACCGGGCCCTGCCCGAGGCGGCGACCGAGGCGCGGCGCCGCTTCGTCGTCCTGCGGGTGAACGTGTTCGCCGACGCCCGCGAAGTCGCCGAGACGCTGATGTCGGGCGTGCCGGTGCTGCTCGATCTGACCAGCGCGGAGAGCGAGGTCGCCAAGCGGGTGCTGGACTTCAGCACGGGGGTGGTCTTCGGGCTGGCCAGCGGGATGCACCGCGTCGACCGCAACGTGTTCCTGCTGACGCCCGCCGGGACCGAGGTGACGGGCCTCATGGAGTCGGCCGGGGTCCCCGGAGTGTGACAAGCGTCCGGCGCCCGGTCGCCCGATCGTAGGAAGGCCGCCCAGGCGGAACGGTTCCGCCCCCGGGCGGGGCCCTACCGTCCGGACATGACCGAACCCCCCACCACCACGACGGCCGCCCCGCCGACCGGACCGCCCTCCGCACCCCCCGGCCGACGACAGCTCTCGGCGCCGCCCGTTCCCGCCGCCGTTCCCGCACCGCCCTCCGGGCAGTCGTCCGGGGCGCCTTTCGCGGCTGCCGGCCGGCTGGATCCTCCGGCGCCGCCTGCCGCCGCCGCTGCTCGCGCCCTGTCCTCAGGACCGCCTTCCGCACCACCCGGCCGGCGACAGCTTTCGACGCCGCCCGTTTCCACCGTCGTTCCCGCACCGCCCTCCGGGTCGCTCTCCGCGGCGGGCGACCGGCGGCAGCCTTCGGCGCCGCCCGTTCCTGCCGCCGTTCCCGCAGGGCTCTCCGGGCAGTCGTCCGGGGCGCCTTTCGCGGCTTCCGGCCGGCTGGATCCTCCGGCGCCGCCTGCCGCCGCCGCTGTTCGCGCCCTGCCCTCCGGACCGCCGCCTTCCGCACCACCCGACCGGCGGCAGCTTTCGACGCCGCCCGTTTCCACCGTCGTTCCCGCACCGCCCTCCGGGTCGCGGTCCGAAGAGGGCGACCGGCGGGAGCTTTCGGCGCCGCCCGTTTCTGCCGCCGCTCCCGCACCGCCCTCTGGGGCGCGGTCCGCGGCGGGCGACCGGCGGCAGCCTTCGGCCGAACCCGTCCGCGCCACCACCCCCGCGCCACCCTCCGCACCACCCCCCGGCCCGCCCCCCGCACCGGCCCGCCGGCGGCATCCCCCGTCACCGCCCGCCCCCACTGCCGCCGGCCGTCCGCGGCCCCTCCCCGCCGGACCGGCGGACGCCGGCACGCACCCGGACCGGCCGCGGCTCACCGAGCTGCGGCTGTCCGCCTTCGCCGGGCACCGGCGGGCCGTCCTCCCGCTCGGCCCGCTCACCCTGCTGGCCGGGCCCAGCGGCAGCGGCAAGACCGGTGCGCTGCGGGCCTACGAGGCGCTCGCCCGGCTCGGCGGCGGTGCCGAGCTCGGCGAGGTGTTCCCCGACCCCGCGGCCTGCGTGCCGGAGCGGGCCCGGCCCGACGCCCAGCGGCGCCGCGGCTTCCGCATCGGCTGCACGGCCGACGGGCCCGAGGGGCCGGTCCGGCTCGACGTCGCCGTCCAGGCCGAACCGGACCTGCGCGTGGTGGGCGAGCGGCTGACCGCGGGCGGCCTCGTCCTGCTGGAGACGGCCCTGCGCGACCCCGGGCGGCGCACCGTCCAGGCCGCCTGGCACACCGCCGGGTCGACACCGGTGACCCGCGCCCCGCTGCCCGACGACCGGCTCGGCACCGCGCTGCTGCCGCTGCGGGTGGCCGGCAAGACGCCCGGGCAGCGCCGGGTGCTCGCCGCCGCCGAGCAGATGGTGGTGGCCCTGCGGTCGGTGTTCGCCTGCGACCCGCGGCCCGACCGCATGCGCGGGCCCGTGCCGGCCGGCTCCGGGCGGCTGCTCGGCGGCTGCGACAACCTCGCCGACGTGCTCAGGCGCACCCGGACCGAGTGCGGGCGGCGGCACGCGCACTTCGTGGCGGCCGTGCGCGCCGGCTGCGCCGGGCCGGTCGCGGACGTGCTCGCCGAGACGCGCGCCGACGGCACGGTCGGCGCGCTGCTCGACCGCGGCGACGGCGTTCGCACCGGTCTGGGGCGGCTGGGCGACGGGGAGTTGCGGTACGTGGCGCTCGCGCTGGTGCTGCTCACCGGCCCCGGCGTGCTGGAGGTCGACGCGCCCTGCGAGGTGCCCGCCGCGCTCCAGACCCTGACCGTCCTCGCCGACGGCTTCGACCGGGGCCTGGACGCCCGGCAGCGCGCCGAACTGCTCGGGCTGGCGGCGCGGATGTGCGCGCGGGGGCACATCCGGCTGGTCGGCGCCGTGAGCGACGCGTCCTGGGCCGCCGGGGCGGACGGGGTCACGGTGGTAGACCTGGACCGTGACTGATCCTCAGGACGAACGACCCCGGCCCCGGGGCGAGCGGCTCGACCTGGCGGCGCTCCAGCGCCGGCTCGCCGAGTTCGCCGCCGCGCGCAACTGGCAGCCGTACCACACCCCGAAGAACCTCGCGACGGCCCTCAGCGTGGAGGCCTCCGAACTCGTCGAGATCTTCCAGTGGTTGACGCCGGAGGAGTCGGCCCGGGTCATGGACGACCCGGACACCGCGCACCGGGTGACGGACGAGGTCGCCGACGTCCTCGCCTATCTCCTGCAACTGTGCGGGGTGCTGGGGGTCGATCCGCTCGCGGCCCTGGACGCGAAGATCGACCGCAACGAGCGCAGGTTCCCGGCACCCTGAGGAGGCGAACATTCCGCCCTCACTCTCCGTAGTCGAAAAATGGGCTGATTCCGAATTGTTGTCCACAGATTTCGGTCTTCCTCTGGCTTTTCGTCTCAACGCCCTTCACTCTGGGTAGTGGACGGGCAAGGGAGTTCGGGCGGACGCGTGACAGAGCGCGTCGAGACGGACGGGGGCAGCGCATGGACGCGGTGCGGCTCATCGTGACGAGCAGGCGGGCCCTGGCCGCGAGCGGCGACGCGCCCGGGACCCTGACCGAGGTGCGGCAGGCACAAGCCCTCGCACAGGCCATCGGCAGCCGCCTCGCGGTCTCGGGCCCGCCCGAACTGCGGGGCGAGGCACTGGGATTGACCGAGTTGGCGGGCCGCGGCTGCGGGGTGCTGGACGCGCCGGAGATCGACCTGGCCGAGCTGCGCGCCGCCCGGCTCACGGAGTTGGGCGACGCCCGCCAGGCCCTGCTGTGCCTGGGCGGCCTGCTGGGGGAGGTCAGTATCGCGCTCGTCGGCCTGGCCTGCGCGGCGGACGACGAGGGCACGTACTGGCAGTGCGTGGAGGCCATCGACGCGGCGGACGAGTCCCGCGACCGCGTCCTGCAGATGCTGCGCAGACTGGCGGACCGGGAGCAGGCCCTGCCGGAGAGGGAAGCGGGATAGCGGCGGGACACGGGACAGCGGCGGGGCGTGCGGGGTCTTCCGTGGCGGCGGGCTCGCGCGCGGGCCCGCGGGGACCCCGGCCCCGCGCCCGCGCCCCGCGCCCTCAGCGCACTTCTTCCTCGCCGCCCGCTCCGCGCCCCGCCGCCCCCGACGCCTGGAGATCCGCGTCCAGGGCGGACAGGTCGGCGTTCAGCGCGGCCATCAGTTCCTCCATCTGCTGGAGCAGCCCCTTCGGCTGCCCGCCCCCGCCCTGCTGCGGCACGGTCTCTTCGGACATGACGGCCTCCTCGGCCTCCGGCCCCCCGGGGAGGGCCGGCGCGGTGACGCCCCGGCGGTCACGGGCCGGCGCGGGTGCCGGGAGGTCCGGCTCCGCCCGAGCCAACGATCACCACGGGGACCGGTCACGCACCACCCGTACGGCGGACGGAATTCACCCGACCGTGCACCGCGCGGGCCGGGGGACCCGCGGAGGCGCCCGGCGCCCGAGCGTGCAGGATGGAGCCATGGATCTCCGCATCTTCACCGAGCCCCAGCAGGGGGCCACCTACGACACGCTGCTCACCGTGGCCAAGGCCACCGAGGACCTCGGCTTCGACGCCTTCTTCCGCTCCGACCACTACCTGCGCATGGGTTCCGTGGACGGCCTGCCCGGTCCCACCGACGCCTGGATCACCCTCGCCGGCCTCGCCCGCGAGACCCGGCGCATCCGGCTCGGCACGCTGATGACCGCCGGCACCTTCCGGCTGCCCGGCGTCCTCGCCATCCAGGTCGCGCAGGTCGACCAGATGTCCGGCGGCCGCGTCGAACTGGGCCTGGGCGCCGGCTGGTTCGAGGAGGAGCACAAGGCGTACGGCATCCCGTTCCCGAAGGAGAAGTTCGCCCGCCTCGAAGAACAGCTGGAGATCGTGACCGGCCTGTGGGCCACGGAGGTCGGCAAGACCTTCGACTTCCACGGCACCTACTACGACCTGACCGGATCGCCCGCGCTGCCCAAGCCCGCGCAGGCCAGGGTCCCCGTGCTCATCGGCGGCCACGGCGCCACCCGCACCCCGCGGCTGGCCGCCCGCTACGCCGACGAGTTCAACATCCCCTTCGCCTCGGTCGAGGACAGCGAGCGCCAGTTCGGCCGGGTGCGCGCCGCCGCCCGGGAGGCCGGCCGCGACCCCGGCACCCTCATCTACTCCAACGCCCTCGTGGTCTGCGTCGGCAAGGACGACCAGGAGGTCGCCCGCCGCGCCGCCGCCATCGGCCGCGAGGTCGACGAGCTGAAGCTCAACGGCCTGGCCGGCTCCCCGGCCGAGGTCGTCGACAAGATCGGCCGCTACGCCGAGATCGGCTCCCGGCGCATCTACCTCCAGGTCCTCGACCTCGACGACCTGGACCACCTGGAGCTGATCTCCTCCCAGGTCCAGTCGCAGCTGTCGTAGGACGGCCCCTCACCGCGCCCCGGGACCGCGTGTCCCGGGGCGCGGTCCGCGGAGTGCCGACAGCGTGGCCCGGGCCCGGGCGCGCAGCCGCTCGTCGGCGCCGATGATCTCGTCCTCCAGCCCGGAGCGCACCACCCGCGCGTCGCGGTCGGCCAGGGCGGCCAGCCGGTCCAGCTGCCCGGCGGTGAGGGCCCCCGGGCCCAGGGCCGTCAGCGCCTCCCACGCGGAGTCCGGGTCGGCGTTCCGCTCCGCCGCGTCCAGCACCGCGTCGGCCAGCGTCCGCCGCCGTTCCTCCCCGGCGCCGGTCGCCAGCAGCGCCAGCGCGGCGGCCGGCGCGTGCAGCGGCGTGCCGAGCATCCGCTCCAGTGCCGGGCGCAGCGGCCGCGCGGCGTCGCCGAGCCGGGCCGCCAGCCGCGCGGCCCGGACCCCCGTCCAGGTGAACCACGGCCGGCCGGCCTCGGCGAGCACCCCCTCGACGACCTTCACGGCCTCCGCCGTCTCCCCGGTGATCCGCCACAGCGCCTCGGCCAGGGCCACGTCGGTGTCCAGTTGCGGCAGGGAGCGGCCCGGCGCCGCGTCGCCGAGCGCGGCCCGCAGCCGCGGCACCAGCCCGGCCGCGTCCGCGCCCAGCCCGGCCGCGTGCCGGGCGGCCTCCCGCCCGCCGCGGCCCGCGAGACCGGCGAGGATCGCGGCGTGCAGCGGGGCCGGGTCGCCGGTCAGCCCGTACAGGGCGTGCGCGGCGGCGAGCCTGCCCTCCTCCGGCCCCTGGTCCGCCGCCTCGCGCAGCCCGGCCTCGACGGCCTCGCGGAGCGCGCCGTCGGCCGGGCAGACGGCCGCCAGCGCCCGGGGTCCGGCGAGCGGGACGCGGGGCAGCGCGGCCAGCAGCTCGGGCACGGCCGCGCCGGCCCGCGCCCCCCACGCACCGAGCAGCAGGGCCAGGTGGATCGGTTCGTTGCCCTGCGCGTCCGGGTCCGCGAGGCGCCGGCGCACCGCGTCGAGGAGCTCGGGCGCGTACGGCAGCACCACCCCGCCCGCCCTGCCGAAGCCCCGGGTGCCGGCCGCGGCGGCGAGGGCCCGCGGGCGCCGGGGCAGGTCGGCGGCGAGCAGCCGCGCCGCCGGCCCGGGCGCCACGGTCACCAGCGCGGCGAGCGCGCGGTCCGCCAGGTCCCCGCCGCCGGCGGCGAGACGGGCGAGCGCGCCGGCCGCCGCCTCGGCCACCGGGCCCGTCACCGTGCCGGCGGACTTGGTCAGCAGCCTCAGCACGTCCGGTCCGGAGCCGGGGTCGTCGAGGAGGGGCACCAGCCGGGGCAGCAGCCGCCCGGGGGCGGACCGCGAGACCATGCAGGCGTGGTCCGCGGCCCGCACCGCCTCCGCGCGGGCCCCCGGGTCCGCGAGCGCCAGGGCCGCCTCCAGCAGCCCGAACGCGGCCTCGCGCGCCTCGCCGGTGTCCCGGCGCAGCAGGGCGTCGACCACGGCCCGCAGCGGTTCGCTCCGGGTCTCCTCGAACCGCCCGGCGACCAGGCCGTCGGCCGGGAGCAGCGACAGCACCGTGTCGTGCTGCGCGGCGTCCCACGGCAGACCCGTGTCCAGGCAGGCCAGCACCCCGGCGATCCGCAGCTCGGCCGGGGCGGCCGGGTCCAGGGCAGCCGTCGCCGCGTCCGTGCTCGCGGCCGGATCCAGCCGGACCAGCGCGGCCAGCAGCTCCGCCCGGACCACGGGCGCCTCCTCGACGGCCCACCGCCGCAGCAGCGCGGGCCTGGCCCGCCCCGGCGCGGCGGTGTGGCCCGCCACCCAGGCCGCGGCCTGCCGCACTTCGGGTTCCCCGGCGTCCAGCAAGGGCAGGAGCAGGGGCAGGTGCGCGGCGACCGCGGCGCGGCAGGCGTCCGGCGCGAGACCGTGCGCGTCGTCGCTCTCGGCGATGCAGCCGAGCAGGACCAGCACCTCGGCGCTGCGGTGGCCGGCCGCCGCGAGCCGCGCCAGGAACGGCACCGCCTCCGCCGTGGCCGGGTACACCGTGCCCTGGTGCCAGATGCTGCCGTAGAGGTCGTCGAGCGCCTGCCGTGCCGCCTCCGGGTCGCCGGCGGCCAGCGCCCGCAGCCCGTCGGGCACGTCCTCGGCACCGCCGTACGCGTGCTGCAACCCGGCCCAGGGCCGGTCGTCGAGTCCGGCGAGAACATCCGTGAGATCCATGGCCGGATCCTGGCAGAGGGCACCGACAACCGGGCGGCGAGGGCCCGCGGCGGCCGGTGCGGGCGGCGGCGGAAATTCCCGGGTGGCCGCCGAACCCGCTCTGTACGGTGTACGGGGCGCGCGCCTGCGCAGCTCAGACCCTCTTTCGAAGGCCGACCCACCGTGTTCCTGACCATCAGCACCACCGGCACCCCAGGGCGCCCGGCGACCGACCTCGGCTTCCTGCTGCACAAGCACCCCGACAAGGCGCAGGCGTTCTCCACCTCCTACGGCACGGCCCACGTCCTCTACCCCGAGGCGGACGCCGGGCGCTGCACGGCGGCGCTGCTGCTGGAGGTGGACGCGGTGGCCCTGGTCAGGCGCGGCAGGGGCAAGGACCGCGGCGGCGCACCCGACGCGGCGCTCGCCCAGTACGTCAACGACCGCCCCTACGCGGCCTCCTCACTGCTCGCCGTGGCGCTCAGCGGCGTCTTCTCCAGCGCGATGCGGGGCGTGTGCCAGGCCCGGCCGGACCTGCCGGAGCAGGCCCGGCCGCTGCGGATCGAGGTGCCCGCGCTGCCGGCCCGCGGCGGCCCCGGCCTCGTCCGGCGCCTGTTCGAGCCGCTCGGCTGGACCGTCACCGCCGAACCCGTGGCGCTGGACGAACGGTTCCCCGAGTGGGGCGACTCCCGGTACGTGCGCCTGGTCCTGGAGTCCTCGGCGCTCACCCTCGCCCGGGCCCTGCGCCACCTCTACGTCCTGCTGCCGGTCCTCGACGACGCCAAGCACTACTGGGTCTCCTCCGACGAGGTCGACAAGCTGCTGCGCGCCGGCGAGGGCTGGCTGCCCGCCCACCCCGAGCAGGCGCTGATCACCAGCCGTTACCTGGCCCGCCGCTGGTCGCTGACCCGGCAGGCGCGGGAACGCCTGGAGCTGGTGCGGCTGGCGGAGGCCGACGACAGCGAGGTCGAGGAGATCGACAACGCGGTCGAGGCGGAGAGCGAGACCGAGGAGAAGCCGACCCCGCTCGCCGTGCTGCGGCGCCAGGCGATCGTCGCGGCGCTGAAGGAGTCCGGCGCCGCCCGCGTCCTCGACCTCGGCTGCGGCCAGGGCCAGCTGGTGCAGGCGCTGCTCGAGGACGCGTCCTTCACCGAGGTCGTCGGCACCGACGTGTCGGTGCGGGCGCTCACCATCGCCTCCCGGCGGCTGAAGACGGACCGCATGGGGGAGCGGCAGGCGTCCCGCGTGAAGCTGTTCCAGAGTTCGCTGGCGTACACCGACACCCGGCTCAAGGGGTACGACGCGGCCGTGCTCAGCGAGGTGATCGAGCACCTCGACCTGCCCCGGCTGCCCGCGCTGGAGTACGCCGTCTTCGGCTCGGCCCGCCCCCGCACGGTCCTGGTGACCACCCCCAACGTCGAGTACAACGTGCGCTGGGAGACCCTGCCGGCCGGGCACGTCCGGCACGCGGACCACCGCTTCGAGTGGACCCGCGAGGAGTTCCGCGCCTGGGCGCGCACGGTGGCCGAACGGCACGGCTACGACGTCCGGTTCGAGCCCGTCGGGCCGGACGACCCCGAGGTGGGCCCGCCCACCCAGATGGCCGTGTTCCGGCTGGACGGCGACGGGACGACGACCCGGAAGGAGACGGCGGCATGACCCGGACCCAGGGGCGGACCCTGCCCGTCACCGACCTCTCCCTCGTCGTCCTCGTCGGCGCCTCCGGCTCCGGCAAGTCCACCTTCGCCCGCCGGCACTTCAAGCCCACCGAGGTCATCTCCTCCGACTTCTGCCGCGGGCTCGTCGCCGACGACGAGAACGACCAGAGCGCCTCCAAGGACGCCTTCGACGTCCTGCACTACATAGCGGGCAAGCGCCTGGCCGCCGGCCGCCGCACGGTCGTCGACGCCACCAACGTCCAGCCGGAGGCCCGCCGCCAGCTGATCGACCTGGCCAAGCGGCACGACGTGCTGCCCGTCGCCATCGTGCTCGACGTGCCCGAGGAGGTGTGCGCCGAGCGCAACGCGGCCCGCACCGACCGCGCCGACATGCCGCGCCGCGTCATCCAGCGCCACACCCGCGAACTGCGCCGCTCCCTGCGGCACCTGGAGCGCGAGGGCTTCCGCAAGGTCCACGTGCTGCGCGGCGTCGAGGAGGTCGAGCACGCCACCGTCGTCACCGAGAAGCGGTTCAACGACCTGACCCACCTCACCGGCCCCTTCGACATCATCGGCGACGTCCACGGCTGCTCCGCCGAACTGGAGGCCCTGCTCGGCAAGCTGGGCTACGCCGACGGCGTCCACCCGCAGGGCCGCACCGCCGTCTTCGTCGGCGACCTGGTCGACCGCGGCCCCGACAGCCCGGGCGTGCTGCGCCGCGTGATGGCCATGGTGAAGTCCGGCAACGCGCTGTGCGTGCCCGGCAACCACGAGAACAAGTACGGCCGCCACCTCAAGGGCCGCAAGGTCCAGCACACCCACGGCCTCGCCGAGACCATCGAGCAGATGGCGGGCGAGAGCGAGGAGTTCGTCGCCGAGGTGCGGGCGTTCCTCGACGGCCTCGTCAGCCACTACGTCCTGGACGGCGGCTGGCTGGTCGTCTGCCACGCCGGGCTGCCCGAGAAGTACCACGGCCGCACCTCCGGCCGGGTCCGCTCGCACGCCCTGTACGGCGACACCACCGGCGAGACCGACGAGTTCGGCCTGCCGGTGCGCTACCCGTGGGCGGAGGACTACCGGGGCCGGGCGGCGGTCGTCTACGGGCACACGCCCGTCCCGGAGGCCACCTGGCTCAACAACACCATCTGCCTGGACACCGGCGCCGTCTTCGGCGGCAAGCTCACCGCGCTGCGCTGGCCGGAACGGGAACTGGTCGACGTACCGGCCGAGCGGGTCTGGTACGAGCCGGCCCGGCCGCTGCGCACCGAGGCGCCCGGCGGGCACGAGGGCCGGCCGCTGGACCTGGCGGACGTGCACGGCCGGCGGGTCGTCGAGACCGGGCACCACGGCCGCGTCTCGCTGCGCGAGGAGAACGCGGCGGCGGCCCTGGAGGTCATGAGCCGCTTCGCGGTGGACCCGCGGCTGCTGCCGTACCTCCCGCCGACCATGGCGCCGACCGCCACCAGCCGCGTGGACGGCTACCTGGAGCACCCGGCGGAGGCCTTCGCCCAGTACCGGGAGGACGGCGTCGCGCGGGTCGTGTGCGAGGAGAAGCACATGGGGTCGCGGGCGGTGGTCCTGGTGTGCCGGGACGCGCAGGCCGCGCGCCGGCGGTTCGGCGTCGAGGGCGCGGCGACCGGCTCGCTGTACACGCGCACCGGACGGCCGTTCTTCGACGACGCCTCCGTCACCGAGGAGATCCTCGGCCGGGTGCGCACGGCGATCGGCGAGGCGGGCCTGTGGGACACCCTGGAGACCGACTGGCTGCTGCTCGACGCCGAGCTGATGCCCTGGTCGCTGAAGGCGTCCGGGCTGCTGCGCCGGCAGTACGCCGCCGTGGGCGCCGCCTCCCGCGCGGTCTTCCCGGGCGCGCTGGCCGCCCTGGAGGGCGCCGCCGCGCGGGGCGTGGAGGTGACGGAGCTGCTCGCGCGCCAGCGCGAACGGGCCGGTGACGCCGCCGCGTTCACCGAGGCGTACCGCCGCTACTGCTGGACGACCGACGGCCTGGACGGCGTGCGCCTGGCGCCGTTCCAGATCCTCGCCGCACAGGGCCGGAGCATGGCGTCCGTGCCGCACGACGAGCAGCTCGCCCTGATCGACCGGCTCGTCGAGCACGACGGCACCGGACTGCTGCGGACCACCCGCCGCCTGTACGTCGACACCGCCGACCCCGAGTCGGTCCGGGCGGGCGTCGACTGGTGGCTGGAGATGACCGGCCGCGGCGGCGAGGGCATGGTCGTCAAGCCGCTCGGCGCGCTGGTCCGCACCCCTCAGGGCCGCCTGGTGCAGCCCGGCGTCAAGTGCCGGGGCCGCGAGTACCTGCGGATCATCTACGGTCCCGAGTACACCCGGCCGGAGAACCTGGCCCGCCTGCGCTCGCGGTCCCTGAACCACAAGCGCTCGCTGGCGCTGCGGGAGTACGCGCTCGGCCTGGAGGCCCTGGACCGGCTGGCCGGGGGCGAGCCGCTGTGGCGGGTGCACGAGGCGGTGTTCGGGGTGCTGGCGCTGGAGTCGGAGCCGGTGGACCCGCGGCTGTAGGCGCACCGGCCGGACGGGCCCGCGGGGGTCCGCCCGGCCGGCCCGGCGCCCGGCGGGGCGCGGCGCGCGTCCGCCCCGCCGGGCGCGTGCCGTGCCGTCCCGTCCCGTCCGGAGAGGGGTGAACACCCGTCCGGGTGGTCAGGATGGAGGCATGGCATACCACGTCGACTCCGAGGCCGGGCGGCTGCGCCGCGTGATCCTGCACCGGCCCGACCTCGAGCTCAAAAGGCTCACTCCCAGCAACAAGGACGCCCTGCTCTTCGACGACGTGCTGTGGGTGCGCCGGGCGCGCGCCGAGCACGACGGGTTCGCCGACGTGCTGCGCGACCGGGGCGTCACCGTGCACCTCTTCGGCGACCTGCTCACCGAGGCGCTGGAGATTTCGGCGGCCAGAGCGCTCGTCCTGGACCGGGTCTTCCACGAGAAGGCGTACGGCCCGCTGGCCACCGACCACCTCCGGGCGGCCTTCGACACCCTGCCCGCGCGGGAGCTGGCCGAGGCCCTGGTCGGCGGCATGACCAAGCGGGAGTTCCTGGAGGCCCACCCGGAGCCGACCTCCGTGCGCTTCCACGTCATGGACCTGGACGACTTCCTGCTGGCCCCGCTGCCCAACCACCTCTTCACCCGGGACACCTCCGCCTGGATCTACGACGGCGTCTCCGTCAACGCGATGCGCTGGCCCGCCCGGCAGCGCGAGACCGTGCACTTCGAGGCGATCTACCGGCACCACCCCCTCTTCCGCGACGAGTCCTTCCGCGTCTGGTCCGAGGGGCTGGCCGACTACCCCTCGACCATCGAGGGCGGGGACGTGCTGGTCATCGGGAACGGGGCGGTGCTGATCGGCATGAGCGAGCGCACCACGCCGCAGGCCGTGGAGATGCTCGCGCACAAGCTGTTCGCCGCCGGCTCCGCCGAGACCATCGTCGCCCTGGACATGCCGAAGCGGCGCGCGTTCATGCACCTGGACACCGTGATGACGATGGTCGACGGCGACACCTTCACCCAGTACGCGGGGCTCGGCATGCTCCGCTCGTACACCATCGAGCCGGGCGCCGGCGAGACGGAGCTGAAGGTCACCGACCACCCGCCGGAGCACATGCACCGCGCCATCGCCGCGGCCCTCGGGCTGAGCGAGATCCGGGTGCTGACCGCCACCCAGGACGTGCACGCCGCCGAGCGCGAGCAGTGGGACGACGGCTGCAACGTGCTCGCCGTCGAACCGGGCGTCGTCGTCGCCTACGAGCGCAACGCCACCACCAACACCCACCTGCGCAAGCAGGGCATCGAGGTGATCGAGATCCCGGGCAGCGAGCTCGGCCGGGGCCGGGGCGGGCCGCGGTGCATGAGCTGCCCGGTCGAGCGGGACGCGGTGTGAGCGCCCGTGACCTGATCGTATAGGAATGCTGACCGTCGTATAGAATTCCACGGTCTCTGTCCCTGCACCACTGGAGCGCCCCCATGGCGACAGTCCCGACCGCCCTCGCCGGCCGCCACTTCCTCAAGGAGCTGGACTTCACCCGGCAGGAGTTCCTCGGCCTGCTGGAGCTGGCCGCCGAGCTGAAGGCCGCGAAGAAGGCCGGGACGGAGACGCGGTACCTGCGCGGCCGGAACATCGCGCTGATCTTCGAGAAGACCTCCACGCGCACCCGCTGCGCCTTCGAGGTGGCCGCCGCCGACCAGGGCGCCTCCACCACGTACCTCGACCCCTCCGGCTCGCAGATCGGCCACAAGGAGTCGGTGAAGGACACCGCGCGCGTGCTGGGCCGGATGTACGACGGGATCGAGTACCGCGGGGACAGCCAGGCCAAGGCGGAGGAGCTGGCGGCGCACGCGGGGGTGCCGGTCTACAACGGTCTGACCGACGACTGGCACCCCACCCAGATGCTCGCCGACGTGCTCACCATGACCGAGCACTGCGCCAGGCCGCTGACGGAGATCTCCTTCGCCTACCTCGGCGACGCCCGCTTCAACATGGGCAACTCCTACCTCGTCACCGCCGCCCTGCTCGGCATGGACGTGCGGATCGTCGCCCCGAAGACGTACTGGCCCGCCCCGGAGGTCGTCGACCGGGCCCGCGAGCTCGCCGGGACCAGCGGCGCCCGGATCAGCCTCACCGAGTCCCTGGAGGAGGGGGTGCGCGGCGCCGACTTCGTCGCCACCGACGTCTGGGTCTCCATGGGCGAGCCGAAGGAGGTCTGGGACGAGCGGATCGCCGCCCTCGCCCCGTACGCCGTGACCATGGACGTGCTGCGCGCCACCGGCAACCCGGACGTGAAGTTCCTGCACTGCCTGCCCGCCTTCCACGACCTCGGCACCAAGGTCGGCCAGGAGATCCACGCGGCGCACGGCCTGGAGTACCTGGAGGTCTCCGACGAGGTCTTCGAGTCGGCGCACTCGGTGGTCTTCGACGAGGCGGAGAACCGCCTGCACACCATCAAGGCCGTGCTCGTCGCCACGCTCGCCTGACCCGCCTCCCAGCAGGGCTTATCCTGTCCGGCGGCCCGGAACCACCCCTTCTCCGGGCCGCCGACCGCGACGACCGTCGCCCCCGCACCACCAGAAACGAGCACCACCCGCATGCCCGCGTCCCGTCTCAAATCCCCCCAGCTGCTCCTCGCCGAATCGGGTGCCGACACCGCAGGCCACGGCCTGAGGCGCACCATGGGCCTCTTCCAGCTCCTCTGCTTCGGCGTCGGCGCGATCGTCGGCACCGGTATCTTCGTCGGCCTGTCCGACTCGGTCGCCGAGGCCGGCCCGGCCGTCGTCGTCTCCTTCGTCCTGGCCGCGATCACCTGCGTGTTCACCGCGCTGGCCTTCGCCGAGCTGGGCGGCGCGATCCCGGTCTCCGGATCCTCGTACTCCTTCGCCTACGCCGGACTCGGCGAGACCACGGCCTTCCTCGTCGGCTGGTGCCTGCTCCTGGAGTACGGCGTGTCGGTGTCCGCGGTCGCGGTCGGCTGGAGCCAGTACGTCAACGAGCTGCTCGGCGGCCTCGTCGGCCACCGGCTGCCGCACGCGCTGTCCGCCGGGCCCGGCGACGGCGGGGCGGTGAACCTGCCGGCCGTGCTCGTCATCGCGATGGCCTGCGTGCTGCTGGTGCGCGGGGTGCGCGAGAGCGCCCGGGCCACCGCCGTGATGGCCGTGATCAAGCTCGCCGTCCTCGTCGCGTTCTGCGCCATCGGTTTCACCGCCTTCCAGGACGGCAACCTCACCCCCTTCTCGCCGACCGGGCTCGCCGGCATCGGCGCGGGCACCACGGCCGCCTTCTTCTCGTACATCGGCTTCGACGCGATCACCACGGCCGGCGAGGAGGCGAAGAACCCGCGCCGGGACGTCCCCGTCGCGATTCTCGTCTGCATCGGCCTGGTCACCCTGCTGTACTGCGCGGTCGCGCTCGCCGCGATCGGCGCGATCGGCGGCGGCGAGGTCGGCGGCCGGCCCGCCGCGCTGTCGTACGTGGTCAACGAGGTCACCGGGTCCACGGTCGGCGGCGGTGTCGTCGCCTTCGGCGCGGTCGTCGCCATCGCCTCGGTGGTGCTCGCCGTGATGTACGGCCAGACCCGCATCCTGATGTCGATGTCCCGGGACGGGCTGATCCCGCGCGTCTTCGAGCGGGTCTCCCCGCGCACCGCGACCCCCGTCGCCGGCACGCTCATCGTGGGTGTCGTCTTCGCGGTCCCGGCCGCCTTCGCCTCGCTGGACGCGGTGGTCGACCTGTGCACCATCGGCACCCTGGCCACCATGGCCGCCGTCAACGTGGCGGTCATCGCGCTGCGCCGCCGCGAGCCGGGCCTGGCCCGCACCTTCCGGGTGCCGCTGTACCCCGTGACGCCGCTGCTCGGCGTCGGCTTCTGCCTGTACCTGATGTACGAGACGGGCCGGACGGCGTGGATCCAGTTCGCCGTGTTCCTGGCCGTCGGCGTGCTGGTCTACCTGGCCTACGGGCGCCGCCACTCCCGGCTCGCGCAGGCCGCGCGGGTCACTCCGCGGGACGCCGCTGAGCGGGAACCGCAGGGAGTCTGAACCACACCGCCTTGCCCGTCGGGGTGGGCCGGTGCCCGCAGGACGAGCTCAGGGTGCGGATCAGCAGCAGTCCGCGCCCGTGCTCCTGCCAGGGGTCGGGCTCCGCGGCGCCCGGGCGGGTGAGGTCGCCGGGCGGCGCCGGGTCCGGGTCGTGCACCTCGACCTGGCAGCCGCCGGGCAGCAGCTCCACCACCAGCTCGATCGGCGCGCTGCCGGAGGTGTGCTCGACGGCGTTGGCCACCAGCTCCGCCGTCAGCAGCTCCGCGGTGTCGCAGTCGGCCGGGTGCTCCAGCTCGGCGAGGGCCGTCCGCACCAGGGCGCGGGCCACCGGCACGGCCGCGACGGAGTGCGGCAGCGCGATGCGCCAGGACGCCGGGGGCTGGTGCGGCACGACGTGCCTCCGTGGGGGGCGGTGGTCGGGCGACGGGCGGGCGGGGCGTTCGTGCAAGGCGGGTCCGTTCATGGCGCAGGCTGTCCTGCTTTCAACCTCAGGAATGGTACGGGGCCGCCCGCCGGAGGCATCGGCGGGCACCGGTCGGGGTCGTCGGCCCCGGCACGGGCGGCCTACCCCGGGCAACGCTCCGCCGCGCACGCCGACTCCCGCCGTTACGGGGGTGTCGACGAGCCGTGACGGATGTGACGGGACCGGGTCGGCTCCGCGTCCGTACCTGCGGTTACACCGAGGTCGTACCCGGGTGGACTATCGCGCACTCATGACGACAGTCAAAGATGGGTGATAACTTCGGGGGGAAGAGCGCAGTGAGGCAGTGCCCGCCCCTCGAGGAGGCCGCCCGTCATGAGTCCCTTCACCGGCTCCGCCGCCCGCACCACCCGCTGGCGGCACCTGCGCGTCGACCTCGCCGACGGCGTCGCCACCGTCACCCTCGCCCGCCCCGACAAGCTGAACGCGCTCACCTTCGGCGCCTACGCCGACCTGCGCGACCTGCTCGCCGAGCTGTCCCGGGAGCGGGCGGTGCGGGCGCTGGTGCTGGCCGGCGAGGGGCGCGGCTTCTGCTCAGGCGGCGACGTCGACGAGATCATCGGCGCGACCCTGTCCCTGGACACCGCCCGGCTCCTGGACTTCAACCGGATGACCGGGCAGGTCGTACGGGCCGTCCGGGAGTGCCCGTTCCCGGTGATCGCGTCGGTGCACGGCGTGGCGGCCGGGGCCGGGGCGGTCCTCGCGCTGGCGGCGGACTTCCGGATCGCCGACCCCGGCGCCCGCTTCGCCTTCCTCTTCACCCGGGTCGGCCTCTCCGGCGGCGACATGGGCGCCGCCTACCTGCTGCCCCGGGTCGTCGGCCTCGGCCACGCCACCCGGCTGCTGATGCTCGGCGAGCCGGTGCGGGCGCCCGAGGCCGAGCGGATCGGGCTGATCAGCGAACTCGCCGAGGAGGGCCGGGCCGACGAGACCGCCCAGGCCCTGGCCCGCCGCCTGGCCGACGGCCCGGCCCTCGCGCACGCCCAGACCAAGGCCCTGCTGACGGCCGAGCTGGACATGCCCCTCGCGGCGGCCGTCGAGCTGGACGCCGCCACCCAGGCCCTCCTGATGACCGGCGAGGACTACGCCGAGTTCCACGCGGCCTTCACGCAGAAGCGCCCTCCCCGGTGGAGCGGGCGGTGACCGCGCCCACCCCGTCGGGGGCGCGGGAAACCGCGCGACGGGCCACGACGGACCCGCACCCGCGGGACACCGGCAGCGCCCCCCTGCGCGTCGCGGTCATCGGCGGCGGCCCCGGCGGCCTCTACACCGCCGCGCTCCTCAAACGCCTCGACCCCGGCCGGGACGTCACCGTGTGGGAACGCAACGCCCCCGGCGACACCTTCGGCTTCGGAGTGGTCCTCTCCGACGAGGCCCTCAGCGGCATCGAACACGCCGACCCGGTCGTCCACCGGGCCCTGCGGGAGCACTTCGTCCGCTGGGACGACATCGACATCGTGCACCGCGGCACCCGCCACACCTCCGCAGGCCACGGCTTCGCCGCCCTCGGCCGCGCACGGCTCCTGGAGATCCTGCACCAGCGCTGCCGCGCCCTCGGCGTCGACCTCCGCTTCCGCACCGGGGCACCCCCGCCGCACGAACTCGCCCGGACCCACGACCTGGTGGTCGCCGCCGACGGGGTGCACAGCGCCACCCGCGAGGCGTACGCGCACGCCTTCCGGCCCCGGGTGACGAGCCACCGCTGCCGCTACATCTGGCTGGCCGCCGACATCGCCCTCGACGCGTTCCGCTTCGAGACCGCCGAGACCGAGCACGGCGTGATGCAGCTGCACGGCTACCCCTACGCGGCCGGCGCCTCCACCGTGATCGTCGAGATGCGCGAGGAGGTGTGGCGGGCGGCCGGGTTCGACGAGCTCGACGAGGGCGAGTCGATCGAGCGCTGCGCCAAGATCTTCGCGGACGCGCTCGGCGGACGGCCGCTGACGTCGAACCGGTCCACCTGGACCGTCTTCCGCACGGTGGTCAACGACCGCTGGTCGCACGGCAACGTCGTCCTCCTCGGCGACGCCGCCCACACCGCCCACTTCTCCATCGGCTCCGGCACCAAGCTCGCCGTCGAGGACGCCGTGGCGCTGGCGGCCTGCCTGGCCGAGCGGCCTTCCCTGCCGGAGGCGCTGGCGGCCTACGAGGAGGAGCGCCGCCCCGTCGTCGCCTCCGCCCAGCGCGCCGCCCGGGCCAGCCTGGAGTGGTTCGAGGACCTCGCCCTGCACCTCGGGCAGCCGCCCCGCCGGTTCGCCTTCGACCTGCTCACCCGCAGCCGCCGCGTCACCCACGGCAACCTGCGGCTGCGCGACGCCCGCTTCACCGAGGCCGTGGAGCGCGAGTTCGGCTGCCCGCCCGGCACGCCCCCGATGTTCACACCGCTGCGGCTGCGCGGCCTGACCCTGCGCAACCGGGTCGTCGTGTCGCCCATGGACATGTACTCGGCGGCCGACGGCGTCCCCGGCGACTTCCACCTGGTCCACCTGGGCGCGAGGGCGCTGGGCGGTGCCGGACTGGTGATGACCGAGATGGTGTGCGTCAGCGAGCAGGGCCGCATCACACCCGGCTGCACCGGCCTGTACACCGGCCGGCAGGCCGAGGCGTGGCGGCGGATCACCGACTTCGTGCACCGGCGGGCACCCGGCACCGCGATCGGCGTGCAGCTCGGCCACAGCGGCCGCAAGGGCTCCACCAAGGTGATGTGGGAGGGCATGGACGAGCCGCTGGACGAGGGCAACTGGCCGCTGGTGGCGGCCTCCGCGCTGCCCTACAGGCCGTCCGGCCGGATCCCGCGCGAGCTGTCCCGCGCCCAGCTCACCGACCTGAGGGAGCAGTTCACCGCCGCCGCCCGGCGCGCCGCCCGCGCCGGGTTCGACCTGCTCGAACTGCACTGCGCCCACGGCTACCTGCTCTCCGGCTTCCTCTCCCCGCTCACCAACCGCCGCACCGACGCCTACGGCGGCTCGCTGGACAAGCGGCTGCGCTTCCCGCTGGAGGTCTTCGACGCCGTACGGGCCGTGTGGCCCCAGGAGCGGCCCATGACCGTGCGGATCTCCGCGACCGACTGGGCCGAGGGCGGCACCACGGCCGAGGACGCCGTGGAGATCGCCCGGGCCTTCGCCGCGCACGGCGTCGACGCGGTCGACGTGTCCACCGGGCAGGTCGTCGCCGACGAGCGGCCGGAGGCCGGGCGGTCGTACCAGACGCCGTACGCCGAGCGCATCCGGCGCGAGGTGCGGGTGCCGGTGATCGCGGTCGGGGCGATCTCCTCCTGGGACGACGTCAACTCCCTCGTCCTGGCGGGCCGCGCCGACCTGTGCGCGCTGGGCCGCCCGCACCTGTACGACCCGCACTGGACGCTGCACGCGGCGGCCGAGCAGGGGTACGCGGGGCCGGGCGTCGTCTGGCCGGCGCCGTACCGGGCGGGCAGCCGCCGCCCGCCGACGGGACGGACGGCCCCGCCCGGGCCGCGCCTCGGCCCGCGCGGCTGACCGCCGCCGGGCCCGGCCCCGCCGGCGGCGCGCACACGGCGTCCGCCGACGCGCACGGGGCCCGCGCCCGGAGGCCGGGCGTTCCCTCAGTGACCGGGCAGGCCCGTGAAGGCCGCCCCGGCGTCCCGCAGCCGCTCGTGCAGCCCCCGGAACACGGCCGCCGAACGGGCCCCCGGCCAGTCCCCGGGCAGCAGCCGGACGGGCAGCCCCGGGTCGGCGTAGGGGAGGTGGCGCCAGGAGTCCAGGGCGAGGAGGTAGTCGCGGTAGGCGTCCTCGGGCGGGGTGTCGGCGCGCTTCTCCCAGGCGCGCAGCACGCCCGCGTGCCGGTCCAGGAACGCCTCGTGCTCCTTGGCGATCGCGGCCAGGTCCCACCAGCGGGCCACCGCCTCCGCGGTCGGCGCGAACCCGAGGTGCTCGCCGCGGAAGAAGTCCACGTACGCCTCCAGCCGCAGCCGCTGGAGGGTGTGCCGGGTCTCCTCGTACAGCCGGGCCGGGGCGATCCACACGCCCGGCGCCGCGGTGCCGAAGCCGAGACCGGCCAGGCGCGAGCGCAGCACGTGCCGCTTCTGCCGCTCGGACTCCGGCACGGAGAACACCGCGAGCACCCAGCCCTCGTCCTCCGGCGGCGCCGCCGCGTAGATGCGCCGGTCGCCGTCATCGAGCAGCTGGCGCGCGTCGGGCGACAGTTCGTACCCGGCGGCGCCCTGTGCGGTGCGGGCGGGCACGAGCAGCCCGCGCCGCTTCAGCCGGGACACCGAGGAACGCACGGAGGGGGCGTCCACGCCGACCGCGGCCAGCAGCCGGATCAGCTCGGCGACGGGCACCGGGCCCGGCATGAAGCGCCCGTACGCGCCGTAGAGCGTGACGATGAGAGACCGTGGTGCATGCTGGTCGGACACGTTGATCATCTTAGGTCGTGCGGACGGCGGACGTTCCCCCGTGCTCTCGCCGTTACCCCAGGTCACCCGCCGTACGCAGCCGGAAGCGCTGGACCTTGCCGGTCGCCGTGCGCGGCAGCGCGTCGAGGAACACGATCTCCCGGGGGCATTTGTACGGCACCAGCTCGGACTTGAGGTACGCGCGCAGCTCCTCCGCGTCGCGCCGGGCGCCCTCCTTCAGCACGGCGAAGGCCACCACGACCTGCCCGCGCGCCTCGTCGGGCCGCCCCACGACCGCCGCCTCCACGACGTCCGGGTGCCGCAGCAGCGCCTCCTCGACCTCCGGCCCGGCGATGTTGTACCCGGCCGAGATGATCATGTCGTCGGCGCGTGCGACGTACCGGAACCAGCCGTCGGGCTCGCGGACGTAGGTGTCCCCGGTGACGTTCCACCCGTCGCGCACGTACTCCCGCTGCCGGGGGTCGGCGAGGTAGCGGCAGCCGACCGGACCGCGCACGGCCAGCAGCCCGGGCTGCCCGTCGGGCACGGGCCGGCCCTCGCGGTCCTGCACGCGCGCCGTCCACCCGGGGACGGGCACGCCCGTCGTCCCGGGCCTGATCAGCTCGTCGGCCGCGGACAGGAAGATGTGCAGCAGCTCGGTGGCGCCGATGCCGTTGATCAGGCGCAGCCCCGTGCGGTCGTGCCAGGCGTGCCAGGTGGCCGCCGGCAGGTTCTCGCCCGCCGAGACGCAGCGGCGCAGCGAGCTCACGTCGTGCCCGTCCAGCCCGTCGAGCATCGCGCGGTAGGCGGTCGGCGCGGTGAACAGCACGGAGACCCGGTGCTCGGCGACGGCGGGCAGCAGCTCGCGGGGGCCGGCCTGTTCGAGCAGGAGGGCGCTGGCCCCCGCCCGCATCGGGAAGACGACGAGCCCGCCGAGCCCGAAGGTGAAGCCGAGCGGCGGACTGCCCGCGAACACGTCTTCCGCGCACGGCCGCAGCACGTGCCGCGAGAAGGTGTCGGCGACCGCCAGGACGTCCCGGCGGAAGTGCAGGCACCCCTTGGGCCGTCCGGTGGTGCCGGAGGTGAACGCGATCAGCGCCACGTCGTCGGCCGCGGTGTCCACGGCGGGGTAGGGCGTGCCGGGCGCCGGGCGGTTGAGGAGGTCGTCGGGGGCGTCACCGCCGTAGGTGGTGATCCGCAGGCCCGGCACCCCGGCCCTGACGAGGTCGTCGACCGACCGGACGTCGCACAGCGCGTGCCCGACGCGCGCGATCGCGCACAGGGTGGCCAGCTCGTGCGGCCGCTGCTGGGCGAGCACGGTGACGGCGACCGCGCCCGCCTTCAGCACCGCCAGCCAGCACGCCGCCAGCCACGGGGTGGTGGGGCCGCGCAGCAGCACCCGGTTGCCGGGGACCACGCCGAGGTCGCCGGTGAGCAGGTGCGCGAGGCGGTCGACGCGGGCGCGCAGGTCGCCGTACGACCAGACCTCGCCGGAGGCCGTGCGGAAGACCGGGCGGCCGGCGGGCGGGCCGTCCAGCAGCGCGGCGGCGCAGTTCAGCCGGTCCGGGTAGCGCAGCTCCGGGAGGTCGAAGCGGAGCTCGGGCCACTGGTCGGGCGGTGGCAGACGGTCGCGCGCGAAGGTGTCGACGTGCGCGGTACCCCGGAGATCCGTCACGGTCCGCCCCCTTGTCGTGGTGGGCTCGCACGAGGAGCGTATCGTGTTGGTGACGGCAGTCAACGGTACGCGATACCGTCGGGGGAGTCGCTCCGAAGGGAGTCCGGCAGTGCCCGCATTCTCGCTGGAACCGGCCCGGGCCGCCTGGTGCGCCGAGCTGCGCGCCCTCGCCGCCGAGCGGCTGCGCCCCCTCGCCGAGAAGGGGGAACCGGGCCGGGTGAACCGCCCGCTGCTCGCCGCACTCGGCCGGCTGGGACTGCTGCGCCGCCTGTTCGCCTCCGGCGCGCTCGACCTGTGCCTGATGCGCGAGTCGCTGGCCTACGCCTGCACCGAGGCGGAGACCGCCCTGGCCCTCCAGGGCCTCGGTGCCCACCCGGTCCACGCCCACGGCACCGCCGCCCAGCGCGCCCGCTGGCTCCCCCGGGTGAGCGACGGCAGCGCGGTGGCGGCCTTCGCGCTGAGCGAGCCGGGCGCCGGCTCCGACGCGGCGGCGCTGTCCCTCGCCGCCGAGCGCGACGGCCCGGCCAGCTGGCGGCTCACCGGCGAGAAGTGCTGGATCTCCAACGCCCCCGAGGCCGACGTCCACACCGTCTTCGCCCGCACCACCCCCGGCGCCGGTGCCCGCGGCGTCACCGCCTTCCTGGTCCCCGCCGACCGCCCCGGCCTGACCGGCACCGCCCTCGACATGCTCAGCCCGCACCCGATCGGCGCCCTGCGCTTCGACGCCGTCCCGGTCACCGCCGACGACGTGCTCGGCGCGACCGACCGCGGCTTCCGGGTCGCCATGACCACCCTCGACCTGTTCCGCCCCAGCGTCGGCGCCTTCGCGGTCGGCATGGCCCAGGCGGCCCTCGACGCCACCCTGGCCCACACCGCCGCACGGGACGCCTTCGGCGGCCCGCTCAGCGCCCTCCAGACGGTCGCCCACCAGGTCGCCGAGATGGCCGTGCGCACCGAGGCGGCCCGCCTGATGGTGTACGCGGCGGCCACGGCGTACGACGACGGCGCCCCGGACGTCCCCAAGCGGTCGGCGATGGCCAAACTGCTCGCCACCGAGACCGCCCAGTACGTCGTCGACACCGCCGTCCAGCTGCACGGCGCCCGCGCCCTGCGCCGCGGGCACCTCCTCGAACACCTCTACCGCGAGGTCCGCGCACCCCGCATCTACGAGGGCGCGAGCGAGGTGCAGCGCGGCATCATCGCCCGGGAGCTGTACACCGCGCCGGGACCGGCCCGGTGACCGCCGAGCGCGTCAACCCGCCCGGACTGTCCCCGCCGGCCGGCTTCTCGCACGCCGTCGTCGCGGCCGGCACCCGCGTGGTCTTCCTGGCCGGCCAGACCGCCCTGGACGGCGACGGCGAGATCGTCGGCGACACCCTCCCGGAGCAGTTCGCGCGGGCCCTGGCCAACCTGCTGACCGCCCTGCGCGCCGCGGGCGGCGCCCCCGCCGACCTCGCCCGCGTCACCGTCTACACCACCGACGTCGCCGCCTACCGCGCCCACGCCCGCGAACTGGGCCGCCTGTGGCGGGAGTCGGCGGGCCGCGACTACCCGGCGATGGCGGTCGTGCAGGTCGTGCGCCTGTGGGACGAGCGGGCGAGGGTGGAGCTCGACGGGTTCGCGGTCCTGCCCTAGGGGCTGTCGTTCGGATCACGCCGCGGACGCGGGGTCCGGCACGCGCGTCCGCGGCGTTGTCGTCGGTTGCCGATGCTCCGCATCGCCGCCCTCCTCCGCCGTGCGGCCGCACGCACCGGACCCCGCTCACCGGCGCCGACGACACACAGTCGATTCCCCGCGACCTGATCCGAACGACAGCCCTCAGACGACCGGTCCGCTCCTTCAGCGCCGGCCGGGCGGCGCCGGGGGCAGGCGCGCGGCGAGCAGGGCGATGTCGTCGGCGTGCTCGGTGGTCAGCCCGGTGAGCAGCTCGTCGCAGAAGGTGTCGAGGGGTTCGCGGGCGAGCGCGGCGGCGTGCTGGCGCAGCCGGGTCATGCCGTGGCCCAGGTCCTCGCCGCGGCGCTCGATCAGCCCGTCCGTGTACAGCAGCACCGTGGAACGGGCGGGCAGCGTCTCGGCGGCGTGGCTGCGCGGGAGGCCGGGGTCGACGCCCAGCAGGAGACCGCGGCCGCCCGTCAGGTAGCGGGTGTCGCCCTCGTACGTGACGAGCAGCGGCGGCGGGTGGCCGGCGCTGGCGTACTCGATCGTCCAGGTCCCGTCCTCGCCCTCGTCGAGCAGGGCGTACAGGCAGGTGGCGGTGGCGTGGGGGTACAGCGACTGGTGGGCCAGGTCGAGGCGGCGCAGGATGTGCCCGGGCGGTTCCTGGCGGTCGCAGCCGATGCCGCGCAGCATGTTGCGCAGCTGGCTCATGGTGACGGCGGCGCGCAGGTCGTGGCCGGTGACGTCACCGATGATCATCGTGGTGCTGCCGTTGGGCAGCGGGAAGCTGTCGTACCAGTCGCCGCCGACCTCGGCGGTGGTCGCGGCGGGCGCGTACCGGGCGGCCAGCCGCAGCGGGCCCGCCTGCGGCAGGGTGGGCAGCAGCGAGCGCTGGAGCCGCTCGGCGATGTGCTGCGTCTCCCGGTACAGCCGGGCGTTGTCCACCCCGAGGGCGATGCGGTGGGTCAGGTCCTCGACCATGCCCAGGTCGTCCGCGGTCAGCGGCATCCGGTCGGCGGTGCGCCCGATGGTCAGGGCGCCGAGGACCTGCCGCCGCGAGCGGACCGGCGCGACCACCGCCGTGTCGGTGCCCAGCTGCTCGAACAGCTCCAGCTGCCGGGCGTGCAGGGGGTCGGCGGTCCCGCCCGGAGCCGGGATGTCCCCGGCGGTCAGCAGCAGGGGACCGGCACCGGCGAACACCCGGGCCAGCGGCCCGACCGGATCCTCCGGGACCTCGGGCAGCATCCCGGTCAGCCCGCCGACGGGCAGTATCCCGGGGTCGCGGTGGACGACACTGACCCGGCGCGGGCGGCCGCCCTCCTCCAGCAGGTCGACCGCGCACCAGTCGGCCAGCTGCGGGACCAGGATGCGGCACACCCGGCGCACCGCCGCGTACGGGTCGAGCGTGCTGGTCATGGCGGTGGTGGTCTCGGCCAGCAGCGTGAGCCGGTCCAGCGCCCGCTGCACCACCTCGTCCACCTCGAAGTCGTCCATGCCCCTCTCTCTACCCCCGGCGCGTCCGGTTCTGACGGGTCCGCCCCGCGGGATGGGGGCCCGGCGTCCGGGCGCGCCCGGACGCCGGCCCCGGCGCGGGACCGCCGAGCACGGGGGCACCGGCGGCGACGGCCCGGTCG
The DNA here is from genome assembly GCF_044540485.1 of Streptomyces sp. NPDC085946. Classification (NCBI taxonomy): domain Bacteria; kingdom Bacillati; phylum Actinomycetota; class Actinomycetes; order Kitasatosporales; family Streptomycetaceae; genus Streptomyces; species Streptomyces sp. NPDC085946. Next base: position 187,120 of record NZ_JBITSF010000006.1, on the reverse strand, counting down.
TGGTCCCGTGCTCGGCGGTCCCGACGAGTCCGCGGGGCGGCCGGCCGTCCCGCGGACTCCTCGAAGACCCCACGGGGCGGGGACTCGCCGCCGAACGGCGGAGGGTCACGGCCTCCGGCGCACGCGGCCGGTACGAGTGGGAACCTCCGTTCCGTTCGATCCGGGAGGTTCGTCCATGCCGAGGTTCACACCCAGGCCCAAGTCCGAGCCCGAGTCCAGGCCCAGCTCCACGTCCCTGCCCACGCCCGTGTCCCCGCGCGTGCCCGTGCGACGCGGGATCGGCGCGGCCACGGGCGCCGCGCTGCTCCTGCTGGCCGCGGCGGCGGCCGCCACCGCCGCCCCGTCCGCCGCGGCGGACGGCACCCCCGCCGGCCCCGCGTCCGCCGAACCGGCGGAGACCGTGACCGTCGACCCGGTGGGCCGCATCACCCCCGACGGCACCGTCACGCTCACCGGCACCTACCGCTGCCTCGGCGCCACGGGCACGGTCTTCGTCAGCTCCTCGGTCAGCCAGGGCACCTCGACGGCCCGGCACGGCATCGGCGGGACCCCGGCCGTGTGCGACGGGCTGGAGCACCGCTGGGCGAACACGGGCCGGGCCGCGCCGGGCGCCCTCGGGCCCGGCGCGGCCCGCGTCGAGGCCACCGTGACGGAACTGCGCTCCTTCATCGGCCTGCCCCTGCCGCACCTGCACGCCACGCGGTACCAGGACGTCGTCCTGACGGAGTCGGCCTAGGTCAGATGTCCCGGAAGATCTCGATCTGCGCCCCGATCGAGTTGAGCCGCTCCGCCAGGTCCTCGTAACCGCGGTTGATGACGTACACGTTGCGCAGCACCGACGTGCCCTCGGCCGCCATCATCGCCAGGAGGACGACCACGGCCGGGCGCAGCGCGGGCGGGCACATCATCTCGGCGGCGCGCCAGCGGGTCGGGCCCTCGACCAGCACCCGGTGCGGGTCGAGCAACTGGAGCCGTCCGCCGAGGCGGTTGAGGTCGGTCAGGTAGATCGCGCGGTTGTCGTAGACCCAGTCGTGGATGAGGGTCTTGCCCTGGGCCACCGCCGCGATCGCCGCGAAGAACGGCACGTTGTCGATGTTCAGGCCGGGGAACGGCATCGGGTGGATCTTGTCGATCGGCGCCTCCAGCTTGGAGGGCCGGACGGTGAGGTCCACCAGGCGCGTACGGCCGTTGTCCGCGAAGTACTCGGGCGTGCGGTCGTGGTCGAGGCCCATCTCCTCCAGCACGGCCAGCTCGATCTCCAGGAACTCGATCGGCACCCGGCGCACCGTCAGCTCCGACTCGGTGACGACGGCCGCCGCGACCAGGCTCATGGCCTCGACCGGGTCCTCGGAGGGGGAGTAGTCCACGTCCACGTCGATGTCCGGCACGCCGTGCACGGTGAGCGTGGTGGTGCCGATGCCGTCGACCTTGACGCCCAGGGCCTCCAGGAAGAAGCACAGGTCCTGGACCATGTAGTTGGACGAGGCGTTGCGGATGACCGTGACGCCGTCGTGCCGGGCGGCGGCGAGCAGCGCGTTCTCGGTCACCGTGTCCCCGCGCTCGGTCAGCACGATCGGGCGGTCGGGCAGCACGGCCCGGTCGACGACCGCGTGGTACTGCCCCTCCGTCGCCGCGATCTCCAGGCCGAACCGGCGCAGCGCGATCATGTGCGGCTCGACGGTGCGCGTGCCGAGGTCGCAGCCGCCGGCGTAGGGCAGCTTAAAGCGGTCCATGCGGTGCAGCAGCGGGCCGAGGAACATGATGATGGAGCGGGTGCGGCGGGCCGCGTCCGCGTCGATCGCCGCCATGTCCAGCTCGGCCGGCGGCACGATCTCCAGGTCGACACCGCCGTTGACCCAACGGGTGCGCACGCCGATGGAGTTGAGCACCTCCAGGAGGCGGTAGACCTCCTCGATGCGGGCGACCCGGCGCAGCACCGTGCGCCCGCTGTTGAGCAGCGAGGCGCACAGCAGGGCCACGCACGCGTTCTTGCTCGTCTTGACGTCGATGGCGCCGGACAGGCGGCGGCCGCCGACCACCCGCAGGTGCATCGGGCCCGCGTAGCCGAGCGAGACGATCTCGCTGTCCAGGGCCTCCCCGATCCGGGCGATCATCTCAAGGCTGATGTTCTGATTGCCGCGCTCGATGCGGTTGACGGCGCTCTGGCTGGTTCCGAGCGCCTCGGCGAGCTGCGACTGTGTCCAGCCCCGGTGTTGCCGGGCGTCACGGATGAGCTTGCCGATGCGTACGAGGTAGTCGTCTGCCATGAGACTGAGGTTATCTCAGATATGAGATGGTGCCCGACGAGGGGGCCGTTCGGGTGACGGCATGTCAGCGTCGCTTGGCGGTACGGGTGCTCCGCCACCCGAAAGGTCCGGGCAAATCCATCGATGTCGTACGACGTCCGGTGCTGCTGCGAGTGTACCGCGGCCCGTTCTTGCCGCCGCCGGTGGTGATGGACCAGGAGCGCTTGTTGATGTTCAGCCGCACTCCGGGAAGGATCCGGAAGCTCTTGCGGAACGTGAGCGGCATGCGTGCCTCCTCTCGGTGGTGCCGGGTTGCTCCCCGGCTCCATCCGCATACCCCCGCTCGCCGCACTGATGACGAACCGTCGGCCGGTCGTTCCGGCTCCCGGCCCCGCCGGGCGCGGCGGCCCGCCCCGCCCCGCCGTCCGGCGCGGTCGCCCGTCGCCGGGCGCGGCGGCTCCCGCGGCCCTCCCGGCCCCTCGGGCGGCCGGCGTCGCACCGCGCGAGGCTCCCGGACGGCCGGTGCCGTCCCGCGCCGAGCCCCGGGGCGGCCGGCCCCGCCCCGCCGAGGCGCCCCAGGGGTGGCCGCCCCGCCCCGCCGGGCCGGTCTCACCCACCGAAACACCGGAACCTCGTCCGGGCCCGGGCATGACCATCCGGCCCCGGTGTACTAGAGTTATCTCGACATCGAGATATCTGCCGAGGAGCACCGCAGCCGCCACGCCCCGGTAAGGGTGACCTAACTTAGCCTTACCTTAGCGGATCGGCCCAGATGCCGTGGCGGCAGGATCGTGGTGGTACGCGCACATCAATGAAGGAGACTGTCGTGTCGGCGAACAGCTTCGACGCCCGCAGCACGCTGCAGGTGGGCGACGAGTCGTACGAGATCTTCCGGCTGGACAAGGTCGAGGGCTCCGCGCGCCTTCCCTACAGCCTGAAGGTGCTGCTGGAGAACCTGCTCCGCACCGAGGACGGCGCGAACATCACCGCCGACCACATCCGCGCGCTCGGCACCTGGGACTCGCAGGCCCAGCCGTCGCAGGAGATCCAGTTCACGCCGGCCCGCGTGATCATGCAGGACTTCACCGGCGTGCCCTGTGTCGTCGACCTCGCCACCATGCGCGAGGCCGTCAAGGAGCTCGGCGGCGACCCCAACAAGATCAACCCGCTCTCCCCGGCCGAGATGGTCATCGACCACTCCGTCATCGCCGACAAGTTCGGCACCAGCGACGCCTTCAAGGTGAACGTCGACCTGGAGTACGGCCGCAACAGGGAGCGCTACCAGTTCCTGCGCTGGGGCCAGACCGCCTTCGACGACTTCAAGGTCGTCCCGCCCGGCACCGGCATCGTCCACCAGGTGAACATCGAGCACCTGGCCCGTGTCGTCATGGTCCGCGACGGCAAGGCCTACCCCGACACCCTGGTCGGCACCGACTCGCACACCACCATGGTCAACGGCCTCGGCGTCCTCGGCTGGGGCGTCGGCGGCATCGAGGCCGAGGCCGCCATGCTCGGCCAGCCGGTCTCCATGCTGATCCCGCGCGTCGTCGGCTTCAAGCTCACCGGCGAGCTGCCGACCGGCACCACCGCCACCGACCTGGTGCTCACCATCACCGAGATGCTGCGCAAGCACGGCGTCGTCGGCAAGTTCGTCGAGTTCTACGGCGAGGGCGTGGCCGCCACCTCCCTCGCCAACCGCGCCACCATCGGCAACATGTCGCCGGAGTTCGGCTCCACCGCCGCGATCTTCCCGATCGACGGCGAGACCCTGAACTACCTGCGCCTGACCGGCCGTTCCGAGCAGCAGGTCGCGCTGGTCGAGGCGTACGCCAAGGAGCAGGGCCTCTGGCTGGACCCGAAGGCCGAGCCGGACTTCTCCGAGAAGCTGGAGCTGGACCTGTCGACGGTCGTCCCGTCGATCGCCGGCCCCAAGCGCCCGCAGGACCGCATCGTCCTCGCCAACGCGGCCGAGCAGTTCAACGCCGACGTGCTCAACTACGTCCAGGCCGGCGTCACCGGCGGCGACGACCGCAAGCCGGGCGTCCCGCAGCAGGAGCAGCCGCACGGCGTCGAGTCCCCGGTCGACGAGGCGTCCGCCGAGTCCTTCCCGGCCTCCGACGCCCCCGCCTACGGCCACGAGGACAACGGCGCCGGCGCCCCGCAGCACTCCGCCGTCGTGCCCGGCCCCGGCCCGTCCAACCCGGTGCGCGTCACCGCCCCCGACGGCACCTCCTACGAGCTGGACCACGGCGCGGTGACGGTCGCGGCCATCACCTCCTGCACCAACACCTCCAACCCGTACGTCATGGTCGCCGCCGCCCTGGTGGCCAAGAAGGCGGTCGAGAAGGGCCTGACCCGCAAGCCGTGGGTCAAGACCACCCTCGCCCCGGGCTCCAAGGTCGTCACCGACTACTTCGACAAGGCGGGCCTGACCCCGTACCTCGACAAGGTCGGCTTCAACCTCGTCGGCTACGGCTGCACCACCTGCATCGGCAACTCCGGCCCGCTGCCGGAGGAGGTCTCCAAGGCCGTCAACGACCACGACCTCGCCGTCACCTCGGTCCTCTCCGGCAACCGGAACTTCGAGGGCCGCATCAACCCCGACGTCAAGATGAACTACCTGGCGTCCCCGCCGCTGGTCGTCGCGTACGCCATCGCGGGCTCCATGAAGGTGGACATCACCAAGGACGCCCTGGGCACCGACCAGGACGGCAACCCGGTCCACCTCAAGGACATCTGGCCCTCCGAGGCCGAGGTCAACGAGGTCGTCGCCAGCGCCATCGGCGAGGACATGTTCTCCAAGTCCTACAGCGACGTCTTCGCCGGCGACGCCCAGTGGCAGTCGCTGCCGGTCCCGACCGGCGACACCTTCGAGTGGGACCCGGAGTCGACCTACGTCCGCAAGCCCCCGTACTTCGAGGGCATGACGATGGAGACCACCCCGGTCTCCGACATCTCCGGCGCCCGGGTGCTGGCCAAGCTGGGCGACTCGGTCACCACCGACCACATCTCCCCGGCCGGCGCCATCAAGGCCGACACCCCGGCCGGCAAGTACCTCACCGAGCACGGTGTGGAGCGTCGTGACTTCAACTCCTACGGCTCGCGCCGGGGCAACCACGAGGTCATGATCCGCGGCACGTTCGCCAACATCCGCCTGCGCAACCAGATCGCGCCGGGCACCGAGGGCGGCTACACCCGCGACTTCACGCAGGAGGGCGGCCCGGTCTCCTTCATCTACGACGCCTCCCGCAACTACATCGAGCAGGGCATCCCGCTGGTCGTCCTGGCCGGCAAGGAGTACGGCTCCGGCTCGTCCCGCGACTGGGCGGCCAAGGGCACCGCGCTCCTCGGCGTCAAGGCCGTCATCGCCGAGTCCTACGAGCGCATCCACCGCTCGAACCTCATCGGCATGGGCGTCCTGCCGCTGCAGTTCCCGGAGGGCCAGTCCGCCGAGTCCCTCGGCCTGACCGGCGAGGAGACCTTCTCCATCACCGGCGTCACCGAGCTCAACGAGGGCACCACCCCGCGCACGGTGAAGGTCACCACCGACACCGGCGTCGAGTTCGACGCGGTCGTCCGCATCGACACCCCCGGCGAGGCGGACTACTACCGCAACGGCGGCATCATGCAGTACGTGCTGCGCAGCCTGATCCGCAAGTAAGCGGTCCGGCACGGCGGTCCAGGGCCGCATCCCCGCACGGCGGGGGTGCGGCCCTTCGCCGTGCCGGGTGTCCTCCCGCGCCCCTCGGGCCCGACAGGACGTTCACCTCGTCTCCCCGCCACTTCGGTCCCAGCCGTTTACAACGGCGCCGTCCGGCACTACCTTTCGGCAACAGGCAGGGTGGGAGCGCTCCCATGACGGCGGACCGGAACCCGCCGCCCGGGCCGCTCCCACCCTGCTCCCGCGGTCACGCGGGCTCCGCAGGCAGCAGCCCGCCCAGCCGCCGCAGCCGGCGGCGCACGTGCACCGCGTCGCCGCCCTCGTGCCCGTTGAACGGATACGCGTGGATCTCCGTGCCGGGCCGCGCCCCGGTCAGCTCCCCGTACCGGTGGCGGGCGGCGTACGCCCGCACCCGCGCCAGGTCCCCGCGCGCCCGGCCGTCCGCCCAGAACAGCGAGCCGCCCGCGTACCCGCGCTCCACCTGGCCCATGACCGGGTGCACGGCCACGTTGTCCCAGTGGTCCAGCCTGCGCAGGGCGAGCGCCGGGCGGCGCGTCTGCGCGGCCCGCTCGCCGCGGAACGCCTCCTCGCCGAGGCGCACCACGTGGAACAGGCCGTACAGCAGGCCGCGCCGGCCGGCGGCGGTGACGGTCGTCCGGCCGTCCCGGCGCCGGTACGCGAACCCCTCCTCGCCCAACGCGTCCGCGTCGCCGCCCAGTTCCAGCACCAGGTCGTACGGGCCGTCGTCCGCGTCCCCCGTGACCCGGCCGCCGAACCGCGCGCAGGCCGCGGCCAGTTCCCCGTGCACCGTCTCGGCCCGCGGACCGGACGCGCGCAGCAGCGTCCGCCGGCTGCCGACCGCCCGGAAGGCGGCGGGCGGCAGCCGGGCCGGGTCGACGCCGTCGGGCGGGACGGGCACGGGAAACGGCATGACGACCCCCGACGGGACGGATCAGGCGAGCAGTTCGACCTCCGCCACGGTCGCCTCGCCGTCGAGGACCAGGCGGTACCTCTCGTACGTGCCCGGGGACCCCACGGAGAACGCGCGTACCTGGCGGTCCCACGCGAAGGACTCCGCGGAGCGCCGGTCCAGGGTCCGCCAGGCGGTCCCGTCGTCCGAGCCCTGGAGCGTCCAGCCGGACGGTGCCTTCGTCCGGTCCGAGGAGGTCAGGGTGTACTGCACGGCCTTCGCGCGCCCGGTGACCGGCAGGTCGACGGAGGTCACGCTCGCGCTCGTGGCGGAGGTGTCGTCGAACAGGGCGCCGTCCCCCTCCAGGACGTCCGCCCGCGGCGCCGGCACCTCGTCGCCCCGGGTGAGGGACACGGGCGCCGCGTCCTCGCCGGTGCCCCACGCCGACGGGCGCGGTCCCATGTCGAACTCCAGAACCCCGCCGCGTGCGACCACCGCGTGCGGCAGGGACGTCTTCGACCAGGTGCGGCCGTTGACCTTCACCCCCTGCACGTACACGTTGCGCGCGCTGTTGTCCGGGGCCTTCACCACCAGTTCGCGGCCGTTCTCCAGGTGCACGGTCGCCTTGCGGAACAGCGGGGAGCCGATGGCGTACTCGCCGCTGCCCATCACCAGCGGGTAGAAGCCCAGCGCGGAGAACAGGTACCAGGCCGACTGCTCGCCGTTGTCCTCGTCGCCGTGGTAGCCCTGCCCGATCTCGCTGCCGGTGTACAGCCGGGACAGCACCTCGCGGACCTTCTCCTGCGTCTTCCACGGCTGCCCGGCCGCGTCGTACATGTACAGGGCGTGGTGGGCGACCTGGTTGGAGTGCCCGTACATGCCCATCCGCACGTCCCGCGCCTCGGTCATCTCGTGGATGACACCGCCGTAGGAGCCGACGAACTCGGGGGAGGCCGTCTCGGGGGTGGACAGGTACGCGTCGAGCTTCTCGGCGAGACCCGCGCGGCCGCCGTACAGGTTGGCCAGGCCCCGGCTGTCCTGCGGGGCGGTGAACGCGTAGCCCCAGCCGTTGGTCTCGGTGTAGTCGTGGCCCCACACGCGCGGGTCGTACGCCGAGGACTCCACGCGCCACCGCCCCTCGGCGTCGCGGCCCTGGAAGAAGCCGGCCTTCGCGTCGAAGAGGTTCACGTAGTCGCGGGCGCGGTCCAGGAAGTACTCCGACTCCTCCCGGTAGCGCTCCTCGCCCGTCTCCCGGTACAGCTTCCGGCCCATCCGGGCGATGCCGTAGTCGTTGAGGTAGCCCTCCAGCGCCCACGACAGGCCCTCGTGGGTCTCGGTGCTCGTGTAGCCGAGGAACGGCGAGGTCGCCATGCCCTTGCGGCCGACGCCCGGCGCCGGCGGCACCACGGTGGCGTTCTTCACGGCCGCGTCGTACGCCGCCTCCGCGTCGAAGTCGACGCCCTTGACGTACGCGTCCGCGAACGCCACGTCCGAGGAGGTGCCCGTCATCAGGTCGGCGTACCCGGGGGAGGACCAGCGCGAGGTCCAGCCGCCGTCCTTGTACTGCTGCACGAACCCGTCGGCCAGTTCGCCCGCCCGGCTCGGTGTCAGCAGGGAGTACGCGGGCCAGGTGGTGCGGTAGGTGTCCCAGAAGCCGTTGTTCACGTACACCTTGCCGTCGACGATCTTCGCGCCGGTGTGCGTCGGGGTGTCCGGGGCCGGCATCGGCGAGAACGGCGAGGCGTAGCGGTACTTCCCGCCGACCTTCTCGAAGCCGGAGTTCGGGTACAGGTACAGCCGGTACAGGCCGGAGTACAGGGTCGTCAGCTGGTCCGGCGTGGCGCCCTCCACCTCGACCTTGCCGAGCAGCCGGTCCCACTGCCGCTGGGCGCGGTGCTTCACCGCGTCGAAGGAGGTGCCGTCGGGGATCTCCTGGCGGAGGTTGTCCCGTGCCTGGTCCAGGCTGATCAGGGAGGTCGCCAGGCGCAGGGTGACGGTCCGGTCCTCGCCCGCGTCGAAGCGCAGCCAGCCCTTGACCCCGTCGGCGGAGCCCCCGGTCACCGGCTTGTCGAACACGCCGTACACGAAGAGCCGGGTCGCGCCCGCCGACAGCCCGGACTTCACGTCCGAGTAGCCGGTGACCACGCCGTTCTCCCGGTCGAGCGTCAGGCCCGCCTGGTCGGTGACGTTGTCGAACAGCACGCTCGCGTCGTCGCCCGGGTAGGTGAAGCGGAGCACCGCCGCGTGGTCCGTGGGCGCCATCTCGGCCTTCAGCCCGTTCTCGAACCGGACGCCGTAGTAGTGCGGCCGCGCGGTCTCGTTCTCGTGCCGGAACGGCAGCTCCCGCGCCTCACGGCCGGTCTCCGGCGTGCCGGAGGCCGCCGACGGCATCACCTGGAAGGTCTGCCGGTCGCCCATCCAGGGGCTCGGCTCGTGGCTGGCGCTGAACGCCTGGATCGTCGGCAGGTTGTCCGCGTTGTTGGCGCGGGCGTAGTCGTACAGCCAGCTCAGCGAGCCCGCGTTGGTCACGGGCGTCCAGAAGTTGAAGCCGTGCGGCACGGCCGTCGCCGGGAAGGTGTTGCCGCGCGAGAAGCCGCCGCTGGAGTTCGTGCCGCGCGTGGTGACCGCGTAGTCGGACAGGTGCGCCCTGGGCTTCTCGGGCGCCACGGACCGGATCGCCACGTCGTCGAGCCAGCCGCGGAACTTCGCCGGGCCCTCGGGGGAGTCGTACGCGACGAGGATCCGGTCGACGGTCCGGCCGGCCGCGACCGACCCGATCCGCGAGACGACGTTGTTCCACTGGTTGACGTAGAGCACCTTGGACGCGCCCTGCCCCCGCGGGGTCAGCGGGAAGCCGTGCTGGTCGGTGGCGCGCAGGTCGCTGAGGCGGGTGCCGTCGGTGAAGGCCAGGTCCACGGAGACGTTCGTGGCGGCGTAGTCCAGGTCGCCGTCGGCCATCGACGGGAAGACGCGGTAGGACAGCTGCGTGTTCCGCCCGACGGCCACGTCCACGTCGAAGACCTTGTTGTACGAGTACGCCCGCCCCTCGGCCGTGTGCCGTCCGGCGTACCGCAGGGCACGCTTTCCGGTGAACCCGGCGCCCGCCTTGGCCGTCGGCGAGCCGCTCGGGCCGCGGTCGACCAGCGACAGCATGTCCTGCGGGACGGGCCCGTCGCCGCCGCCCGTGGAGAACTGCACGTCGGCCAGTTGCAGGATGCCCCCGCCGTGGTCGGCGGCGACCTCCAGACGGAAGTGCCGGTACGCGCCGGGCTCGGCGATGTCGTACGTCTTCGTCTGGAACCGCTCGGCGAACGACTCCCCGGAGCGGGTGTCGAGGGTCGTCCACTCCTCGCCGTCCGCCGAGCCCTTCAGCGTCCAGTCCCGCGGGTCGCGCTCGGCGTGGTCGTTGGCCGACGTCAGCGCGTAGCGCGCCACCCTGACCGGCGCGTCCAGGTCGAACTCGGCCCAGCCGGCGGACTCGAAGACCAGCCACTTGGTACTCGGCTCGCCGTCGACGAGGTTCTCCTTCACCTCGCCGGCGCCCGCGTTCTCGCCACTGGCCCGCACGTCCGTGACGCGGTCGGTGACACCGCCCGGGATGCCGCTGCTGTAGCCGCCGTCGACCCCCGAGGCCCGCTTGCCGCCGCCCGGGTCCGTGTCGACCGTGTTCGACCAGTCGGGAGCCGGGTCGTCCGCCTCGAAGGAGGACACGAACTCCCGGCCCGCCGCGGGCGCCTCCGGCAGGGCGACCGCGACGCCCTGTGAACCCACGGCCAAAGCAAAGGCGGTCGCCGCGACGACCGCCGAACCGTACCGGTGCCGCACCGTTCTGTGCCACACCACTCTGCGCTGCATACGTGAGCCCTCCCTGCGCGCCGGACAACGTTGTCAGCTTCGATGCGCAAGGACCAGTAGTGGGTCAAGTGGCGGGAGATGTCAAGGGTGTTGGCTGTGGCATTCGGGCACCGTACCGGGGATTTTTCCGGCGTGCCGTCCGAAGTCCGCGCACATTTCCGCGAGGTCTCAACTCGGAAAAGGCCATGGCCAACCTTGCATTCGATCTTGCTCCGTTGGCGGGAAGTGGACTATACCTGTCGGCGATCCGGGGCATCCTCACAGCACCCGAACGGCACACTCCGATGCACACGCGTCCCGCGGGGTGCCCACTCCCCGCACGACCCGCACGCTCTGCACGACCCAGTTCGACCCGAACGCGGTGCCGGGAAGGATCCGGTTCACCGCCTGAGTCCTGGAGAAGGCGAGGACTTGAGCATGGGATCCACGTCCGCCGAGAACAAAGGCCCCGGTGACCACGGCTCCGCCGGCGTCGGCCGCCGCAGTCTGATGAAACGGTCCGCCGCGCTGGGCCTGATCTCCGTCCCCACGATGAGCTTCCTGTCCGCGTGTGCCAGCAGCGGGGGCGGGGACAACGGCAACAAGGCGAAGGCGGGCAAGAAGACCGCGAAGAACCCGCTCGGCGTCAACGGCACCGCGGGACTGGAATTCGTCCTGTTCGACGGCGGTTTCGGCAAGGAGTACGCCGAGGACGCCGTGAGGATCTACGAGAAGAACTTCCCCGACGCCTCGGTCGATTTCTCCGCCACCCAGAAGATCCAGTCCACGCTCCAGCCCCGCTTCAACCAGGGCACCCCGCCCGACCTCATCGACAACTCCGGCGCCGAGCAGATGGACATGGGCGTCCTGGTCGGCAAGAACCAGCTCTCCGACCTCACCCCGCTGCTGGACGCCCCGTCCTACGACGACCCGGGCAAGAAGGTCCGCGACACGCTGCGCCCCGGCATCGTCGAGATGGGCCGGTTCGACGGCGAGAAGGTCTGGATCCTCTACTACGCCTACACGGTCTACGGCGTCTGGTACTCGCGGAAGGCCCTGGACGCGCTCGACGAGCAGTACCCCGAGACCTGGGACCAGATGCTGACGGTCTGCGAGAAGGCCCGGAAGAAGGGCATGGCGGGCTGGACGTACGCGGGCAAGTACCCGTACTACCTGCCCTTCTCGCTGTACCCGATGATCGGCAAGGTCGGCGGCCGCGAGGTGCTCGACGCCATCGACAACCTGGAGCCGAACGCCTGGAGGCACCCGGCGGTCAAGGCGTGCTTCGAGGCCTACTACGAGCTGTACAAGAAGGGCTACGTCCTCAAGGGCACGCCCGGCCTGGACCACATCCAGTCGCAGACCGCCTGGGCCCAGGGCAAGGCCCTCTTCCTCCCGAACGGCTCCTGGGTGGAGAACGAGTCGGCGAACGTCATCCCGCAGGACTTCGGCCTGGCGGTCTCCGCGCCCACCGGCCTGGACTCCTCCGACAAGATGCCCTTCGGCACCATCTGGGCCTCCGGCGGCGAGCCCTTCGTCGTCCCGGCCAAGGCGAAGAACGCCGAGGGCGGCATGGAGCAGCTGCGCATCATGCTCAGCGAGGCCTCCTCGAAGAACTTCACCAGCAAGGTGAAGTCCCTGACCGCGTACAACGGCGGCACCGACGGCATCACCCTCACCCCGGGTCTGGAATCCGGTGTCGCGGCGCTGGAGAAAGCCGGCGGCAACGTGGTGAATCCGCGCCTGCAGGACTGGTACGTACAGCTCCAGAAGGAGAAGATCGGGGTGTCCGGTCTCGGCGAGATGATGGCCGGCCGGCTCACCCCGGCCGAGGCCGTCAAGAAGATCCAGGCATTCGCCGACGAGACCGCGAAGGATTCGTCCATCAAGCACTACAAGCACCAGTGACGGCGGCGGAGTGGCGATGCAGCACGGCAAGTACCGGTTCGTCGCGGGGTTTCTCGCCCTGCCCCTCGGGCTGTACGCGCTTTTCGTGGTCTGGCCGTTCGTCCAGTCCATCTACTACTCGTTCACGGACTGGACCGGGCTGAGCCCCGAATTCACGATGGTCGGATTCGGCAATTACCGCCGGATGCTCGACGACGACATCTTCTGGAAGTCGTTGCAGCACAGCCTGCTGTTCGCGCTCCTGCTGCCGCTCGTGACCATCGGTCTGGCGCTGTTCTTCGCCTTCATGATCAATGTGGGCGGACGGCGGAGGAGGGGCGGCCCGGTCGTCACGGGCGTGCGGGGCTCCGCCTTCTACAAGATCGTGTATTTCTTCCCGCAGGTCCTGTCCATCGCCATCGTCGCACTGCTGTTCGCCTTCGCGTACAACCCGGACAGCGGTGCCGTCAACTCGGTCCTGCGCGCCGTCGGGCTCGACGGCGTCCAGCCCCTCTGGCTGGGCGACCCGGACCTGGCGCTGTGGGCCGTGATGGCGGTGCTCGTCTGGTCCACGGTCGGCTTCTTCGTGGTCCTCTTCTCCGCCGGGATGGCCTCCATCCCGGCGGAGCTGTACGAGGCGGCCCTGCTCGACGGGGCGGGCCGCGCCACCACGTTCTTCCGGGTCACCCTGCCGCTGCTGTGGGACACCGTGCAGTCCGGCTGGGTCTACATGGGCATCCTCGCCCTGGGCGCCGAGTCCTTCGCGGTGGTGCAGATCATGACGACCGGGCCGGGCGGTCCCGACTACTCGACCACCGTCATGGTCCTGTACGTCTACCAGAAGGCGTTCCGTGACGGGCAGGCCGCCTACGCCACCACCATCGGCGTTGCCCTGCTCATCGTGACGCTGGCCTTCGCCGCGGTCGTGATGCGGCTGGGGCGGCGCGAGCGGCTGGAGTACTGATTCCCATGACCACGACCGAGACCCCCGCACCCGTACCGGCGGAGTCCGGCGCGCCCGTCACCAAGACCGGCGCGCCGGCCGGCCCGCCCCCGGGGGAGAAGAAGGAGGGCGCGGTCCTCAACGCCTTCTCCCACGGCCTCCTCGTCCTCTGGGCGTTCATGGTGGTCATGCCGCTGCTGTGGGCGGTGATGACGTCCTTCAAGGACGACCGGTCCATCTTCTCCTCGCCCTGGTCGCTGCCGGACCGGCTGCACTTCGACAACTGGTCGCGGGCCTGGACCGAGGCCAACATGAGCGACTACTTCCTCAACACCGTCCTGGTGGTGGGGGGTTCGCTCGCCGGCACGCTGGTCCTCGGCTCCATGGCGGCCTACGTGCTGGCCCGCTTCGACTTCCCGGGCAACAGGTTCGTCTACTACCTGTTCGTCGGCGGCATGAGCTTCCCGATCATGCTGGCCCTGGTCCCGCTGTTCTACGTCGTCAACAACATGGGCCTGCTGAACAGCATCCACGGCCTGATCCTCGTCTACATCGCGTACTCCCTCCCCTTCACGGTGTTCTTCCTGACCGCCTTCTTCCGCACCCTGCCGACCTCGGTGGCGGAGGCGGCCTTCGTCGACGGCGCCTCGCACTCCCGCACGTTCTTCCAGATCATGCTGCCGATGGCCAAGCCGGGCCTGGTCAGCGTGGGGATCTTCAACTTCCTGGGCCAGTGGAACCAGTACATGCTGCCCACGGTCCTCAACACCGACCCGGACCGGCGCGTCCTCACCCAGGGCCTCGTCCAGCTCGCCGTCAGCCAGGGCTACAAGGGCGACTGGTCCGGCCTCTTCGCGGGCCTGGTCATGGCGATGCTGCCGGTCCTCGCCGCGTACATCGTCTTCCAGCGGCAGGTGGTGCAGGGGCTGACGGCGGGGGCGCTGAAGTAGGGGAGGGGCCCATCCCTGTTCCTGTCCCTGTCCCTGTTCCTGTCCCTGTCCCTGTGCCGTTCCGGCGGCGGCCCTCCCGCCGGGGCGCGTGGACGCCGGGCGGCCTGCGCCCCCGGCGCCCCCGGCGCGGCCGGCCGGACGGCGGCCCGGCCGCGGAGCCGGCGGACGGGCCGGAGGCGCGCATCCCGCGGCGGCGAGCGGCGGATCCCTCGGGGCGGCCCGGCTGCCGCCGGGCGCACCGCCCCGGGCGCGTCCCGGGGCGGGCGGGCACCGGGGCGGTGGCGGTCGCGGTGGGCCCGGCCGCTCTCCGTGCCCGGTGCGGTGCGGTGCGGTGCGCTCTGCGGGCCCCGGCCGGACGGCGGAGCGGCCCCGCCGCTGCTGCTCCCGGCCCGCCCTGGGCCGGACCTCGCTCCCGCACTCCGGCCTCGCCCCGGGCCGGCCTTCGCCTCCGTGCTCCGGCCCTGCCCCGGGCTGGCCTTCGCCCTCGCGCTCCGGCCCTGCCCCGGGCTGGCCTTCGCCCCCGTGCTCCGGCCCCGCCCCGGGCTGGCCTTCGCCCCCGTGCTCCGGCCCTGCCCCGGGCTGGCCTTCGCCCCCGTGCTCCGGCCCCGCCCCGGGCCGGACCCCGCCCCCGTGCTCCGACCCCCGTCCCGGGTCTTCACCATCGCAAGATCCACCCCTCGCCCCCGGGACCACACCCACCCCCGCGCCCCCGGGAGCCCCTTTATGCGCATGTGTGGGCATCGACGCGGAAACAGTTCAACCTCTTGACGGGAGGCAACCCGAACAGCTCAGCTTAGAGTTCACTAGTTGGACATAGACGGGGTCTCACCGAAGCGGCCCCGCGCGCAGGAGGTCGTCGTGGAGACTCCGGGGTCGCAGTCGTCGCTGCACCGAGCCAACCTGGAGCGGGTCGTACGTGCCGTCCGCCTGGCGGGTTCCCTCACCCAGGCAGAGATCGCGAGGACGACGGGCCTGTCCGCGGCCACGGTCTCCAACATCGTGCGGGAACTCAAGGAAGGCGGCACCGTCGAGGTCACGCCGACGTCGGCGGGCGGCCGCCGGGCGCGCAGCGTGTCCCTGAGCGGAGACGCCGGCATCGTCATCGGCGTGGACTTCGGGCACACGCATTTGCGGGTCGCGATCGGGAATCTCGCCCATCAGGTCCTCGCCGAGGAGTCCGAGCCGCTGGACGTCGACGCCTCCTCCACCCAGGGCTTCGACCGGGCCGAACAGCTGGTCAGCCGCCTGGTCGAGGCGACCGGTGTGGATCGCGCCAAGATCGCCGGAATCGGTCTCGGCGTCCCGGGCCCGATCGACGTCGAGTCCGGAACGCTGGGCTCGACCGCCATCCTGCCCGGCTGGACCGGCACCAAGCCCGCCGAGGAGCTGCGGGAGCGGCTCGGCGTGCCCGTGCACGTGGACAACGACGCCAACCTCGGCGCCCTCGGCGAGATGGTCTGGGGCAGCGGCCGGGGCGTGCGCGACCTGGCCTACATCAAGGTCGCCAGCGGCGTCGGCGCGGGCCTGGTGATCAACGGCAAGATCTACCGCGGTCCGGGCGGCACGGCAGGTGAAATCGGACATATTACACTTGACGAGTCCGGCCCTGTCTGCCGCTGCGGCAACCGGGGCTGCCTGGAGACCTTCGCGGCCGCGCGCTACGTGCTCCCGCTCCTCCAGTCCAGCCACGGCACCGACCTCACCATGGAGGGCGTCGTACGGCTGGCGCGGGAGGGCGATCCGGGCTGCCGTCGGGTGATCGCCGACGTCGGCCGCCACATCGGTAGTGGGGTGGCCAATCTCTGCAACCTGCTGAACCCGAGCCGGGTGGTCCTGGGCGGTGATCTCGCCGAGGCCGGTGAGCTGGTGCTCGGGCCGATCCGGGAGTCCGTCGGCCGCTATGCGATCCCCAGCGCGGCTCGCCAACTCTCCGTTCTCCCCGGGGCACTTGGGGGCCGCGCGGAGGTGCTCGGAGCGCTCGCCCTCGCCCTCAGCGAGATGGGTGATTCCACCCTTTTGGACAGCACGCTCCACGCGGCCGCTCCTGCCTTCACTTAGAGAACGGATGGCACCGTTGCCATCTCGTTAAGGATTTACTTCTTGACGTCGCACGTGTGGCCGAGTTGACTTCCAGCCACCTCGGCCGCAACGACGCGGCCTCGTCAGGGAGGTTTCTGAAGTGAACACGCGTATGCGTCGTGCGGCCGTTGCCATCGCCTCGAGCGCGCTGGCCGTCTCGCTGGCCGCCTGTGGCAGCGCCAAGGAGTCCGGCGGCGACAGCGACAAGGCCACCGGCTCCGCCGCCAAGGGCGACAACATCAAGATCGGCCTGCTGCTGCCGGAGAGCAAGACCGCGCGCTACGAGAAGTTCGACCGCCCGCTGATCGAAGGCAAGATCAAGGAGCTGACGGACAACAAGGCGGAGATCCAGTACAACAACGCCCGCCAGGACGCCAGCCTCCAGGCCCAGCAGATCGACACGATGATCACCAGCAAGGTGGACGTGCTGATCCTGGACGCGGTCGACGCCAAGGCCATCAAGAACTCCGTGCAGAAGGCCGTCGACGCCGGCATCAAGGTCGTCGCGTACGACCGCCTGGCCGAGGGCCCGATCAGCGCCTACACCTCGTTCGACAACGTCGAGGTCGGCCGCACCCAGGGCAAGGCCCTCCTCGAGCAGCTGGGCGACAAGGCCAAGGACAGCCAGATCGTCATGATGAACGGGTCGGTCACCGACCCGAACGCCGCCCAGTTCAAGAAGGGCGCCCACGAGGTCCTCGACGGCAAGGTGAAGATCGGCAAGGAGTACGACACCAAGGAGTGGTCGCCGGACAACGCCAACGCCAACATGGAGGCGGCGATCTCGGCGCTCGGCAAGAAGAAGATCGCCGGTGTCTACTCCGCCAACGACGGCATGGCCGGCGGCATCATCACCGCCCTGAAGGCCGCCGGCATCGGTGACATCCCGGTCACCGGCCAGGACGCCGAACTCGCCGCCGTGCAGCGCATCGTCGCCGGTGAGCAGTTCATGAGCGTCTACAAGCCCTACGCCCCCGAGGCCGAGGCCGCCGCCGAGATGGCCGTCGCGCTCGCCAAGGGCGAGGACCTCGGCTCCATCGCCAAGGACAAGGTCTCCAGCGACAGCGCCAAGGACGTCCCGTCCGTGCTCGTCCCGGTCACCTCGCTGACCAAGGACAACGTGAAGGACACCGTCATCAAGGACGGCGTCTACACCGCCGCCGAGATCTGCACCGGCAAGTACAAGGCCGCCTGCGACAAGCTCGGCATCAAGTAAGCAGCACCGGTCCCGCTCCGGCACCGGGATTCGGCCCGAATCCCGGCACCGGAAGTCCGTACGGGACCGACTGCCCACGACTCGTCCGGCGCCCCGCGCCTCCACAGCCCCGCAAGCTCTCGCGCGGGGCGCCGGACGGAACGTTCCCCCAACTTTCTGCACTACCTTCCGCCGGGTCAGGCGGCGAAGGAGATGGTTCACGTGTCCGCTACGCCCGTGCTGGCGTTGCGCGGGGTCTCCAAGCGGTTCGGTGCCGTCCAGGCGCTCACCGACGTAGAGCTTGAGGTCCACGCCGGTGAAGTGGTCGCCCTGGTCGGCGACAACGGAGCCGGAAAGTCCACGCTGGTCAAGACGATCGCCGGCGTGCACCCCATCGATGAGGGCGCCATCGAATGGGAAGGCAAGACCGTCCAGATCGGCCGGCCGCACGACGCCCAGAACCTGGGCATCGCGACCGTCTACCAGGACCTCGCGCTGTGCGACAACATCGACGTCGTCGGCAACCTGTTCCTGGGCCGTGAGATCAAGCGGCGCGGCATCCTCGACGAGGTCGAGATGGAGCGGCGCGCCCGCGACCTGCTCCAGACCCTGTCGATCCGCATCCCCAGCGTGCGCATCCCGATCGCCTCGCTCTCCGGCGGTCAGCGCCAGACGGTGGCCATCGCCCGCTCGATGCTCGGCGAGCCCAAGCTGGTCATCCTCGACGAGCCCACCGCCGCCCTCGGCGTCGAGCAGACCGCCCAGGTCCTCGACCTGGTCGAGCGGCTGCGCGAGCGCGGCCACGCCGTCATCCTCATCAGCCACAACATGGCCGACGTGAAGGCCGTGGCGGACAAGGTCGCCGTGCTGCGGCTGGGCCGCAACAACGGTGTCTTCGAGGTCAAGACGACCTCGCAGGAAGAGATCATCGCCGCCATCACCGGCGCGACCGACAATGCCGTGACCCGCCGTGCGTCGCGCACCACGAACGGGGAGGTATCCAAGTGAGCATCGAGAAGACCTCCTCGGCGCCGCAGGACGAGCACGCCGTCGAGAACCCCGAGGCCGCCGCCGCTGCGGTGACCGCGGTCGACCCCCGCCTGCTGGTCCGCGAACAGGGCCTGGGCGGCTACGTCACCGAGTTCAAGCGCAAGATGAAGGCCGGTGAGCTCGGCTCCCTCCCGGTCATCCTCGGCCTGGTCATCATCTGCGTCATCTTCCAGAGCCTGAACTCGGCGTTCCTGTCCGCGCAGAACATCAGTGACATCACCGTCACGATGGTCGGCACCGGCATGATCTCCGTCGGCATCGTGTTCGTGCTGCTGCTCGGCGAGATCGACCTCTCGGTCGGCTCCGTCAGCGGCGCGGCCAGCGCCATCGCGGCCGTCCTCGCCGTGAACCAGGGCTGGAACGAGTGGGTGGCGGTGCTGTTCGCCGTCGTCGCCGGCGCGGCCATCGGCGCGCTGCACGGCTTCTTCTTCGCGGTGCTGGGCGCCCCCGCCTTCGCCGTGACCCTGGCCGGCCTGCTGTTCTGGCTCGGCTTCATGCTCAAGATCCTGGGCGAGAACGGCACGATCAACCTCGACAGCGACGGCTTCATCGGCCAGCTGACGACGTACTTCTTCACGGACATCGCCGCCGCCTACGGCCTCGCCGCGGTCGTCGTCGTGGTGTTCTTCGTGAGCTCGTTCCTCGGCAACCGGCGCCGCGAGGCCGCGGGCATCCCGTCCCGGCCGCTCAGCGACCTGCTGCTGCGCACCGGACTGCTCGCGGTGGTCTCCTTCGCCGCGGCCTTCATGTACAACCAGTACAAGGGCCTGCCCCTGGCCACGGTGATCTTCCTGGCCTTCCTGGTGGCCACCGACTTCGTGCTGCGGCGCACCGCGTACGGCCGGAAGATCTTCGCCCTCGGCGGCAGCGTCGAGGCGTCCCGGCGTGCCGGTATCAACGTCACGGCGGTGCGGATCTCGGTCTTCGCCATCTCGGGCGGCTTCGCCGCGATCGGCGGCCTCTTCCTGGCCTCCAAGATCGCCTCGGCCAACCAGAGCGCCGGTACCGGTGACCTGCTGATGAACGCGATCGCCGCGGCCGTGATCGGCGGCACCTCGCTCTTCGGCGGCCGGGGCCGCACCTGGAACGCCCTGCTGGGTGTCCTGGTGATCGTCTCCATCCAGTACGGCCTCCAGCTGGAGTCCATCGCCGAGCCGGTGAAGTACATGATCACCGCGGCGGTCCTGCTCACCACGGTCGTGATCGACTCGATCACGCGCAAGACGCAGAAGACGGCGGGCCGCGCCTAGCCGCACCCGCCCCCGAGTCCTGCGCCCGGCACCAACGGCGGTGCCGGGCGCAGTCGTGTCGTAGCACGGGTGCAAGCTGGGTAGAGCCGAACGCGTGACGTACGACGCACCGCCCCGACACGTTCCGGCAGGGCGGAACATTAGACTCGACAAGCCCGGCAACAGCTCGAACAGCTCTACTGCAAGGAGGCACGGGTGCCGCTGCTGACCCGCATCAGGGGACCGCGCGATCTGGACCGGCTCAGCCTGGAGGAGCTGGACCAGCTGGCAGGCGAGATCCGGACCTTCCTCGTCGACGCGGTCTCCAAGACCGGCGGCCACCTCGGCCCCAACCTCGGCGTGGTGGAGCTCACCATCGCCCTGCACCGGGTCTTCGAATCGCCCAGGGACAAGGTGCTGTGGGACACCGGCCACCAGTCCTACGTGCACAAGCTGCTCACCGGCCGCCAGGACTTCTCCAGGCTCAAGATGAAGGGCGGCCTGTCCGGCTACCCCTCGCAGGCCGAGTCCGAGCACGACGTCATCGAGAACTCCCACGCCTCCACGGTCCTCGGCTGGGCCGACGGCCTGGCCAAGGCGAACCAGCTCCTCAAACGCGACGACCACGTCGTCGCGGTGATCGGCGATGGCGCGCTCACCGGCGGCATGGCCTGGGAGGCGCTGAACAACATCGCCGACGCCAAGGACCGCCCGCTGGTCATCGTCGTCAACGACAACGAGCGCTCCTACGCGCCCACCATCGGCGGCCTCGCCAACCACCTCGCCACCCTGCGCACCACCGACGGCTACGAGCGCTTCCTCGCCCGCACCAAGGAGGTCCTGGAGCGCACTCCGGTCGTCGGACGCCCGCTCTACGACACCCTGCACGGCGCCAAGAAGGGCCTGAAGGACTTCATCGCCCCGCAGGGCATGTTCGAGGACCTGGGCCTGAAGTACGTCGGCCCGATCGACGGCCACGACATCGAGGCCCTGGAGTCCGCCCTCTCCCGCGCCAAGCGCTTCGGCGGGCCCGTCATCGTGCACTGCCTCACCGAGAAGGGCCGCGGCTACCAGCCCGCCCTCCAGGACGAGGCCGACCGCTTCCACGCCGTCGGCAAGATCCACCCGGACACGGGCCTGCCGATCGCCACCTCCGGCGCCGACTGGACCTCCGTCTTCGGCGAGGAGATGGTCCGCCTCGGCGAGGAGCGCGAGGACATCGTCGCCATCACGGCCGCCATGCTCCAGCCGGTCGGCCTGGACAAGTTCGCCAAGCGCTTCCCGGAGCGGGTCTACGACGTCGGCATCGCCGAGCAGCACGGCGCCGTCTCCGCGGCGGGCCTGGCCACCGGCGGACTGCACCCGGTCTTCGCCGTGTACGCGACCTTCCTGAACCGCGCCTTCGACCAGGTGCTCATGGACGTGGCCCTGCACAAGTGCGGCGTCACCTTCGTGCTGGACCGGGCCGGCATCACCGGCACCGACGGCGCCTCCCACAACGGCATGTGGGACATGTCGATCCTCCAGGTCGTCCCCGGGCTGCGCCTGGCCGCGCCGCGCGACGCCGACCAGGTCCGCGCCCAGCTGCGCGAGGCGGTCGAGGTGACGGACGCGCCGACCGTGGTCCGCTTCTCCAAGGGCGCCGTCGGCCCCGCCGTACCGGCCGTGGGCCGCGTCGGCGGCATGGACGTCCTGCGCGAGCCCGGCACCGACCGGCCCGACGTCCTGCTGGTCTCCGTCGGCGCGCTCGCCCCGATGTGCCTGGAGGTGGCCGACCTGCTGGACCGGCAGGGCATCTCCACCACCGTCGTCGACCCGCGCTGGGTCAAGCCCGTCGACGAGGCCCTGGCACCGCTCGCCGACCGGCACCGCGTCGTCGTCACGGTCGAGGACAACTCCCGCGTCGGCGGTGTCGGCTCCGCGATCGCGCAGGCCCTGCGGGACGCCGGCGTCGACGTGCCGCTGCGCGACTTCGGCATCCCGCCGCGCTTCCTCGACCACGCCTCCCGCGCCGAGGTGCTGACCGAGATCGGGCTGACCGCGCCGGACATCGCCCGGCAGGTCACGGGCCTGGTCGCCAAGCTGGACGGCCGGTTCGAGCGGGCCGTCGACCCCGTGGAGAGCGCGCGCGACTGACCACCGCGCGACGGGCACCGCACGACCTCACCGCCGAATGGGCCGGTTCTGCCACTCTTGACAGTGGCGGAACCGGCCCATTGGCGTGATTCACCTCACATCGGGGCATACGGAATAAGCCCTCTCGATCATGTCGAGGACGACAAGCGTGGGAGGTAGGCCCGTGAGCAACACCCTCTTCCGGACGAAGAAGGTCGAGCAGTCCATCCTCGACACCGAGGAGCCAGAACACGCGCTCAAGAAGTCCTTGTCCGCGCTGGATCTGACCGTCTTCGGCGTCGGTGTGATCATCGGCACCGGCATCTTCGTCCTGACCGGAACGGTCGCCAAGAACAACGCCGGCCCCGCCGTGGCCCTGGCCTTCGTCGCGGCCGGCGTCGCGTGCGCGCTGGCCGCGCTCTGCTACGCGGAGTTCGCGTCCACGGTGCCGGTCGCCGGATCCGCGTACACGTTCTCGTACGCCTCCCTCGGGGAACTGCCCGCCTGGATCATCGGCTGGGACCTGGTGCTGGAGTTCGCGCTGGGCACGGCGGTGGTCGCCGTCGGCTGGTCCGGCTACATCCGCTCGCTGCTGGACAACGCGGGCTGGCAGATGCCCGACGCGCTCGGCGGCCGGGACGGGGCGGAGGGCTTCGGCTTCGACATCCTCGCCGCCCTGCTGGTGCTGGTGCTCACCGGCATCCTCGTCCTCGGCATGAAGCTGTCCGCGCGGATCACCTCGCTCGTCGTCGCCATCAAGGTGACCGTGGTCCTCGTCGTCATCGTCGCCGGCGCCTTCTTCATCAAGACCGCCAACTACGACCCGTTCGTCCCGAAGGCGAAGCCCGTGGAGGCGGGCCGGAGTCTCGACTCGCCGCTGATCCAGCTGATGTTCGGCTGGGCGCCGTCCAACTTCGGCGTCATGGGCATCTTCACCGCCGCCTCCGTCGTCTTCTTCGCCTTCATCGGCTTCGACATCGTCGCCACGGCCGCCGAGGAGACCCGCAACCCGCAGCGCGACATGCCGCGCGGCATCCTCGGCTCGCTGCTCATCTGCACGGTGCTGTACGTCGCCGTGTCGATCGTCGTCACCGGCATGCAGAACTACACCCGGCTGTCGGTGGACGCGCCGCTCGCCGACGCGTTCAAGGAGACCGGGCACCCCTGGTTCGCGGGCTTCATCAGCTTCGGCGCCGCGGTCGGCCTGACGACGGTGTGCATGATCCTGCTGCTGGGCCAGACCCGGGTTTTCTTCGCGATGAGCCGCGACGGCCTGCTGCCGCGGTTCTTCTCCCGCGTCCACCCCCGGTACAAGACCCCGCACCGGCCGACCATCCTGCTCGGCGTCGTCATCGCGGTCGTGGCGGGCTTCACCCCGCTGAACGAGCTGGCGGCACTGGTGAACATCGGCACGCTGTTCGCCTTCGTGGTCGTCGCCATCAGCGTGATCATCCTGCGCAGGACCCGGCCCGACCTGCACCGCGCGTTCCGCACGCCGTGGGTGCCGGTCGTCCCGATCCTGTCGGTGTGCGCCTCGCTGTGGCTGATGCTGAACCTGCCCACCGAGACCTGGATCCGCTTCGGCATCTGGATGGCGATCGGCTTCGTCGTGTACTTCGCGTACGGCCGCACCCACAGCCGCCTGGCACGGGGCGAGCGCACGGGCCCCGGCGGGGCGGTGGGACCGTCCGGCGGGGACGCCCGGTAGCGGACCCGTCCGCTCCCCGTCCGCGGCCTCGCACCACCCGCCTCCCGGGCGGGGGCGCGGGGCCGCGGCACGTGCGCCGGGCCCTCCGCGAGCGCCCGCCTACGGGCGCACCGCCCGCGGCCCCGCCACCTCCGCCCCCAGCTCCCGCACCCTCCCGCGCAGTTCCCGGTCGGCCGTCACCACCAGCACCCGGCGCCCGCCCGCCCGGGCGACCACGTCGACCATGTGGTCGTCGCCGCTGCCCGGCGCGGACTCGACCCGCACACCGGGGACGGACGCCACCCCCCGCGCCGCGCCCTCCACCACCAGGACGATCTCCACCGGGCCGGCGTGCCCCGGCACCCCCTCCGCCGCCAGCCGGTCCCGCAGCCGCTCCGCCGCCCCTCTGCGGTCCCGCCACCAGCCGTCGGGCACCGACCCGACGACGTTCGCGGCGTCGACGACGACGAGCAGGGCACCGGTGTCATCCATGCGGCCAGGTTGCCACGGCCGTCCGCGGACCGGCGGGGCCGGGCCCGGAGCGCGTCGGGGCCCCGCATACAGTGAACGGGTGATCGGCGACTGGCTCCTGCGCGGCCGCGACGGCCGCCTCACCGTGTACCTGCCGTCCGACGACGCCGTGCTGTGCCGGGCCGAACGCGGCCCCGCCGGCCCCTGGGAGGCAGCCCGCAGGATCGGCGGCGAGCAGCGGCTGCACCGGGGAGCGGCCGTCGGCCAGGGCGCCGACGGCTACGCCCACCTGGTCGCCTGGCGGCCCACCGTGCCTGGCGAGTCGGGCCTCGTGCACTCCACGCACTTCCGGCCGCTCCTCGCGCCTCTGGACTGGACCCCGGTCGGCCACCCCGACAAGAAGGGCGACAGGACCGGGCGGCCCGCGGTCGCGGTCGACGCCCAGGGCCGCGCGCACCTCTTCGTCCGCAACCGGGCCGGCGGGGTGAGCATGCGCGCGCAGCAGGAGAAGGGCGGCTGGGGACCCTGGCGGGACCTGGGGGGAGCGGACGTCCAGGACGGGCTCGCGGCCGTGGCGGGGGAGTCCGGCCTGGTCGAGCTGTACGCCGCCGTCCCCGGCGGGCTGCTGCGCTGGCGGCAGGAGGAGCCGGGCGCGGTGCCGGTCCTGGAGGACCGGATCGAGACACCGGTCCGGCCCGGCACCCTGCGGGCGCTCGCCACCTCCCGGGACCGCACCACGCTGTACTTCACGGACGGCTCCGGCGACCTGTGCGCCTGGCGCCCCGGCGACAAGCCGGTGTCCCTGCTGGCCGCCGCAGGACCGGGCCCGGTGGCCGCCGTGCGCTGCGTCATCGAGGGCCACGACTGCACCCTGCTCGCCCAGCGCTCGGCGAGCGGACGGGTCGCCTTCGCCGCGTATCCGACGGAGCGGGAGCCGGCCGGCGCCTGGTGGACCGAGTCCGGTCCCGCCCTGCCGTCCGACGCCGGGGTGGCCCTGGCGCTGGACCGGGACGGGCGCGTGGTCGCCGCCACGCTGTCCCCGTCGTCCGGCCGCCTGCTGCTCGCCCGCCGCAAGGAGGAGCCGGGGCTGGCGCTGACGGCCTGGCGGGAGGTGTGACGCGCGGGCGCGCAAGGCGCCCGCGGAGCCGCCCGTGAGCCGCGCCGGCGCACACGCGAAGAGGGCCCCCGCCGGTGGCGGGAGCCCTCTTCGCGCGCTCAGCCGGTCACGCCGGCACCGAGGCCACGCCCGGGGCGAGGAACGGCTTGCCGTTCACCCGCTCGGAGACGCCCTCGCGGTCCAGGTACGGCGTGATGCCGCCCAGGTGGAAGGGCCAGCCGGCGCCCGTGATCAGGCACAGGTCGACGTCCTGGGCCTCGGCGACGACGCCCTCGTCGAGCATCAGGCCGATCTCCTGCGCCACCGCGTCCAGGACGCGGGCGCGGACCTGCTCCTCGGTCAGGACGGTGTCGCCCTGCTTCAGCAGCGCGGCGACCTCCGGGTCCAGCTCCGGCTTGCCGCTGTCGTAGACGTAGAAGCCGCGCTTGCCCGCCTCGACGACCGCCTTGAGGTTCGGGGAGACCGTGAAACGGTCCGGGAACGCGCGGTTGAGCGTCTCGGAGACGTGCAGGCCGATCGCCGGGCCCACCAGCTCCAGCAGGACCAGCGGGGACATCGGCAGGCCCAGCGGCTCGACCGCCTTCTCGGCGACCTCGACCGGGGTGCCCTCGTCGATGACGTTCTGGATCTCGCCCATGAAGCGGGTCAGGATGCGGTTGACGACGAACGCCGGGGCGTCCTTCACCAGCACCGCGGTCTTCTTCAGCTTCTTGGCCACCGCGAAGGCGGTCGCGAGGGAGGCGTCGTCCGTCTTCTCGCCGCGCACGATCTCCAGCAGCGGCAGGACCGCGACCGGGTTGAAGAAGTGGAAGCCGACGACCCGCTCGGGGTGCCGCAGCTTCGACGCCATCTCCGACACCGACAGGGAGGAGGTGTTCGTCGCCAGGACGGCGTGCGCCGGGGCGACCGCCTCGACCTCCGCGAACACCTGCTGCTTGACGCCCATCTCCTCGAACACCGCTTCGATGATGAAGTCGGCGTCCGCGAAGCCCTCGGCCTTGTCCAGGACACCGGTCACCAGCGCCTTGAGGCGGTTGGCCTTGTCCTGGTTGATGCGGCCCTTGCCGAGCAGCTTGTCGATCTCGGCGTGGACGTAGCCCACGCCCTTGTCGATGCGCTCCTGGTCGATGTCCGTGAGGACGACCGGGACCTCCAGGCGGCGCAGGAAGAGCAGCGCGAGCTGGGAGGCCATCAGACCGGCGCCGACGACACCGACCTTGGTGACCGGGCGGGCCAGGCTCTTGTCCGGGGCGCCCGCGGGGCGCTTGCCGCGCTTCTGCACCAGGTTGAAGGCGTAGATGCCGGCGCGCAGCTCGCCGCCCATGATCAGGTCGGCGAGCGCCTTGTCCTCGGCGTCGTAGCCCTGCTGGAGGTCGCCGTTCTTGGCGGCGGCGATGATGTCCAGGGCGCGGTAGGCGGCCGGGGCGGCGCCGTGCACCTTGGAGTCGGCGACGAAGCGGCCCTTGGCGACGGCCTGGTCCCAGCCTTCGCCGCGGTCGATCACCGGGCGCTCGACGACGATCTCGCCCTTGAGGACGGACGCGGTCCAGATGAGGGACTGCTCCAGGAAGTCCGCGCCCTCGAACAGCGCGTCGGCGATGCCGAGCTCGTAGACCTGCTTGCCCTTGAGCTGCTTGTTCTGGTTGAGGCTGTTCTCGATGATCACCGAGACGGCCTTCTCGGCGCCGATCAGGTTCGGCAGCAGGGTGCAGCCGCCCCAGCCGGGGACCAGGCCGAGGAAGACCTCGGGCAGGGAGAACGCCGGGACGGCCGCGGAGACCGTGCGGTAGGTGCAGTGCAGGCCGACCTCGACGCCGCCGCCCATGGCCGCGCCGTTGTAGTACGCGAAGGTCGGCACCGCGAGGCCCGCGAGGCGCTTGAAGACGTCGTGGCCGCCCTTGCCGATGGCGTAGGCGTGGTCCCACTCCTTCAGCAGCTCGACGCCCTTGAGGTCGGCGCCGACGGCGAAGATGAACGGCTTGCCGGTGATGCCGACGCCGACGATCTCGCCGTCCGCCGCCTCCTTCTCGACCTGGTCGACGGCGGCGTTCAGGTTCGCCAGCGACTGGGGGCCGAAGGTGGTCGGCTTGGTGTGGTCGTGCCCGTTGTCCAGGGTGATCAGGGCGAAGCGCCCGGCGCCCAGGGGCAGGTCGAAGTGGCGTACGTGCGCCTGGGTGACGACCTCGTCGGGGAACAGCTCGGCCGCGCCCTTGAGGAGTTCAGCGGTGGTGCTCACTTGTTGCCTCCGTCGAAGTGCGGGTTCTCCCAGATGACCGTCGCGCCCATGCCGAAGCCGACGCACATCGTGGTCAGGCCGTAGCGGACGTGCGGCTGCTCCTCGAACTGGCGGGCCAGCTGCGTCATCAGGCGGACGCCGGAGGAGGCCAGCGGATGGCCGAAGGCGATGGCGCCGCCGTACTGGTTGACGCGCTCGTCGTCGTCGGCGATGCCGTAGTGGTCGAGGAAGGCCAGGACCTGGACGGCGAAGGCCTCGTTGATCTCGAACAGGCCGATGTCGGAGATGGACAGCCCCGCCTGCGCGAGGGCCTTCTCGGTGGCCGGGATCGGGCCGTAGCCCATGACCTCCGGCTCGACGCCCGCGAAGGAGTAGGAGACCAGACGCATCTTGACCGGGAGGTCGTGGGCGCGGGCGAAGTCCTCGGAGGCGATCAGCGAGGCGGTGGCGCCGTCGTTCAGACCGGCCGCGTTGCCCGCGGTGACCCGGCCGTGCACGCGGAACGGCGTCTTCAGGCCCTGCAGGTTCTCCAGGGTGGTGCCCGGGCGCATCGGCTCGTCGGCGGTGACCAGGCCCCAGCCGGTCTCGCCGCCCTCCGGGTTGGTGCGGCGCACCGAGACCGGCACCAGGTCGGCCTGGATCTTGCCGTTGGCGTACGCCTTGGCGGCCTTCTCCTGGGAGCGGACCGCGTACTCGTCGGCGCGCAGCTTGGTGATCTGCGGGTAGCGGTCGTGCAGGTTCTCGGCGGTCATGCCCATGAAGAGGGCGGACTCGTCGACCAGCTTCTCGGAGACGAACCGCGGGTTCGGGTCGACGCCCTCGCCCATCGGGTGGCGGCCCATGTGCTCGACACCGCCGGCGATGGCGATGTCGTACGCGCCGAAGGCGACGGAGCCCGCGACCGTGGTGACGGCGGTCAGGGCGCCGGCGCACATGCGGTCGATGGAGTAGCCCGGGACGGACTGGGGGAGACCGGCGAGGATGCCCGCCGTGCGGCCGATGGTCAGGCCCTGGTCGCCGATCTGCGTGGTCGCGGCGATGGCGACCTCGTCGATCTGCTTCGGGTCGAGGCCGGGGTTGCGGCGCAGCAGCTCCCGGATCGCCTTGACGACGAGGTCGTCGGCGCGGGTCTCGTGGTAGATGCCCTTCGGGCCCGCCTTGCCGAACGGGGTGCGGACGCCGTCGACGAAGACGACGTCCCTGACGGTACGAGGCACGATGGCTCTCCTCCAGGGTGCGGGGTGGCACTGCTGCGGCGCGCATGCACTGAGCGCGCGCTCAGGCCCATGCTACTTGTGGGTAACGTAGCTGCCCAGTCCCCTCGCCCCAAGCGGCGAAGGTCACACCTTCGGAGGTGCCGTCGAACCCCTGGGCGTCAGCACCGGCGTCGGGACCGCGTGCGGGCCGGGCCCCTCGCCCGAGATCACCCCGAACAGGGTCCGCGCCACGTCCGCGCCGAAGCCGTGCACGTCGTGGCTCATCGCCGACAGCGTCGGATGGGTCAGCCGGCACAGCCGGGAGTCGTCCCAGGCCAGCAGCGACACGTCGTCGGGCACCCGCAGCCCCATCTCGGCCGCCACCGACAGCCCGGCCACCGCCATGATGTCGTTGTCGTACACGATGGCCGTGGGCCGGTCCGGCGGCACGGAGGTCAGCAGGGAGCGCGTGGCGCGGGCGCCCGCGTCGCCGGAGAAGTCCGTGGCGACCTGCCGGGCCCCGGCCAGCCGCAGCGCGCGGGCGGCCCGGTCGAACGCGGCCGTGCGGATCGCGGTGTGCCCGAGGACCGCCGCCCCGCCCACCCGGGCGATCCGCCGGTGCCCGAGCGCCGCCAGGTACCGCACCGCGTCGGTGACGGCGGTGGCGTCGTCCGTCCACACCGAGGTCAGGCCGCCGGTCAGCGACGGGTGCCCGACCGCGACCGCCGGCAGCCCGAGCCGCTCGGCCGCCGCCGCCCGCGGGTCGTCCGCGTGGAAGTCGACCAGGATGGACCCGCCGATGTGCCGCCCCCGCCACCACGCCTCCAGGAGCCCGGCCTCCTCCTGCGGGCTGCGCACCAGCCGGAGCAGCAGCGAGCAGGAGCGCTCGACGAGGACGCTCTCCACGCCCGAGACGAACTCCATGTAGAACGGCTCCAGGCCGAGCATCCGCGCGGGCCGGCAGACCGCCAGCCCCACCACGTCCACCCGCGACCCGGCCAGCGACCGGGCGGCGAGGCTCGGCGCCCAGCCCAGCTCCCGCGCCGCCCGGAAGATCCGCTCCCGGGTCGCCTCGGACAGGCCGGGCCGGTGGTTGAAGGCGAGGGACACCGCCCCCTTGGACACGCCGGCGCGGGCGGCGACGTCCTTGATGGTGACGCGCGGGGGCGGCGTCGACGCCATCAGGCGGGCTCCACGCAGAACAGGGCGGCCCGGGCGGCGGCCGCGTCCGGGGTCCGCCAGCCGCGCACCCCGATGGTCACCCGCTCGCCGGGCAGCAGCGTGACGAGCCCTCGGTCGGCTCGGGCGTCCGGATCCAGCCGGTCGGCCTGGAGCAGCAGGTCCCGCACCAGGGTGCGGGCCGTGACCGTGATCCCGACGCCGGGCTCCAGCGCCACGTCGAACTCCGGCCGCGGATAGGGGATCTCGCGGTCGGGCGCGGGGAAGTACAGCGCCCGCAGGCCGCCCCCGCTCCCGGCCTCCCCCGGGCGGGAGGACCCCGACGCGTCCGCGACCAGGAACTCGTCCGGCCCGGCGGGCAGCAGCGAGGGGGGCACCGCCACCGTGCCGACCGCACGCCGGTCCACCATGAACCGCTCGCCCGCCCCGCCGAGCACCCTGCCGTCGACCGCCATGCGGCGCAGCTCCACCTCGCCGCTCCAGGCCCGCCCGGACTGGTTGACGAGGGCGAGCTCCAGCCCGTCGCCGTGCCGGCGGACGGTGGCCAGCCGGTCCGCGTACAGCCGCTTCAGCTCGTGGTACAGCGGCTTCTCGCGCCCGTCCCCGTCGATCACCGCCCAGGAGGTGACCGGCCAGCAGTCGTTGAGCTGCCAGACCACGGTCCCGGCGCACACCGGCCAGTGCGACCGCCAGTGCTCGATGCCCGCGGCGACCGCCCGCGCCTGGTTGACCTGCATGAGGTAGTGCCAGCGGTCGAAGTCCTTCTCCGGCACCGCGAAGTGCCGCGCGAGCCCGCGCTCCAGCTTGCCGTTGCCGTCGTCCGCCTTCTGGTGGTGCAGCATGCCGGGGGAGTCCGGCGCGAGCTCCTCGCCGGGCAGCGCCCGGCGCAGGGTGGCGTGGGCGGGCGGCGCCTGCCAGCCGAACTCGGCCACGAACCGCGGCACGCTCAGCCGGTAGTCCGCGTAGTCCTGCCGGTTCCACACCTCCCACGAGTGGTGCGTGCCGTGCGCCGGGTCGTTGGGGTGGTGGCGCCAGGACCCGGACCACGGGCTGCCCGCCGTGTACGGCCGGGTGGGGTCCAGTTCGGCCACCACCCGCGGCAGGACCCCCAGGTAGTACCCCTCGCCCCAGGAGTCCCCGGCCAGCCGCGGCTCCCACCCCCAGTCCCGGAAGCCCCACAGGTTCTCGTTGTTGCCGTTCCACAGCACCAGCGAGGGGTGCGGCATCAGCCGGACGACGTTCTCCCGGGCCTCCGCCTCCACCTCGCCGCGCAGCGGCTGCTCCTCCGGGTAGGCCGCGCACGCGAACGGGAAGTCCTGCCAGACCAGCAGCCCCAGTTCGTCGCAGACGTCGTAGAAGTCCTCGCTCTCGTAGATCCCGCCGCCCCACACCCGTACGAGGTCCACGCCCGCCTCCGCGGCCTGCGTGAGGCGCTCGCGGTAGCGGTCGCGGGTGATCCGGGCGGGGAAGACGTCGTCGGGGATCCAGTTGACGCCCCGCGCGAAGAGCCGCTCGCCGTTGACGACGAGGGCGAAGCCGGTGCCCGCGGCGTCCGGCGCGGTGTCCAGCCCGACGGTGCGGAAGCCGACGCGCCGCCGCCACACGTCCAGCACCTCGTCGCCGTGCAGCAGTGTCACCTCGACGTCGTACAGCGGCTGCCCGCCCTGGCCGCGCGGCCACCACAGCTCGGCGTCCGGCACCCGCAGCCGTACGACCGCCCCCGTCCCGTCGACCTCCGCGCGGGCCGTCACCCCGCCGGCCGTCGCCTCCACGGCCAGCGGCGCCTCGACCCGGGTCCGCTCGACGTCGACGGCCAGCTCCACCCGGCCCGCGCCGTCCTCCACCGTGACCAGCGGACGCACCCGGGCGAAGCGGGCCGTCGACCAGTGCTCCAGGCGCACCGGCCGCCAGATCCCGGCCGTCACCAGGGTCGGCCCCCAGTCCCAGCCGAACGAGCAGGCCATCTTGCGGACGTACTGGTAGGGCTCGGCGTAGGCGGCGGGCCGCTCGCCCAGCTGCCCGCGCACGGCCTCGGCCTCGGCGTAGGCGGAGACGAACCGCACGGCGAGCCGGCCGCTCAGCCCGGTCACGTCGAACCGGTGGGAGCGGTGCATGTTGCGCACCCGGCCCAGGGGCCGCCCGTCGAGCGAGAGCTCCGCGACCGTGTCCAGCCCGTCGAAGACCAGGTCGGTCTGCTCGTGGGCGGAGCCGGCCGCCAGGTCCGTCTCGTACGTCCAGTCGCGGCGGCCCACCCACGCCACCTCGGCCTCGTTCCGCCCGAGGAACGGGTCGGGGATCAGCCCGGCGGCCAGCAGGTCGGTGTGTACGCATCCGGGCACCTCGGCCGGAATCGGGTCCCCGGCCCCGTCGGGGTGGCGCAGCACCCATCCCTCGGTGAGCGGTGTGACCTGCAGCATGCCCACTCCCTAAACCGGTTCATGCCGATGCTCGGCAACGTTTTGGCATCCTTGGCGCAATAGAGACTTTACCGGTTCAATAATCGGCTGCCAGAGTGCCGAACCAGCCAACCCGCAGTGCTCGTCCGTCCCACGAACGGAGCTGACGCACATGAACCGCCGCACGGCACTCGCCGGACCGCTCGCCGCCCTCGCCCTGCTGGTCACCGCCTGCACCGGCACCGGAGGAACCTCCCGGGGTGCCGACGCCGAGGCCCCCGACGACCCCGCCGAGGTCAGCGGGACCATCACGGTCCTCACCCACCGCACCGACCTGGTGCAGGACGGGACGATGAAGAAGTACGCCGCCGCGTTCAACAGGACCTACCCCAAGGTGAAGGTGGAGTTCGACGGCCTCACCGACTACGAGGGCGAGGTCAAGATCCGCATGAACACGGAGAACTACGGCGACGTCCTCATGATCCCCGCGGTGATCGAGAAGAAGGACTACCCGAAGTTCTTCGCCTCGCTGGGCAGCAAGGACGAGCGCGCCGGGAAGTACCGCTTCACCGACTACTCCACCGTCGACGGCAAGGTCTACGGCCAGAGCCCGATCGGCGTCGTCCCGGGCTTCGTCTACAACAAGAAGGTGTGGCGGGACGCCGGGGTCACCGACTGGCCCACCACCCCGGCCGCGTTCCTCGACGCCCTCCAGGCCGTGAAGGCCGGGACCGACGCGGTGCCGTACTACACCAACTTCAAGGACATGTGGCCGCTGACCCAGTGGACCAACGTCAACGGCTCCGTCAGCTGCGACCCCGGGGCCACCACGAGGCTCGCCGAGGGCGACCCGTGGGCCGAGGGGGCCGACCTGCGGGTCGCCGACACCCTGCTGTACGACATCGTGCGGCGGGGCCTGGCCGAGAAGGACCCGACGACCACCAACTGGGAGGCGTCCAAGTCCCGGCTGGCCAAGGGCGAGATCGCCACCATGTGGCTCGGCTCCTGGGCGGTCGTCCAGCTGCGCGCCGCGGCCGAGCAGGCGGGCACCGACCCCGGCGACATCGGCTTCATGCCCTTCCCCGCCCAGCGGGACGGCGCGTTCTGCGCGGTGACCTCCCCGGACTACCAGCAGGCCGTCAACATCCACTCCGACCACAAGACCGCCGCCCGCGCCTGGATCGACTGGTTCACCGACGAGTCCGGCTACGCCGAGGCCAACCTGGCCCTGTCCCCGCTCAAGGACGCCCCGCTGCCGGACGTGCTCCGGCCGTACCAGGACGCCGGCGTGAAACTCCTCGACCTCGACGACACCCGGGGCGCCGAGGTGAAGTCCATCGACAACCGGTCCGAGATCGGCATCTACAAGCCCGACTACCGCC
Source organism: Streptomyces sp. NPDC085946 (assembly GCF_044540485.1). NCBI lineage: Bacteria > Bacillati > Actinomycetota > Actinomycetes > Kitasatosporales > Streptomycetaceae > Streptomyces > Streptomyces sp. NPDC085946. The sequence continues at coordinate 153,357 of NZ_JBITSF010000006.1, read as the reverse complement.
AGGAACTCGTCGACCTCGCCCGCGGCGCGCGCAAGGGCGGCCTGGACGGCTTCCTGGACGGCCTCGGCAAGCGCTGGAACGAGACGCGAGCGGACCTGGGGTCCTGATGGCCGACACCACCCGCAGGGCGGCGCGGCCGGTGACACCGGCCGCGCCCGCCGGGCCCGGACCGGCCCCCGCCCCGCGCCGCGCCCGGCGCCGGCGGCCCGTGACGCCCTGGCTGTTCCTGCTCGCGCCGCTCGCCCTGCTGATCGTCTTCACCTACGCGCCGATCGTGAACATGGTCGCGTACAGCTTCACCGACTGGGACGGCGTGAGCCCCGAGCTGCACTACACGGGCGCCGAGAACTACGCCGAGATCTTCACCCGCCCCCAGCTGTTCGAGGTGTTCTTCGTCAGCGGCTACTACCTGGCCGCGTCCGTGGTGCAGATCGCCGCCGCCCTCTACTTCGCGACGGTCCTGAGCTTCGACGTCCGCTTCCGGAACTTCTTCAAGGGCGTGCTCTTCTTCCCGTACCTCGTCAACGGCGTCGCGATCGGCTTCGTCTTCCTGTACTTCTTCCAGGACGGCGGCACCCTCGACTCGATCCTGCGCCTGTTCGGGCAGGACACCGACCGCGCCTGGCTCGGGACACCGGCCTCGGCCAACGTCTCCCTCGCCGGCGTCTCGGTCTGGCGCTACCTGGGCCTGAACTTCGTGCTGTTCCTCGGCGCGATCCAGTCCATCCCGGGAGAGCTGTACGAGGCGGCCGAACTGGACGGGGCGGGCCGCTGGCACCAGTTCCGGTACATCATCGCCCCGGGCATCAAGCCGGTGCTGTCCCTGACGGTGATCCTGTCCGTCTCCGGCTCGCTGTCGGTCTTCGAGATCCCGTACGTCATGACCGGCGGCGCCACCGGCACCGAGACCTTCGTGATCCAGACCGTGAAGCTCGCCTTCCAGTTCAACAAGACGGGGCTCGCCTCGGCGGCCGCGGTCGTGCTGCTGCTCATCATCCTGGCGGTGACCTGGCTCCAGCGCCGCCTGGTCCCGGACGAGAAGGTGGACCTCGTATGACGCGCCGTGCCGTGGCCCGCGCCCTGGTGTACCTGTCGCTGGTCCTCGCGACGGTGGTCGTGCTGCTGCCGCTCGCCGTGGTGTTCCTGACGTCCCTGAAGTCCGCCGGGGAGATGGCGGACGACGGCGGGGCGCTCTCGCTCCCCGACGACCCGCTGCACCTCGGGAACTACGTGACGGCCTTCCAGGACGGCCGCATGCTGACGGCGTTCGGCAACACGGCGCTGGTGCTGGTCGTCGCCGTCGGCGGGACCGTCCTCATCGGCTCGATGACCGCCTACGCCATCGACCGCTTCACCTTCCGGTTCAGGAAGCTGGTCGTGGCCCTGTTCCTGGTGGCCGCCCTGGTGCCCGGCGTGACGACCCAGGTGGCGACCTTCCAGATCGTCAACAGCCTCGGCATGTTCGACACCCTCTGGGCGCCGATCCTGCTCTACATGGGCACGGACATCGTGTCGATCTACATCTTCCTGCAGTTCATCCGCTCGATCCCGGTCTCCCTGGACGAGGCGGCCCGCCTGGACGGCGCCAACGCCTTCACGGTCTACCGCAAGATCGTCTTTCCGCTGCTCCGGCCGGCGGTCGCGACGGTCGTGATCGTGAAGGGGATCACCGTCTACAACGACTTCTACATCCCGTTCCTCTACATGCCGTCCGAGGATCTCGGCGTGATCTCGACGTCCCTGTTCCGCTTCAAGGGCCCCTTCGGCGCGCACTGGGAGACGATCTCGGCCGGGACGGTCCTGGTCATCCTGCCGACCCTGATCGTCTTCCTGCTCCTGCAGCGCTCCATCTACAACGGCTTCATGCGAGGCGCCACGAAGTAGCCCCCGCACCGCCGGGACGTGCCCCGGCGGTGCGGGCGCGGGGACCACACGGCAGGTCCCCACGGGAGCGGGAACCACGCGACAGGTCCCCGCGCCCCCGCGGCCGCCGCACGACCCCCGCAGCCGCGACGCTCAGACGCCCTGCCCGGCCTTCGCCAGCGCGGAGACGAGAACGGGGGTGACCTGCTCGACCTGCCAGGCCCTGGCCCCGTACCCGGCGAGAGCCGCCCCGACCGACGCCGCGTCCGGGGACGCCGGCGGCTCCCAGCACAGCCGCCGCACGGTGTCCGGCGCGATCAGGTTCTCCTGCGGCATGGCCAGCCGCTCGGCCAGCTCGGACACCGCCGCCCGGGCCGCCGACAGGCGCGCCGCGGCCGCGGGGTCCTTGTCGGCCCACGCCCGCGGCGGCGGCGGCCCGGTCACCGGCTGCCCCGGCGCCGGCAGCTGCGACTCGCTCAGCGCCCTGGCCCGGTCCACCGCCGCCTGCCACTGCTCCAGCTGCCGCCGCCCCATCCGGTGGCCGAAACCGTTCACCGCGGCGAGCGCGTGGGCGGTGGCGGGCAGCGCGAGCGCGGCCTCCACGATCGCCGCGTCGGACAGCACCTTGCCCGGCGAGACGTCCCGCCGCTGCGCGATCCGGTCCCGCGTCTGCCACAGCTCCCGGACGACGGCCAGCTGCCGGCGGCGGCGGACCTTGTGCATGCCGGACGTACGCCGCCACGGGTCTTTGCGGGGCTCCGGCGGCGGGGCCGAGGCGATGGCGTGGAACTCCTGCCGGGCCCACTCCAGCTTGCCCTGCCGGTCGAGCTCCTTCTCCAGCGCGTCGCGCAGGTCGACGAGGAGCTCGACGTCCAGGGCGGCGTAGCGCAGCCACGGCTCGGGCAGCGGGCGCGTCGACCAGTCGACGGCCGAGTGACCCTTCTCCAGGACGTAGCCGAGCACGCTCTCCACCATCGCGCCCAGGCCGACCCGCGGGAAACCGGCGAGCCGTCCGGCCAGCTCGGTGTCGAACAGCCGCGTCGGCACCATGCCTATCTCGCGCAGGCAGGGCAGGTCCTGGGTGGCCGCGTGCAGCACCCACTCCGCGCCGGACAGCGCCTCGCCGAGGGCGGACAGGTCGGGACAGGCCACGGGGTCGACGAGCGCCGTGCCGGCGCCCTCGCGGCGCAGCTGCACCAGATAGGCGCGCTGGCCGTACCGGTAGCCGGAGGCGCGCTCGGCGTCGACGGCGACGGGGCCGGACCCCGCGGCGAAGGCGGCGATCACCTGCGCGAGGGCGGCCTCGTCGGCGATGACGGGCGGAATGCCGTCGCGGGGTTCGAGCAGGGGGATCGGCGCCTCCGTAGCAGAAGATCCGTCGTCGTCCGGAGGAGCGCCTCCGGTGGTTCGCAGTGAACTGTCTGCTGCGGTCTCGTGGGCGTCGGTCACATGTCAAGAGTATCCGTGCGGCGACGGCACCCGCCGACGGAACGTTCCGTCGACGGGCACCGGAGGGTCGTAAACCAGTCAGCTCGGGGGTGCAACGGGTTCACGTTCAGGAGGGGGCGCGCTCGCGGGATCGGCGGTCGATCCCGTTCACGGCCGTGAAGGGGCACGTGCGGGGGTGGTCGGATTCGGTCAGTGGATGATGCCCGTCCGCAGGGCCACCGCGACCATGCCGGCGCGGTCGCCGGTGCCCAGCTTGCGGGCGATGCGGGCGAGGTGGCTCTTGACGGTCAGCGCGGACAGGCCCATGGAGACGCCGATCGCCTTGTTGGACTGGCCCTCGGCGACCAGTCGCAGCACCTCCACCTCGCGGCCGGACAGCTCGCGGTAGCCGCCCGGGTGGCTCGGGGCACCCGGGGGGCGGCGGTGCAGGCGCGCGGCGGCGGCGCCGAGGGGAGCGGCACCGAGCCGGGTGGGGAGCCCGACGTTGGTGCGGGTGCCGGTGACGACGTAGCCCTTCACTCCGCCCGCGAGGGCGTTGCGCACGGCGCCGATGTCGTCGGCGGCGGAGAGGGCGAGCCCGTTGGGCCAGCCCGCGGCGCGGGTCTCCGACAGCAGGGTGAGGCCGGAGCCGTCGGGCAGGTGGACGTCCGCGACGCAGATGTCGCGGGGGTTGCCGATGCGGGGACGAGCCTCCGCGATGGACGAGGCTTCGATGACATCGCGCACACCGAGCGCCCACAGGTGGCGGGTGACGGTGGAGCGGACGCGCGGGTCGGCCACGACCACCATGGCGGTCGGCTTGTTCGGGCGGTAGGCGACCAGGCTTGCGGGCTGCTCGAGGAGAACGGACACCAGGCCTCCTGGGGTGCGGGACGGCTTTCAAGGTCACAGTCGTCTTCGGCACCAAACCTGCGGCCCTTTAGGGGAAGATCACGATTTAGTGAGTAACAATCTGTGCAATTCGGACATGCGGTCGATCGTTCGGTGAACATTCCGGTTCGTTCGAGTGACGTTCCTGACTGGAAGTGGCCGTATCGACAAAGAGACGGTCAATGGGGCTGTGGTCCGCGCCGCTGGGGCAGGGTCACCACCGAGGCGTCCCCCGGCCCGGCCGGCGGCAGCCCCGCGACCTGGGCGAGCAGGTCGCACCAGGCGGCCAGGTGCGCGGCCGTGTCCGGGACCCCGCCCAGCCCCTCGCGGGGCGTCCAGGACGCGCGGATCTCGATCTGCGAGGCCGCAGGGCGCGCCGCGAGCCCGCCGAAGTAGTGCGAACTCGCGCGCGTGACGGTGCCGCTCGGCTCCCCGTACGCCAGCCCGCGCGCCTGGAGCGCCCCGGTCAGCCACGACCAGCACACCTCGGGCAGCAGTGGGTCCGTGGCCATCTCCGGCTCCAGCTCCGCGCGCACCAGCGTCACCAGACGGAACGTGCCCCGCCAGGCCTCGTGCCCGGCCGGGTCGTACAGCAGCACCAGACGGCCGTCGGCCAGGTCCTGGTCGCCGTCGACGACCGCGGCCTCCAGCGCGTACGCGTGCGGGGCGAGCCGCTGCGGCGGGCGCGTCGGCTCCACCTCGATCTGGGGCCGCAGCCGCGCCGCTCTGAGCGCGTCCACCGCGGCCCGGAACGGCAGCGGTGTGGTGCCCGCCTGCCGCAGGTCGTCCTCGGTGTCCCTGGATTCGTCCATTCCGCCGTCCGACGGTCGTCCCTGAGCCGCAGCCATGCGGGGAAGATTAAGGGGAACGGGGGTCCGGCGCCGGGCAAGACACCCGGGGGGACGCACCCCGGCGGCCCGGTACCCGGGGCGTACCGCCGCGGGCGCCGTGCGAAACTTGCGGTCGTGAGTGCCAACGGAAGCCCTTCGGGCCAGCAGCCGACCGCGACGTACGACAGTGCCTTCCTGAAGGCGTGCAGGCGCGAGCCCGTGCCGCACACGCCGGTGTGGTTCATGCGGCAGGCCGGGCGCTCGCTGCCGGAGTACCGCAAGGTGCGCGAGGGCATCCCGATGCTGGAGTCCTGCATGCGGCCCGAGCTGGTCTGCGAGATCACGCTCCAGCCGGTGCGCCGCCACCACGTGGACGCGGCGATCTTCTTCAGCGACATCGTCGTCCCGCTCAAGGCCATCGGCATCGACCTCGACATCAAGCCCGGCGTCGGCCCGGTCGTCGAGCGGCCGGTCCGTACCCGCGCCGACCTCGCCCGGCTGCGCGACCTGACCCCCGAGGACGTCTCCTACGTCACCGAGGCCATCGGCCTGCTGACCCGCGAGCTCGGCCCCACCCCGCTCATCGGCTTCGCGGGCGCGCCGTTCACCCTCGCGAGCTACCTCGTCGAGGGCGGCCCGTCCCGCACGTACGAGAACGCCAAGGCGATGATGTACGGCGACCCGGAGCTGTGGGCCGACCTGCTCGACCGGCTCGCGGAGATCACGGCCGCGTTCCTGGAGGTGCAGATCGAGGCGGGCGTCTCCGCGGTCCAGCTCTTCGACTCCTGGGCCGGCGCGCTGGCCCCCTCCGACTACCGCCGCTCGGTGCTGCCGGCCTCCCGCAAGGTCTTCGAGACCGTCGCCCCCCACGGCGTGCCCCGCATCCACTTCGGCGTCGGCACCGGCGAGCTGCTGGGGCTGATGGGCGAGGCCGGCGCGGACGTCGTCGGCGTCGACTGGCGCGTCCCGCTGGACGAGGCGGCCCGCCGCGTCGGCCCCGGCAAGGCGCTCCAGGGCAACCTCGACCCCACGGTGCTGTTCGCCACCCCGGAGGCGGTCGAGGCCAAGACCCGCGAGGTGCTGGAGGCCGCCGCGGGCCTGGAGGGCCACGTCTTCAACCTGGGCCACGGCGTCATGCCGTCCACCGACCCGGACGCGCTGACCCGCCTGGTGGAGTACGTCCACACGAGCACGGCCCGCTGACGGCGGCGCCGCCGGTCCCCGGCCGGCGGCGGTCAGTATCCGTGCCGGTGCCGCGCCTGCCTGCCGAACAGCAGCCCGCGCGGCTCGGGCGGCGGCGGGGTGCCGGGCCTGAGCGGCCAGGCGATCAGCATCCCCGCCACGAACCCGACGACGTGCGCCGCGTACGCCACGGTGCCGGCGTCGGAGACGCCCTCGCCGGACGAGTACACCGCCTGCAGCGCGAACCACAGGCCCAGCACGATCCAGGCCGGCAGCCGCAGCGGCAGGAAGACGAGGAAGGGCACCAGGACCCACACCCTGGCCCTCGGGTACAGCACCAGATAGGCGCCCAGGACGCCGGCGACCGCCCCCGAGGCGCCGATCAGCGGCTCGGAGGAGCCGGCGTTCAGCAGCGCGAAGCCGTACGACGCCGCGTAGCCGCAGACGACGTAGAACAGCGCGAAGCGGACGTGGCCCATGCGGTCCTCGACGTTGTTGCCGAAGATCCACAGGAACAGCATGTTGCCCAGCAGGTGCAGCCAGCCGCCGTGCAGGAACATCGCCGTCAGGACGCTGAGTTCCGGCGACTTGTCGTAGCCCGGCGGGCCGAGCACGCAGCCCGGCCCCTGCGGGCCCACCCCGGTGCCGCCGGTGGGCACCAGAGGCGGCATCTCGTGGTGGATCAGCTCGCGCGGCACCACCGCGTACCGGTCCAGGAACGCCTGGAGGTGGCACAGCTGCGCCAGGCTGCTCTCGCCCGCGACGGAGCCGGCCAGGCCCGGCGTGAACAGGAACACGGCGACGTTGACGGCGAGCAGCGCGTACGTCACCCAGGGGGTGCGCCGCACGGGGTTCACGTCATGGACCGGGATGACCACACCGCACTTGTGCCCCCGATGCCACCGGCGAACCGGTGAACGCGGCCGCCGGGGCGCGCGTATGTGTCCTCGACGTCCGCGGCACGGGGAAGCGGGTCGCGGGGCCGACGTGAGGAACAGGCGATGAACGACCGAGGTACTCCTCAGATGCACGCGCTGCCCGACGGCGAGGCGGAGCTCTCCCTGGTGGTGCGCCTCCCCTGGGAGGACGTCGGCCGCCTCGGCCAGGACGCGGGGCGGCTGGCCGCGCAGCTGGGGCGGCCGGTGACGCTGGACGAGGCGGTGAGCCACCGGCTGCGGTCCGCGCGGGTCGCGGCGCACGCGAAGCCGGCGGGGGAGCAGCCGCCGCCGGCGGTCACGGCGGCGGCGTCGGTGTCGTCGCTGCCGTCGCGTCCGCCGGCCGAGCAGGCCCGGCAGGCGATCGACCGGATCAACGGGACGGCGGGGACGGCGGGGACGGCGTAGGGGGCGCCGGCGACGGGGCCGACCGGCCCGGGCCCGGACGCCGCGGGGGCGCGGGCTGCCCGGTGGGCGCGGGTCGTGGGGGCCGGTCGTGGGGTTCCCCGCGCCGCTTGGGGGTGGTGCGGGACGTGTCGGTGGGGGTGTGGTGGTCGGGTGCGGCGGCTGGGCGCCGCGGGGGCGCGGGCTGCCCGGTGGGCGCGGGTCGTGAGGGCCGGTCGTGCGGTTCCCCGCGCCGCTGGGGCGTGCCGCGGCCCGCGCCGGCCGGTCACGTTCCGCGCAGCGGGGTCACCGCGCGCCGTCCGCGATCGCCCTCGCCGCCTTGCGGGCCGCGACCTGGACCGGGTCCCACACCGGGGAGAAGGGCGGGGCGTAGCCCAGGTCCAGGGAGGTCAGCTGGTCGACCGTCATGCCGGCCGTCAGGGCGACCGCGGCGATGTCGACGCGCTTGCCCGCGCCCTCCCGCCCGACGATCTGCACGCCGAGCAGCCGGCCCGTGCGGAGCTCGGCGAGCATCTTGACGGTCATCGGCGCCGCGCCCGGGTAGTAGCCCGCGCGGCTGGTCGACTCGACGGTGACCGCCTCGAAGCGCAGGCCCGCGCGGCGGGCGTCCTTCTCGCGCAGGCCGGTGCGGGCGATCTCCAGGTCGCAGACCTTGCTGACGGCCGTGCCGACCACGCCGGGGAAGGTGGCGTAGCCGCCGCCGACGTTGGTGCCGATGACCTGGCCGTGCTTGTTGGCGTGGGTGCCGAGGGCGATGTGCCGCTCCTGCCCGGACACCAGGTCGAGGACCTCGACGCAGTCGCCGCCCGCCCAGACGTCCTCGTGGCCGCGCACCCGCATCGAACGGTCGGTGAGCAGGCCGCCGTGGGCGCCCAGCGGCAGCCCGGCCGCCGCGGCGAGCTCCGTCTCGGGGCGCACGCCGATGCCCAGCACGACGACGTCCGCCGGGAACTCGGCGTCCCGGGTGGCCACGGCCCGCGCCCACCCGTCGTCGCCGGTGCGGATCCCGGTCACCTCGGCGTCGTTGACCATGGTGATGCCCATGCCCTCCATGGCCCGGTGGACCAGCCGGCCCATGTCCGGGTCGAGGGTCGCCATGGGCTCCTTGCCGCGGTTGACGACCGTCACCTCGTAGCCGCGGTTGATGAGCGCCTCGGCCATCTCCACGCCGATGTACCCGGCGCCGACCACGACCGCCCGGCGGCCACGGGTGCGTGCCAGCGTGTCCAGCAGGGCCTGGCCGTCGTCCAGGGTCTGCACGCCGTGCACCCCGGGGGCGCCGGCCCCGGGCATGTCCGGGCGGATCGGGCGGGCACCGGTCGCGATCACCAGGCGGTCGTACGACGTCCAGGACTCGGCGCCGGAGTCGACGTCCCGCGCGCGGACCCGCCGCCCGGCCAGGTCGATCTCCGTGACCTCGGTGCGCAGCCGCAGGTCGATGCCGCGCTCACGGTGCTGCTCGGGCGTGCGGGCGACGAGCCGGTCCCGGTCGGGGACGTCGCCGCCCACCCAGTAGGGGATGCCGCACGCCGAGTAGGAGGTGAAGTGGCCGCGTTCGAACGCCACGATCTCCAGCTCGCCGGGGTCCTTCAGACGGCGGGCCTGCGACGCCGCGGACATCCCCGCGGCGTCGCCGCCGATCACCACCAGTCGTTCCCCGGCACCCCGCCCACGGCTCATGCTCATGCGGACACGCTACGGGGACCGGGCCGCCCGGCCCCACCCGCCCGGCACGATCCGGCCTCAGTCCCGCCCGCCGGTCTCCCGCGTCCGGCCGGGCTCCGGGGCCGGGTGGGCCGCCGGCGGCGGGCCCGGCACGCCCGTCGCGGGCACGGCCTCCCGGCGGCGCGGCAGCCGGCGGCGCACCACCCGCAGCCACACCAGCCAGACCAGCGCCGCCACCGCGGCGAACGGCAGCACCGCCCCGACCGCCACCGCCAGCCAGCGCAGCATCGTGACGAACGCGTCCCAGCCGCCCGCCAGCGCGTCCGTGAAGCCCGGGCCGCCGTCGTCCTCGGCGGCCTTCTTCACCGGCGTCCCGGTCAGCGAGAGGGTGATGGTGGCCAGGCTCGTGCGGTCCTTCAGCGACGCCTGCCGGGCGAGCAGCGCCTCCAGGTCGGCCTGGCGGGAGCTCAGTTCGCCCTCCAGCGTCACCACGTCGCTGAGTTTGGTCGCCCGGTCCATCAGCTCGCGGATGCGGGCCACGCTGGCGCGCTGCGACGCGATGCGGCTCTCCACGTCGACGACCTGGTCGGTGACGTCCTGCGCCTTCGCGCTGCGCTCCAGGAGCCTGCCCGAGCCCTCCAGGCCGGCCAGGACCTCCTCGTACTCCGCCACGGGCACCCGCAGCACGACCCGGGTGCGTTCGCGGCCCTCCTCGTCCCGGGTGGTGGTCTCGCTGCCGACGAAACCGCCCGCGTTCTCGGCGGCCGTACGGGCCTCGTCCAGCGCCTCGGGCACGTCCTTCACCTGCACGGTCAGCGAGGCGGTGCGGATGATCCGGCCGGCGGTGGCCTTGGGCGGCGCGGTCGCCCTCGCGCCGCCGGCCCGGTCGTCGGCGTACCCGCCGGGGGCGCCCTCCCGCACGCCGGCCCCGGCCTCCGCCGGCCCGGCGGCCTTGTCGGCGGCGCTCCCGCCGGAGTCGCCCGCGCCGCTGCATCCGGTGAGCGCGAGGGCCGCGGCCAGCGCGAGCCCGGCCAGGGCCCGGGCGGGTCGTACGGATCGTGCGGATCGTCGTGTGCTCATGCGGGCATCCCCCGGGGTCGTGGTGACACGGACGCTCCTCCGACGCCCGGGAGGCGCGCGGCGTTGACGCGGAACGGTCCCGAACCGGTCACGGAAGGGACTCGGCGGGGCCGTCCGGCCCCTGCGTGACCGCCGGTGGCGTCTGAGAAGGTGGAGCCATGAGCGGATCACGTAACGGTGCCGGCCGGGTCGTCGTCGTGGGGGCGGGCGTCGCCGGGCTGGCCGCCGCCCACCGGCTGCTGCAGCGCGGGGCGCGGGTGACGGTGCTGGAGGCCTCCGGCCGGGTCGGCGGCAAGCTGCTGCCCGGGGAGATCGCGGGCGTCCGCGTCGACCTCGGCGCCGAGTCGATGCTGGCGCGCCGCCCGGAGGCGGTCGCCCTGGCCCGCGAGGCGGGTCTCGCCGACCGCCTCCAGCCCCCGGCCACCGCGACGGCCTCGCTGTGGACCCGCGGCGCCCTGCGCCCCATGCCCAAGGGCCATGTGATGGGCGTCCCCGGCACCGCGTCCGCCCTCGCCGGCGTCCTGTCCGACGAGGGGCTCGCCCGCATCGAGCGGGACGCCGAGCTGCCGCGCACGGAGGTCGGCGACGACGTCGCCGTCGGGGAGTACGTGGCGGCGCGACTGGGCCGCGAGGTCGTGGACCGGCTGGTCGAGCCCCTGCTGGGCGGGGTGTACGCGGGCGACGCGTACCGCATCTCGATGCGCTCCGCGGTCCCGCAGCTCTTCCGGGCCGCGCGCACCCACACCTCCCTGACCGAGGCCGTCCGCGGCATCCAGGCCGAGGCGGCCGCCGCCCGGCGGACCGGGCCGGTCTTCATGGGCATCGAGGGCGGGGTCGGCACCCTCCCGCTCGCGGTGGCGGAGTCGGTGCGGGCGCGCGGCGGGGAGATCCTGACCCGCACGCCGGTCACCGCCCTGCGCCGGGAGGCCGACGGCGGATGGCGGGTCGTCGCCGGGGACCGGGTGCTGCGGGCCGACGCCGTCGTCGTCGCCGTCCCCGCGCCGGCCGCCGCCCGTCTGCTGCGCGCCGAGGCCCCCGGCGCCGCCGCCGAGCTCGCCCGCGTCGAGTACGCCTCCATGGCCCTGGTCACCCTCGCCTACCGCCGCACCGGCACGCGGCTGCCCGAGGGCAGCGGCTTCCTCGTCCCGCCGGTCGACGGACGCACCATCAAGGCGTCCACCTTCGCCTCCCGCAAGTGGGGCTGGATCGCCGAGGAGGACCCGGAGCTGATCGTCCTGCGCACCTCCGTCGGACGGTACGGCGAGACGGAGATCCTGCGGCGCGACGACGCCGGGCTGGTCGACGTCTCCCGGCGCGACCTGGCCGCGGCCACCGGCCTGGACGCCACCCCCGTCGCCACCCGGGTCACCCGCTGGGACGACGGCCTGCCGCAGTACCCCGTCGGCCACCACGCGCGCGTGGCCCGCATCCGCGAGGACGTCGCAAGGCTGCCGGGGCTCGCGGTGTGCGGCGCGGTCTACGACGGCGTCGGCATCCCGGCGTGCGTCGCCAGCGCGTACGCCGCCGTCGACCAGGTCCACGGCGACCTGCGCGGTGTGCAGGAGCTCACCGCCCACCCGGTGCAGAGCCTGCACGGCGGAGCGGGAGAATGAGGCCATGAGTGACGACGCCCCCACCACCGCCCCCGAGCGCATCCCGAACAAGGGCAAGCTGGCCAAGGACCTCAACGAGGTCATCCGCTACACGCTCTGGTCCGTCTTCAAGCTGAAGGACGTGCTGCCCGAGGACCGCACCGGGTACGCCGACGAGGTCCAGGAGCTGTTCGACCAGCTCGCCGCCAAGGACGTGACGATCCGCGGCACCTACGACCTGTCGGGCCTGCGCGCCGACGCCGACGTCATGATCTGGTGGCACGCCGAGACCAGCGACCAGCTCCAGGAGGCGTACAACCTCTTCCGCCGCACCAGGCTGGGCCGCGCGCTCACGCCGGTCTGGTCGAACATGGCGCTGCACCGCCCCGCCGAGTTCAACCGCTCGCACATCCCGGCGTTCCTCGCCGACGAGACCCCCCGGGACTACGTCAGCGTCTACCCCTTCGTCCGGTCCTACGACTGGTACCTCCTGCCGGAGGAGGACCGCCGCCGGATGCTCGCCGACCACGGCAAGATGGCCCGCGGCTACCCGGACGTCCGCGCCAACACGGTCGCCTCCTTCTCCCTCGGCGACTACGAGTGGATCCTCGCCTTCGAGGCCGACGAGCTGTACCGGATCGTCGACCTCATGCGCCACCTGCGCGCCTCGGAGGCCCGGCTGCACGTGCGCGAGGAGGTCCCGTTCTTCACGGGCCGCCGCAAGTCCGTGGCCGACCTGGTCGCCGGACTCGCCTGACCGGCGCGGTGAGCCCCGTGGCACGGGGCTCACCGGCCCGGCCGGCCGCCGGCCCCGCCGTCCGGCCGCTCAGTCCCACGCCTCCCGCGCGCCGTCCCCGCCCGTCAGCCGCCCGGTCCGCGCGTGGGCGAAGGCGGCCCGCAGGTCCGGCTCGCCGACCGCGCGGACACCGCGTACGGCGACGGCGGTCAGGTACGCACGGTCGTCGCCCGCGCTGCGGGCGCTGCGGGCCAGCGCGTCGAGCAGCCGCTGACCGGCGGGGGAGGCCCGGCGCGCGTACGGGTGGACCTCCATCCGCGCGATGGCCAGGCAGCTCAGCGTCAGGACCAGGGGCAGCGCGAACCACAGGGCGACCAGGTGGCGCGGCAGGTCCGCCGGGACGGGCGTCAGCAGGGCGGCCGTCCCCAGGACGGGCACGGCCAGCGCCGCGAACCGCACCTGGCGGACCGCGTCCGCGACCGTCGTACCGGACCCGTCGGGCACGGCGAGGCCCGCCCTGACGAGGTGGTCCGCGAGCCCGCGCACCGGCTCCGCCGCCGCGGCGGCGGCGCGCACCGGCGCGAGGCGGGACTGGCCCTGCGGCCCGATCGCCGCTATCACCGACCGTTCCATCGCGTCCCGGCCGCACGGGTCGACGACCGTCGCCCAGCCGGTGCGGGCGAGCAGGAGCCGGCGCCGGCGCGCCATGGAGACGAGGGTGACGTCGGCGACCCGCCGGGGGCCGCCGGAGAGGAACGCGGCCTCGTACAGCGTCAGTTCACGGTCCCGGACCGTGGACCCGCCGTCGTCGTCCGCGGTCGCGGTGCGGGCGGCGGCCAGGCACAGCCGGGCGCACGCCGTGCCGGCGACGACCCAGGCCGGCAGCAGGAAGAGGACCCAGAGCATGACTTGTTTGTAGGCGACACGGTCATGACGGCACCATGCCTCGTTCACCATGCGGACGAGTACGGCCGGAAAGTGACGTTCCGTTTGCCGCGGCCCCGGCCGTCACCGCCGGGCCAGCACCCGTCGTGTCGCCTGCGCGAAGCGCAGGACGGGACGGGCCGAACGGGGCCGGGACCCCGCGCGCTCCCGCCACCACTCCCGCACGTCCCGCCGCACCCGCGCGTCCTCGATCCGCCCGGCCGTCAGCAGGTGCCCGGCGAAGTCCAGCGCGTCGCGCCGGTAGCCGCCGTTCATCGGGTGGGCCTGGGCGTAGGCGAGGAAGGCGGCCCGGTAGTCCCGGCCGAGGAGGACCGGCAGCTCGGGGGCGACCTTCGCCACCACGTCCGCCCGCTTCGCGGCCAGGGCCCGGGCCTGCACCCCGACCCGCACCCGGTCGAAGCCCTCCGGCACCGGTGTCCCGCAGGCGAGCGCCGACAGCAGCGCGGTCTGCGCGAGGGCGAGCCGCTGGCGGGCGGGCTCGACGGCAGCCGGGTCGCACGGCGCGGCGACGACCGCCTCCGGCCCAGCCGGGGCACCCGCGCCCGCCGCCTCCCGCCGCGCCGCCCCCTTGTCCAGAGCCGTCCGGATCGCGTCCAACTCGCCCTCCAGCACGGCGGGTTCGGGGAAGTTCTCGTCGCGCTCCAGCAGCACTCCGGGCGGCGAGAAGCGGGACGCGAGGTCGGTGAGGATGCCGAGGACCGGCTCGGGCACGGGGTGGGCGTGGCTGTCGTGCCAGACGCCGTCGCGTTCGACGCCGCCCGCGACATGGACGTACGCGATGGCCTCCAGGGGCAGTTCGGCGAGCGTCTTGGCCGGGTCCTCGCCGCGGTTGACGTGGTTGGTGTGCAGGTTCGCCACGTCGATGAGGAGCCGCACGCCGGTCCGGTCGGCCAGGTCGTACAGGAACTGACCCTCGGTCATCTCCTCGCCCGGCCACGCCAGGAGCGCGGCGATGTTCTCCACGGCGAGCGGGACGGGCAGCGCCTGCTGCGCGATGCGCACGTTCTCGCACAGCACGTCCAGGGCGTCCCGGGTGCGGGGCACGGGCAGCAGGTGCCCCGCCTCCAGGTGCCGGGACGCCGTCAGCGGCCCGCCCGCCCGTACGAACGCGATGTGCTCGGTGACCAGCGGCGACCCCAGGGCCGCGGCCCGCTCGGCCAGGGCCGTCAGCCGGCCCTCGTCGGGCCGGTCGGCGCCGCCGAGGCCCAGCGAGACGCCGTGCGGCACCACGGTCACCCCGCGTTCGCGCAGCCGCAGCAGGGAGTCGGGGAGGTGCCCGGGGCAGACGTTCTCGGCCACGACCTCGACCCAGTCGATCCCCGGCATGCGCTCCACGGCGTCCGCGATCTCCGGCCGCCAGCCGATGCCCGTCCCCAGTCGCTCCATGGGTCCCCTCCTCCACCTCGCCGGCCGCCGGACCCGTGTGTCCGTCCCGCCCGTCCCCCGTGCGCCGGTCGTCGCGGCGTGTCCGGGTCATCGCCCGCCGGCGCCCCGCCGAACCCTCCTCGGGAGACGTTCAGAGCAACATTTGAGGTTCCGCGCGGAGGCGCCGACGCCGCGCCGGCGCCCTGCCGTGCCGACGGGACCGCGTGCCCGCTCTCGTCCGGCCGGGGGACCTGGGGAGGCCGGTGGCCGGGGTGCGCGGTCGGTCGGCCGGGATGTCCTGTGGCAGGTCCGCGCCCGGGCCGTGACCGTCTCGCCGGGCGGCCCGGGACCGGTCCGCGCGCGAAGGCGCCGATGCCGCACCGAGGCCGTGCCGTTGCCGCGCGGGCGGGACCGCGTGCCGGTCCTCGTCCGGCCGGGGGACTCGGGGAGGTCGGTGGCCGGGGTGCGCGATCGGCCCGCTGTGATGTTCCCGCCCGGCCGCGACCGCCCGGCGGGTCGCCCCGCGCCCCGGTCGGGATCGTCGGCAGGCCGCCCCGCGCCCCGGCCGCGATCGGCCCGTAGGCCGCCCAGTGGCCGGGCCCAGCGCCCATACAGCCAACGCCCCGCACGGCCAACACCCCGCAGGACTGGCACGGTAAGGCCAATGTCCCTCCAGCACTGTCGCGGCAGGGCCGGACGTTCCCGCGGCCCGGCGCCGCAAGGCCGGTGCCCCCGAAGGGTTGGCGTCCCCGCGGGCCCAGTGTCCTCGGAGGGCCGACATCCCCGCAGGCCGAGCGCCCTCACGGCCCGGTGTCCTCACGGCCCGGAGCCCTCCCGGCCCGGCGTCCCCGTGGCCCAGCGCTCTCATGGCCCGGCGCTCCCGTGAACCCAGTGCCCCCGAAGAGCCACTGCCCCAGAACCACCGCCCCAGAGCCTCCCGCAGGGGCCTAACGCCCCCGCAGGGCGGGATGGTCCGCCACCACCGTGCAGGAACCGGGGGCGATCTCGGTGAAGCCCGCGTCGCGGACCACGGGCAGGCCGGAGGCGGTGAGCCGGCGCCAGAGGGCGGGGCCGGGGGTCCGCACGGCCAGCGGGTAGCCCGCGTCGCGCCACGCCGCCCGCTCCTCGTCCGACAGCTCCCACCAGGCCAGCTGCGCGGCGTGCCCCGCCTGGGCCATCGCCTTGCCGGCCGACATGCCGAGCTCCGGGTTGGTCCACAGCACGGGCGCGGACGGGTCCGCGTCCACCGGCGGCTCCGGGTCGTCGAGGTCGGTGCCGGAGACCTGGAGCCGGGCCAGGTCCTTGGGCCAGCCGTCCAGCGGGACCGGCGGGAAGACCCGTACCTCGGCGGACTTGCCGGTGACCGTGATGCCCGGCAGGGCCTCCGCCCGGCGCCACTCGGCGCCGCGCGCCCGCCGCACCACCTTGCGGATCCGGGCGTCCTGCCAGTCGCGCACCGCCTGCGCCCACTCCCCGTCCCCGGCCGACCGCTCGTCGCCGAGCAGCACCAGCACGGCCCGCGCCGCGGTCTCCAGCGCGTCGGTACGGGCGGGCGGCGCGGCCCGCTCGATCCGCACGACCATCGGCAGCACGAACTGCGGTGCCGCGTCGCGCGCGGCGGACTCGGACCGGAAGGGACTGTCGTTCACGGGTGTCGGCTGGTCGCTCACGGACCCCAGTGTGCCAGCCGCGTCCCGGCGCGCGGCGCGGTCCCGGGGCGCCGGCCCGCGCGCCCGCCTGCCGCGGCTCACCCCGAGCAGGCGGTGCGCTGGGCCTCCTGCCACTCGCAGACCGGGCACAGGGTGATGCCCTTGTACGACTCCGGGTACTCCGTCGGCTCCAGGCACAGCACGCACCGCGCGTACGGCGGCCCGTCCGCCCGGGGCGGCCTGGCCGTGTCGATCAGGCAGTAGTCGTCCTCGCTCATGCCTCCAGCGTAGGCCGGTCAGCGCGGCGCGCCCGCCGCCCCGATCAGCTCGGACACCTTCACGAAGCGGTAGCCCTGACGGCGCAGCTCGGGGACGACCGTGCGCACGGCCCGCTCGGTGGCGGGGGCGGCGCTGCGCGTGCAGTGCAGGACGACCACCGACCCCGGCCGCACCCCGTCCAGCACCTGCCGGGCGACCGCGTCGGAGTCCGTCGCGAACGCGTCCCCGCCCACCACGTCCCACTGCACGGCGGTGACACCGGTCGGGGTCAGCGCCTTCAGCGCCCGCCGGTCGTGGCAGCCGCCCGGGAAGCGGAAGTACGGCATCGGATCGGGCACCCCCGCCGCGCGGAACGCGGTGTACGCCCGTTCCACGTCCGCCCGCATCCGCTCCCGGGAGACGGTCGGCAGGCCGTAGCAGTCGTCCGTGAACGCGTAGTGGCTGTAGGAGTGGTTGGCGACCTCGAAGAGCGGGTCACGCCCGATGGAGCGGGCCTGGTCCGGGTACTCCTCGGCCCACCGGCCCGTCATGAACACGGTGGCCGGCACCCTCAGCGCGCGGAGGGTCGCGATCAGCCCGGGGTTGTCGAAGCGCTCGCCCGCCGCCGCCCGCGGCCCCTGGTCGGCGGTCATGTCGGCGTCGAAGGTGAGGGCGACGGTCCGGCCGTGCGTGCGGGGGCCGTTGCGGAAGACCGGGGTCAGGCCCGCGGGGCCGGGGGCCAGGGTGGGCGGCTGCCTGGACGGGGGCGCGTCGGAGGGGGCCGGACGGGCGGGCTGCGGGGCCCGGGCGGTGCCGCAGGCGGCGAGGGCGGCGCCCAGGACGCAGACGGCCGCGGCACGGCGTACGGAAAAGATCACGGTATGACGATATGAGCGCAGTCGTACCGCTTCGGTCCCGTGCGGGGGCGACGCGGCGCCGGATCACCCGCCCGGCCGCCGCCCGTCCCGTGCGGCCCGTCAGATGTCCCGCCGCTCCAGCGGATCGGTGGCCGGCCCCTGGACGACCTTGCCGTCCGTGGCGAAGCGGGAGCCGTGGCACGGGCACTCCCAGGCGCGCTCCGCGCTGTTGAACGCCACCAGGCATCCCAGGTGGGTGCAGCGGGCGGACACCGCGTGCAGGCTGCCCTCCTCGTCCCGGTACACCGCGAGCCGCTGGCCGTCGACGCGGACGACGGCGCCCTCGCCGGGCGGCAGGGACTCCACCGGCGGCGAGGGCCGCAGCCGGTCGCCGACGAAGTGGCCCGCGACCTTGGCCTGGGTCTTCAGGAAGGACGGGGCCTCGCGCACCTGCGGGCGCAGCCGGCGCGGGTCGTACAGCCCGCTCCAGGCGCACTCCTCGCCGGTGATCTGCGCGGCGAGCAGCCGGCCCGCCATCACGCCGCCGCTCATGCCCCAGCCGGCGAAGCCGGTGGCGACGTAGGTGTGCCGCGCGCCGGGGTGCAGCGGCCCGACGAGCGGCACGGTGTCGGTGGGGTCGTTGTCCTGGGTGGCCCACCGGTGGGTGACGGTGAGGCCGGGGAAGTGCTCGGTGGCCCACGCGGTCAGGCGGTCGAAGCGGGCGCGGGTGTCGCCGGTGCCGGGCGTGAAGTGCTCGCCGGTGACGACGAGGAACCGGCGGTCCCCGTCGTACGGGGCCGTGCGCACCGAGCGGGTGCCCTCGTCCGGGGTGATGTACATGCCGTGCGGGTCCTGCCCGGCGGGGACGGGGCCGGCCACGACCAGTTCGCGGCGCGGGGAGAGCCGGGTGAACAGCAGCGCCCGGTCGAAGACCGGGTAGTGCGTGGCGACCACGACGTCCCGGGCCGTCACCGTCACCCCGGACGTCGTCGACACCCGGCACGGCTCGCCCTCGTCCAGGCCGACCACGGTGGTGTCCTCGTGGATGCGCCCGCCGCGCGCGACCAGGTCCTCGGCGAGGGCCAGCAGGTACTTGCGCGGGTGGAACTGCGCCTGCCCGGTCACCTCCACCGCGCCCGCGACCGGGAACGGCAGGGCGGTCTCCGTCACGAACGTCGCCGGCAGCCCCGCCTCCCGCGCGGCCCGCGCCTCGGCGCGCACGTCCTCCGCCCGGCCCGGGTCGCAGACGTAGGTGTACGCCGTCCGCGGCTCCCAGTCGCAGTCGATGCCCAGCTCCTCGACCACCGCGGCCGCGTGCTCGACCGCCTCGGACTGGGAGCGGGCGTACAGCCGGGCGCCCTCCTCGCCGCGGGTGCGCCGCAGCTTGTCGTAGATCATGCTGTGCAGCGCGGTGACCTTGGCGGTGGTGTGCCCGGTGACGCTCGCCGCGATCCGCCCAGCCTCCAGCACCGCCACGCTGCGTCCCGCCCGCGCCAGCTCCCACGCCGTGCTCAGCCCGGCGATCCCCGCGCCGATCACCGCGACGTCCACGGTGAGGTCGTCCGTCAGGGCGGGGTACCGGCCGCCCGGTGCCGTCTCCAGCCAGTAGGAGCCGCTGACCTGCTGCTTCTCGCTCATGGCCGTCGAGTACCCCGGCGTGCCGGGTTCAGTGGCCGAGCAGCCGTCGACGGCACCGCGCCACGTCGAAGTCCGGCTCCGGGTAGCGCGGGTCCAGCTCCTCCAGGTGCTCCAGCAGCAGCCGGCCGACCGCCCAGTTCCGGTACCACTTGTGGTCGGCGGGGACCAGGTACCACGGCGCGTACGGGGTGGAGCAGCGCTCCAGCGCGAGGGCGTACGCCTCCTGGTAGGCGGGCCACAGCGCGCGGTCGTCGATGTCGGACGGCTGGAACTTCCAGCGCTTGTCCGGCCGGTCGAGCCGCTTGAGCAGCCGGCGGCGCTGCTCGTCGAAGGAGAGGTGCAGGAAGCACTTGACGACCGTCACGCCGTCCTCGGCGAGGGCCTGCTCGAAGGCGTTGATCTGCCCGTACCGGCGCTCGATCTCCTCCGGCGGGGCGAGCTCCCGGACCCGGGCGACCAGCACGTCCTCGTAGTGCGAGCGGTCGAAGACGCCCAGCTCGCCCGGGCCCGGCAGGGCCCTGCGGACCCGCCACAGGAACCCGTGCCTGCGCTCCTTGCGGGTGGGCGCCCGGAACGCCTGGACCCGGCAGCCGGCGGGGTCGAGCAGACCGGCGACGTGCTTGACCGTGCCGCCCTTGCCGCTGGTGTCCATGCCCTGGAGCACCAGCAGGACCCGGCGCCGGTCGCCCGCCGTGCTCGCCGCCCACAGCCGCTCCTGCAGTCCGGCCAGGCGGCCGGCCGTCCGCTCGACCGCCAGGCGGGCCGCCGCCTTGTCCCGGGGGCCGCCGGGGGTCGCCCCCGGGTCGTACCCGGAGAGGTCGACCGGCTCGCCGCCGGGCACGCGCAGCCGCCCCCGCAGGCTGCTGTCCGAGCTCTTCTTCGCCACGGGGCACCCCTTCCGCTCTGTGCCTCGATCGTGCGCCGGGGCGCCGGGTTCCGCACCCGGCGCCCCCGGGCACCGGTGCCGCTAGCGGCGCCAGGGGCCGGTCACCGCGAACGTCGTCCCGGGCGTGTAGCAGTTGACGTACATCGTGCCGCCGTCGGGGGAGAAGGTGACACCGGCGAACTCGCCGTACTCGGGGGCCTCGGGGGTGCCGGTGTTCTGGCGGTTGCGGGCCACCGCGTAGACCTCGCCGCGCCGGGTGACGCCGTAGACGTGCTGGGCGCCGTCGCCGTCCTCGCAGACCATCAGGCCGCCGCTCGGGGCCAGGCAGATGTTGTCCGGGGACTCGCCGGGCAGCCGCACGTCGGTGTCCGGGCCGAAGACGACCACCAGGGTGAGCCGGCGCCGCTCGGGGTCGTAGCGCCAGATCTGCCCGTAGTGGTCGGCCGCCGAGCCCTCCGCGCTGCGCGCGAAGGACGACACGAAGTACACGCTGCGCCCGCCCCAGTAGCAGCCCTCCAGCTTCTGCGCGTGCGTGATGCCCCGCGGGCCGAAGTCCTGCAGGCGGACGGGGGTCCCGGCGGCCTGCGGGTCCGGTACGTCCACCCACTCCACGCCGTCGAAGGAGGCGCCCGTCTCCTGGATCGAGGACAGGTCGGGCACGCCCGGCACGCGCATCGCCTGGAGCCGGCCGCCCGCGCGCAGCGAGCCGGGCCCGCCGAGCGGCTTCTCGGGCAGGAAGCGGTAGAAGAGGCCGAACGGCTTCTGGAAGGCGTCCTCGGTCTCGTAGACCACGCCCCGCTTCGGGTCCACGGCGATCGCCTCGTGCTGGAAGCGGCCCATCGCGGTCAGCGGGACGGCGCCGGAGCGGCGCGGGTCGGCCGGGTCGACCTCGAAGACGAAGCCGTGGTCCTCGGCGTACCCGGCGGTGCCCGCCTTGTCCTCGGTCTCCTCGCAGGTCAGCCAGGTGCCCCAAGGAGTGGGCCCGCCCGCGCAGTTGACGGCCGTACCGGCGATCGCCACCCGCTCCGACAGGACGCGGCCGCGGGAGTCCAGCGTCAGGGCGGTGCAGCCGCCCTTGGCTGCCGGGTCGTAGGTCAGGCCCTCGACCGCCGGGACCGGCACCCGGCCGTTCGCGCGGTTCTCGTGGTTGCGGACCAGGTGCACCCGGCCCTGCCGGCCCGCGAAGGCGGCCATGCCGTCGTGGTTGGACGGGACCGGGCCCTCGCCGGAGCGCAGGGCGTCGCCCTCGCGGGACAGCACGCGATAGCGGAAACCTTTCGGCAGGTCGAGGAGGCCGTCGGGGTCGGGGATCAGGGGGCCGTGACCGCTGTGGCCCAGGTGCTGCGCGGCGGCGGTGCCCGCGAAGAGTTCGGAGAGGGACCCGGTGAACGTGATGCCGATCCCCAGGGCGCCGGAACGGGCCAGGATCTGACGTCGGGTCGCGGAGCGACCGGATGCGGGCATGGGGCAGCCTTCCTGCTGGCGGACAGGAACCGTGACCCCGCTGTGTCTATCACCTGGTGCGTGCGGCGGGAACCACGCGCGTAGCACGTGTCACTGCCGTGCGGTGTGCCGCGGCCGGTCCGGAGCCTGCTGCGCGCCGTCCAGCCGGTCGGCGGAGGCGCCCGGCAGGGCGGCCGGCCCGTCCGCGCCGGCGGGCCCGGCCGCCTCGACGGCCTCCGGCGCGTCCGCGGCCCCGGACACGGCCGGCTCCGCCGGTGCCCGGGCGCCCCCCGGGGCCCGGCTCTTCTCCGCGCCCCTCTCCAGGAAGCGCAGCAGCTCCACCGGGATCGGCAGCACCAGCGTGGAGTTCTTCTCCGCCGCCACCGCCATCACCGTCTGGAGCAGCCGGAGCTGGAGCGCGGAGGGCGTGTCCTCCATCTGGCGGGAGGCCTCCGCCAGCTTCTTGGAGGCCTGGAACTCGGCGTCCGCGTTGATCAGCCGCGCCCGCCGCTCCCGGTCGGCCTCCGCCTGCCGCGCCATGGAGCGCTTCATCGTGTCCGGCAGGGAGACGTCCTTGATCTCCACGCGGTCGATGGTCACGCCCCACTCCACGGCCGGGCTGTCGATCATCAGCTCCAGGCCCTGGTTGAGCTTCTCGCGGTTGGACAGCAGGTCGTCCAGTTCGCTCTTGCCGATGATCGAGCGCAGCGAGGTCTGCGCCATCTGCGAGACGGCGAAGCGGTAGTCCTCGACGTTGATGACCGCGGCGGCCGGATCGACGACCTTGAAGTAGACCACCGCGTCGACCCGCACGGTCACGTTGTCGCGCGTGATGCCCTCCTGGGCGGGCACCGGCATCGTCACGATCTGGAGGTTGACCTTGCGCAGCCGGTCCACGCCGGGCACGATCAGGTTGAAGCCCGGCCGGCGGACGTCGCCGTGCAGGCGGCCCAGCCGGAAGACCAGTCCGCGCTCGTACTGCTTGACGATCCGCGCCGCCGCCGCCACGTACACCAGGCCCGCGCAGCCGACCGCCGCGGCCGCCGCCAGCAGGTCCTCGAGCATGACGACCTCCCGTCCAGAGGTCCGTTCGATGTGTCTCTGCAACGATATGCCCGCTTCGCGGCGCGGACCATGCCCCCCCGGTGCCGGACACGGGACGGGCCCGGGACGGTGTTCCGCCCCGGGCCCTGTGCGTACGGGAATCCCGGCCGTTAGGCCGCCGTGACCTGCCCGGCCGCCACCGGCTCGGTGACCTTCACGGGTTCCGTGCCGACCGCGCTGTGCCGTTCGGCCCAGCTCTCCAGGGCCGTGCGGCAGGCGTGGTCGAGGTGGTGCAGCCCGGAGAGGTCCAGCTCGATCGGGCGGTCCTGGGGCAGGGACTCCAGGCTGTCGAGGATCTTCGGCAGCCGCAGGAAGGTCGCGTTGCCCGACAGGTACGCCTGGACGGGCCCGGCGCCCTTGTCGACGACCTCCAGCCGGACGTGCGAGGCCTCCCAGGCGGTCTTGACCACCGAGAGGGCCAGACCGATGAGCACGCCCTCGAACATGTTCACCGCGACGATCGACACGGCGGTGACCACCAGGATCAGCGCCTCGCCCTTGTGACTGTGCCAGAGCGCGACGAGCTGGCGGAACGGGATCAGCTTCCATCCCGCGTGGACGAGGATGCCGGCCAGGGCCGGGATCGGTATCAGCGCCAGGGCGGCGGGCAGCGCGGCGGCGAACAGCAGCAGCCACACGCCGTGCAGGACCCGCGAGGCCTTGGTCCTCGCTCCCGCGGCGACGTTGGCGGAGCTGCGCACGATCACCGCGGTCATCGGCAGCGCGCCCAGCAGGCCGCACACCGTGTTGCCGGCGCCCTGGGCGACCATCTCCTTGTTGTACTGGGTGCGCGGGCCGTCGTGCAGCCGGTCCACGGCGGCCGCGCTGAACAGGCTCTCCGCCGAGGCGATCAGCGCGAACGCGATGATCGTGCCCCAGATGGCCGGGGAGGCCAGCTCGCCGAAGGCGTCGGCGCCGGGCGGCTGGACGACGCCGAGCAGGCCCTCCACCTCGACCGTGGCGACCGGCAGGCCGAACGCCAGCGAGGCGGCGGTGGCCAGCGCCACCGCGGCGAGGGCGCCGGGCACCGCCTGCGCCTTCTTCGGCATCCTCTTCCACAGCACGACGACGGCGATGGTGCCCGCGCCGATCGCCAGCGAGGCCAGCGCCGCGGTGCTGCCGAGGGCGTCGGCGAACGCCCCCGGAAGACCCGCTATCTTGCCCAGGCCGGTGTCCGGCGCCTTCAGGCCCGCCGCCGCGTAGATCTGCCCGGCGATGATCACCAGGCCGATGCCGCAGAGCATGCCCTCCACGACGGAGACGGATATCGCCCGGAACCAGCGGCCCACCTTGAGGAAGCCCATGGCGAGCTGGAGCAGCCCCGCCACCAGCACGATCACGCCGAGCGCGGACACCCCGAACTCGCTGACGGCCTCGAAGACCAGCACGGTCAGGCCGGCGGCCGGCCCCGACACCTGGAGGCTGCTGCCGGGCATCATCCCGGTGACCAGACCGCCCACGATGCCGGTGACGAGGCCGAGTTCGGCCGGGACGCCGGAGGCGACCGCCACGCCGACGCACAGCGGCACGGCGACCAGGAAGACGACGACGGAGGCGGCGAAGTCCTGCCGCAGGTAGGGGAACTTCGACAACACGCCCACGGTGGTCACCGGCCCCTTCACAGCGCTTCGAACGCGTCGGTCTCGGCGCGGTGTTCGCGCACGGTGCCGGTGTGCACCTCGTAGTACCAGCCGTGCAGCCGCAGCCGACCGTCCGTCAGCCGCCGCTCGACGCACGGGTAGGAACGCAGGCGCAGCACCTGGGCGAGGACGTGGTGCTGCACCGCCTCGGCGACCGCCGGGTCGGCCGGGTCGGCGGACTTCGGTTCGCCGGCGGCGTGCGTGAGCCAGTCGCGCACGGCGGGCACGGCGGTCAGGTCGTCGCCGCGCACCAGCGCGCCGACGGCACCGCAGTGGGAGTGGCCGCAGACCACGATGTCCTTGACGCCGAGCACCTCCACCGCGTACTCGATGGTGGCCGCCTCGCTGGTGGGGTGCCCGGAGGCGTACGGCGGGACGATGTTGCCCGCGGTGCGCAGCTCGAAGAGCTCGCCGGGCCGGGCGCCCGTGATCAGGGCCGGGACGACCCGGGAGTCGGAACAGGTGATGAACAGGACGTCGGGGGACTGGCCCTCGGCGAGGCGGGCGAACTCCTCAGGGCGCTGTCCGAACGTACGGGCGTTGTCGATGAGGGGCTGCATGGTGTGGTGACTCCTCCTGGCGCGCAGTGGGGGCGCGTCGGGCTGGCATGACAGAGGTGGGGGGAACCGCTCGGGCGCTTCAGCAGCGGAAGACCTGGAGCGCGGCCGGGGTGTGCGCCGCCGACGGTCCGGCGGCAGGGGGCGGCGCCCCGGGCCGGACCGGTTCGGACGCCGTCGGCGGGTTCCGGTCGGGCAGGGGCCGTGCGGATGCGGTGGGGGCGTGGTCCGCCGTGCGCGGCCGCTCCCGGGTGCGCGGCAAGCCGGCCGGACCGCCGGCGGGGCCGGTGTCGCGGCAGGCGGCGGTCTCGTCGCGCGGCGCCTGCCCGGACGGGGTTGTTCCGGGGTCGGCCTCGGCCCCGATGTGATGGGCCGTGTGCGCGGACGCGAAGGACGGGACGGGAGCGAACAGGGGGAGGGCCAGCAGGGCGGCGGCGAGGACCGAGAGCACGATCCGGGCCGTCGTACCGCGCAACACGGGCCCCCCTTCAGGCGGTTGACGCCTATAGCTCGCACCAACGCTTGGTCAATGGCTGGTCAAGAAACACATTAACCCTGCAAAGTCGTTTGCAGGGTTAACTTAACGTTTCGAGCTGAAGAGAGCCTGAAAACCGCCTGGCCGCTGGCGTGAATGGAGCGGGGGGGGGGGCGGGCTACCGCGCGTCGACGAGCCGGCCGGCGTCCCGGGCCAGCGCCGTGAGGCGGGATATCGCGCGGAAGTACTTCTTGCGGTAGCCGCCCTTCAGCATCTCCTCGCTGAACAGCCGGTCGAAGGGCAGCCCCGAGGCCAGCACCGGCACCTCGCGGTCGTAGAGCCGGTCCGCGAGGACGACGAGCCGGAGGGCGGTGGACTGGTCGGGAACCGGGCGCACGCCGGTGAGGCAGACCGCCGCGATCCCGTCGGTCAGGGCGCCGTACCGGCTGGGGTGGATCCTCGCGAGGTGCTCCAGCAGGTCGGGGAAGGCGTCGAGGGAGGCGCCCGCGGTGGCGTGCGCCGCCCGGGTCACCTGTTCGTCGGAGTGGGGCGCCGGGGCCTCGGGCAGGCCGCGGTGGCGGTAGTCCTCGCCGTCGATGCGCAGCGCGCGGAAGTGCGCGGACAGGCCCTGGATCTCGCGCAGGAAGTCCGCCGCGGCGAACCGGCCCTCGCCGAGCTTGCCCGGCAGCGTGTTGGAGGTGGCGGCGAGCGCGACGCCCGCGTCGACCAGCTTGCCCAGCAGGGTGGAGACCAGGACGGTGTCGCCGGGGTCGTCGAGCTCGAACTCGTCGATGCACAGCAGCCGGTGGCCGGAGAGCGTCTGCACGGTCTGCTGGAAGCCCAGGGCGCCGACCAGGTTGGTCAGCTCCACGAAGGTGCCGAAGGCCTTGCGGGCGGGCTCGGCGTCGGTGGCGTGCCAGAGGGAGGCCAGCAGGTGGGTCTTGCCGACGCCGTAGCCGCCGTCCAGGTAGACGCCGCGCGGACCGGCGGGGGCCTTCTTCGGGGCCCTGCCGAATCCGAACAGCCGGCGCCGGCCCGAGCCGCTCTCCGCCCCGCCCAGCCCCGCCGCGAACTCCTCGAGGACGCGGACGGCCTCGGTCTGGCTGGGCTGGTTCGGGTCCGGGAGGTACGTGCCGAAGCGGACCGAGTCGAACCGCGGCGGCGGCACCATCTCGGCGACCAGCCGGTCCGCGGGGACGTGCGGCTCGCGGGCGCACAGGGACAGCGGGACCGCGTCGGTCAGCGGGCCGGTTCCGGAGGCGGCTGTGGAGGAGGACACGGTTCCCCATGCTAGGCCCTGACCCGCGGACCGGGCCGTTCCGGGGTGGGGCCGGGCTCCGCCCGCCCCCGGGACGCGGCCGGGCGGGGCCCGGTGCGTCCGGATGTGCGGAAAGCGCCGGCGGCCGGCGGCGACGCCGCAGGTGGCGGGCGTGCGGCCCGCGCCGCGCGGCCCGGCCCGCCGCACCGGCCGGGCGGGAGCGTGGAACACTGCACGGCATGCGACGCCTGTTCCCTGTGACCGACGAGACAGCGGCTCCCGGCCCCGGCGGCCCCCCCGGCGAGTGGAGCCCGGCCGAACTGGCCGCCGCGTACGCCTACCCCGACTCCGCGGCACGGGGGCGGCCCTGGCTGCGGGCGAACATGGTGTCCACCCTCGACGGGGCCGCCCAGCACGAGGGACGCTCGCAGCCCATCTCCTGCGCGGCCGACATGCGGATCTTCGGCACGCTGCGGGCGCTGGCGGACGTGGTGGTCGTCGGCGCCGGGACGGTGCGGCAGGAGGGCTACCGCCCGGCCCGCGCGCGGGCCGACTTCGCCGCGGCGCGCGAGGCGGCCGGACAGGGGCCCGCCCCGGCGATCGCGGTGGTCACCGCCGGGCTGGACCTGGACTTCTCCCTGCCGCTGTTCACCTCGCCCCTGGTGCCCACGCTGATCCTCACGGGCGCCGCGGCGCCCTCCGACCGCGTGGCGGCCGCCGAGAAGGCGGGCGCCCGGGTGGTGGTCGCCGGGGACGGCACCGGCGTGGACCCGGCCCGGGCCGTGCGGGCCCTCGCGGACCTCGGCCACACCCGGCTGCTGACCGAGGGGGGCCCGCAGCTGCTCGGCCGGCTGGTGGCGGCCGGCGTGCTCGACGAGCTCTGCCTGACCCTCTCCCCGATGCTCACCGCCGGCGACGCCCAGCGCATCGCCGGCGGGCCCGCGGTGGAGGTCCCCCGGCGGTTCGAGCTCGCCTCGCTGCTGGAGGAGGACGGCTTCCTCTTCGGCCGGTACCGGCGGCCCTGACCGGCACCGGCGGGACTGATCGCTCCGGCCGGTTCGCGACGGGCGCGGGGAATCCGGCAGCACCCGGGCGATCACGGGGCAGGATGGTTTCAGCGGGGCCTGGCACGGCCCACGGAGGACACGGGGCCGACGGCCCCTCGGAGGAGTTAAGGGGCGCCTGGTGTTCGCAAGCGTACTGATGATCGAGAAGGCCCTGACGTCCGCCGACGTGGAGTTCGTCACCACCTTGCACGGGGAGGAGCCGGTCTCCTTCCACGTGCTGCTCCAGCCGCGCGGCGAGCAGGCGGACCGGCTGCTGCGGGCCATCGACGACGTGGCCCTCGGCGAGCTCGACGAGGCCGTCCGCGAGGGCGAGACCCCCGAGGGCGAGGAGGCGCTCAGCGTCGGGCAGCGGGCCCTGGAGGTCTCCCTCGCCGCCCTGCGCGCCTCCGGCAGCGACGCCGAGGGCCGCCTCATCGAGGACCACCCACTGGACGCGCTGAAGTTCCTGGTCGAGGAGGTCGGCGCCGACGAGGTGATCGTCCTGACCGACCCGCACTACGTCGAGGAGTTCTTCCACCGGGACTGGGCCTCCCGGGCCCGGCACAAGGTGGGGGTGCCGGTGCTGAAGCTGTTCTCGCACAGCAAGGCATAGGCTTGGGCGGCGTCCCCGCACGGCCCGCCGTACCGGGGACGCCCACCGCTCACCGTCGTACCACCTGACGCACCACTGGGGAGAAACGCGCATGGCACCCGGCCTTCCTACCGCCATGGACCGACCGCACTTCATCGGCATCGGCGGCGCCGGGATGTCGGGCATCGCGAAGATCCTCGCCCAGCGCGGGGCGAAGGTGGCCGGCAGCGACGCCAAGGACTCGGCGACCGCCGAGGCCCTGCGCGCCCTGGGCGCCACGGTGCACATCGGGCACGCGGCCGAGCACCTGGCCGACGACGCCAGCTGCGTCGTCGTCTCGTCGGCGATCCGCGAGGACAACCCCGAGCTGGTCCGCGCGGCCGAGCTCGGCATCCCGGTGGTGCACCGCTCCGACGCCCTCGCCGCCCTGATGACGGGCCTGCGCCCGATCGCGGTGGCCGGCACGCACGGCAAGACCACCACCACCTCGATGCTGGCGGTGTCCCTGTCCGCGCTCGGCCTGGACCCCTCGTACGCCATCGGCGGCGACCTGGACGCGCCCGGCTCCAACGCCCTGCACGGCGACGGCGAGATCTTCGTCGCCGAGGCCGACGAGTCGGACCGCAGCTTCCACAGGTACGCCCCCGAGGTCGCCATCGTCCTCAACGTCGAACTCGACCACCACGCCAACTACGCCTCGATCGACGAGATCTACGAGTCCTTCGAGATCTTCGCCGGGAAGATCGTGCCCGGCGGCACGCTGGTGATCTCCGCCGACCACGAGGGCGCCCGGGAGCTGGCCCGGCGCCTGGCGGGCTCCGTGCGGACGGTGACGTACGGCGAGGCCGCCGACGCCGACGTGCGCGTGCTGTCCGTCGTCCCGCAGGGCCTGAAGAGCGAGGTGACCGTCGAACTCGACGGCGCCCCGCTCACCTTCACCGTCTCCGTCCCCGGCCGCCACTACGCGCACAACGCGGTCGCCGCCCTCGCGGCGGGCGTGGCGCTCGGCGTCCCGGCCGCGGAGCTGGCCCCGGCCCTCGCCGCGTACACCGGCGTCAAGCGGCGCCTCCAGCTCAAGGGCGAGGCGGCCGGCGTGCAGGTGATCGACTCCTACGCGCACCACCCGACCGAGATGACGGCGGACCTGGAGGCGATGCGCGCCGCCGCCGGGGACGCCCGCATCCTGGTCGTCTTCCAGCCCCACCTGTTCTCGCGGACGCAGGAGCTCGGCACGGAGATGGGCCGGTCCCTCGCCCTGGCGGACGCCTCCCTGGTCCTCGACATCTACCCGGCCCGCGAGGACCCGATCCCCGGCGTGACCAGCGAGCTGATCATCGACGCGGCCCGGGCGGCGGGCGCGGACGTCACGGCCGTGCACGACAAGGCCGGGGTCCCGCAGGCCGTCGCGGGAATGGCGCGGGCCGGTGATCTCGTTCTCACCATGGGCGCGGGCGACGTCACGGACCTCGGCCCGCGCATCCTGGACCACCTGTCCGGGTCCACCGCGAAGTGAGGGGCTGAGGGATCGTGCCGTACGACGTCGACAAGCCGGACGAGCAGTGGCGCGCGGAGCTGACGCCCGCCGAGTACGCGGTGCTGCGCCAGGCCGCCACCGAGCCGGCGTTCACCGGTGAGTACACCGACACCAGGACCAAGGGCGTCTACTCCTGCCGCGCCTGCGGTGCCGAGCTGTTCACCTCCGACACCAAGTTCGAGTCCCACTGCGGATGGCCGTCCTTCTTCGACCCCAAGGACACCGACGCGGTGGAGCTCATCGAGGACCGCTCCCACGGGATGGTCCGCACCGAGGTCCGCTGCGCCCGCTGCGGCTCCCACCTCGGACACGTCTTCGAGGGCGAGGGCTACCCGACCCCGACCGACCAGCGGTACTGCATCAACAGCATCGCGCTGCGGCTGACGCCCGACGAGGACTGAGGCGGCCCGGCCCCGCCGCGGTGTGCGGCGGGGCCGCGTCCACGGGGCCGGTGCCGTCCGGCGCGGGCACGGCCCCGGCCGCGGCGCCGGCGAGGAGGAACGCGAGGGCGGCCCGTCCCCAGGACAGCGGGATGCCGAGCGCGCGCCCGGCGCGGGCGACCACGCCGCCCTGCGGCAGGGGGAAGGCGGCCGCGCCGCCCCACAGGGCCAGGACCCGCGCGGGCCGGGTGCGCAGCAGCCGTGCGTCGGGCGGCGCGGCGCGCGCGAAATTTGGGGTGGCGCGGCGCGCGTGAAATCCGGGTGGCGCGGTGCGCGCGAAATCCGGGGTGGCGCGGCGCGCGTGAAATCCGGGGGCGCGGCGCAGCGGCCGTACCAGGGCCGGCAGGAGGCGCCCCGCTGCGAGGAGGGCCACCGCGCCCGCGGCGACCGGCACGGCCGTGCCGGTGTCCGGGGCGAGGGCGTCCCACGGCGTCGTGTCCGGGAGGCGGCCAGGACCGCGACCGGCCCGGCCGTTCTCGCGATCGCCCTGACAACCGCGTACAGGGCGAGCGACGCGCTGCTCCGGGCGAGTGGGACGCCCCGCCCGCGCGGGAGGCGCAGCGTCCCGGCGGGCGCGCCGAGGCCCGCCGGGAGCACGTGGTTCGCGGCGACCCGCGAGGCGAGCAGCGGGCCCGGCGGGAGCCGGTCCGGGACGGCGTCCTGCCGGGCGCGGGCGGCGGCCACCCGGCCGAGGCACATGAGGAGCACCCCGGCCGGCAGCCGGCGGGGATCGGCCCAGGCGAGCCGGACGGCGCCGTCGCGCACGGCGTGCCGGTCGACGGCCGCCCGGGCGCCGAGCGCCAGGAGCGGCAGCGGCGCCGCCGCGGGACGCAGCGGCCGGGAAGCGGGGGAGCGGCCCGGTGAGGGCGGCGGTGGGGCGGCGGCGGGGAGCGCTTCGGGCGAGGCCTGGGACACGGTGGTCGTCGTCCTTCCGCGTCCGCCCGGGCGGCGGGGCGGACGCGTGCACGGCGAGGCGAGGCGAGGCGGGGCGGGGACGCGGGACACGTCCCCGGCCGGGGTGACGCCCGGGTGCCGGACAGCCGACGGCGCGTCGGCGGGCGGACGACGCGGCCGGGGCGTCCGGCACGTGCCCCGCGCCGTGCGATGGCGAGGTCCCCGGAGCGGTGCGATGATCGGAACAGTGCTGTCCCGACGTCCCGGTCGCCGCGTGCCGGCCGCCGCCGGCCGGGCGGCCTCCCCGAAGGGGGATGCCATGGCCAAGCGTCTGATCGTCTGCTGCGACGGCACCTGGGACCTCGCCGACCGGTCCGGCAGGACGAACGTCACCAAGATCGCCCTGTCCGTCCGGCCGTGGGCCGCGGGGATCGAGCAGCGCGTCCACTACCACCCGGGGGTCGGCACCCGCCGTCTGGAGCGCCTGCGCGGCGGCGCCTTCGGCAAGGGGCTGTCCCGCACCGTCCTGGACGCCTACGGCCGGCTCGTCGACGCCTACGAACCCGGTGACGAGCTCTACCTGTTCGGCTTCAGCCGCGGCGCGTTCACCGTCCGGAGCCTGGCCGGCCTGGTGGGCAACTCCGGCATCGTGCGCCGCGAGCACGCCGACCGGACCGGGCAGGCCTGGGCGCTGTACCGCGACCGGATCGAGCAGCCGACCGGCACGGCCTCCACCCTCTTCCGCCGGGCCTACGCCCACGACGCGGCGATCCACTTCCTCGGCGTGTGGGACACCGTCGGCGCCCTGGGCATCCCGGTCCCGGGCCCCCGGTGGCTCGCGCCCGCCGTGACCCGGGTCAACCGGCGCTGGGCGTTCCACGACACCGAGCTGGGCGGCCGGGTGAAGGGCGCGTTCCAGGCGCTGGCCATCGACGAGCAGCGGTCGGCGTTCCGCCCGACGCTGTGGCGTCAGCGGACCGGGGCCGCCGCGGCGGGCCAGGAGCTGAAGCAGGTGTGGTTCGCCGGGGTGCACAGGGACGTCGGCGGCGGCTACCCCGACACGGCGCTGGCCGACATCACCCTGCTGTGGATGGTCGCCCAGGCCCGCCGGTACGGGCTGGAGTTCGACGCCGACGTCCTCGGCGCCGAGGGGCCGCCTGTCATGACCCCGGAGCGGAGCACCGAGTTCCGCGTACGCCCGGACAGCAGGGGGGAGCTGCACGACTCGCGCACCGGCCTGTACCGGCTGTCCCGCCCGTGGCACCGGCCCATCGGCCACGGGACCGGCGGAGGGGAGCGGGACGGGAGGGAGCCGGACGGCGGGGAACCGTTCGACACGCGCGAACTCCTGGCGCGGACCGCGTGGGAACACTACGACGGGGACGCCTCCTACCGGCCGCCCGAGCTGGAGCGCCGTCTCGCCCGGGGGCACGTGGACGTCGAGCCGGTCCCCCTCGCGCGCCCGGACACGCCCCCGGCCGGACCGTCCGTCCCCCGCGTGGGCACCGGACGGCCCCGGGTGCGCTGATCCCTCGCCCGGGGGTGCGGACGTGGTCCGTCCGGAGGTGCCGGGCTGCGGCGCGGACGGTGTCGGCGCATGGTGGTGCCATGGAGCGGCGTCCTCTCGTGATCGTGTTCCCGCCGGAGTCGGACGGCGGGCGGCCGGTGACGATCCGCGGCGCCTCCGCCGGCACCGCGCGCAGCCTCTTCGACCTGCTCGACCTCCTGCACGGCGCGGGCCTCCCCGCGGTCGACACCGCCGTCGACGACCCGGAGCTGATCGAGTGGCGCGGCGGGGGACCCTACGACTGGAGCGACGGGCCGGCCGGGCCGCGATGAGGCGGCGGCGGTCACCGTGTTCACCGGGCCCGGCCTGAAGGGCCCGGTCGGGTCGGGGGCGGCGGCGGGCGACGGGAGCCCGGGTGCCTCGTGGTGGCCCCGCGGCGGGCGCGGGCGTACGCCGGCGCTGTCCCGCCCGGGCCGCGGGACCTCACGGCGGGGTGGAAGCGCGTGCCGAGTTCCGTTCGCCTGTTCGGTGGGCATCGTCTGAGGGGCGGGCGCCGGCCCACGCGTTCCGGTGCGCGCCGTGCGGGGCCTTTCACCTGGGGAGAGGGGAAGTCATGCCGTCGCCGGTGCCGTCCGACGAGCCGCTGCCGCAACCGATACTGGGCCCGCCGGCCTCGATCGCGATGTTCCTCGTGGCCACGATCGAGCCCGGTGGGGAGCCCGTCGTACGGGAGGTGCTGAGCTCCCTGGCGGGGCTGGTGCGGGCCGTCGGTTTCCCCAGCCCCGACGGGGGGCTCACCTGCACCACGGGGATCGGGTCCGACGCCTGGGACCGGCTGCTCGGCGGGCCGCGCCCCGCCGGGCTGCACCCGTTCCGCGAACTGGCCGGGCCCCGGCACCACGCCCCGGCCACGCCCGGCGACCTGTTCTTCCACATCAGGGCCGCCCGCCCCGACCTGTGCTTCGCGCTGGCCGCCGAACTCGTACGGCGGCTGGGCCGCACGGTGACCGTGCGGGACGAGGTGCAGGCGTTCTCGTACTTCGACTCGCGCAACCTGCTCGGCTTCGTCGACGGCACCGAGAACCCCGTCGGCCCGGCCGCCGCCGAGGCCGCGCTGGTCGGCGCGGAGGACCCCGCCTTCCGGGGCGGCTCCTACGCCCTCGTGCAGAAGTACCTGCACGACGTGGACGCCTGGGAGGCCCTCGCCGTCGAGGCGCAGGAGAAGGTGGTCGGCCGCACCAAGCTGACCAACCTCGAACTCGACGCCCCCGGTTCGCACCGGGACGTCAACACGGTCACCGGCCCGGACGGCGCGGAGCTGGAGATCCTGCGCTCCGCGATGCCCTTCGGGCGGCCCGGGCACGGCGAGTTCGGCACGTACTTCGTGGCCTACGCCCGCACGCCGGAGGTGCCCGAGGCGATGCTGCGCCGGATGTTCCTCGGCGGGCCGGACGCCGGGCCCGACCCGCTGCTGGACTACTCCCGGGCGGTCACCGGCAGCCTGTTCTTCGTGCCGCCGACCGGTTTCCTGGAGTCCCTCGCACCGTAGGACCGCGGTCCCCCGACGGCGCGGGGCCGCACCACGCGGACCGCCCGGGACCGGGGCGCCGCCCGCGTCGCGGAGGCCGGTGGCGGCCGGCCGGACCCGCGCGGCGGGCGGCGCCGAACCGCGCCGCTCCTCGTGCGTCCCCGTGAACGGGCGACGGACGTGACGGACTTCGGCTTCTTACGGAACGAGGACGTCGGCGGCCGCGGGCGCACCGCCGCGCGCGGGGGTGCGAGGCTTGCGGCATGGAGCAGTCACCGCAGCCGCCGTCCGGCGCCCGGGTCCTCGTCGTCGACGACGACCCCACCGTCGCCGAGATCGTCTCCGGATACCTCGACCGGGCCGGGTACGTCGTGGACCGGGCGGGCGACGGCCCCGGCGCGCTCGCCCGCGCCGCCGCGCACTGGCCGGACCTGGTCGTCCTGGACCTGATGCTGCCCGGCATGGACGGCCTGGAGGTGTGCCGGCGGATGCGGGGCCGCGGGCCTGTGCCGGTCATCATGCTCACCGCGCGCGGCGACGAGGACGACCGGATCCTCGGGCTGGAGGTCGGCGCCGACGACTACGTCACCAAGCCGTTCAGCCCCCGCGAACTCGTCCTGCGCGTCGAGTCCGTGCTGCGCCGCACCCTCCCGCGCGTCGACGGCACGGGCACCGCGGCCGCCGGGACCGGGCCCGCCGCGCCGCTGGGCGCCGCCGGTCTCACCCTCGACCCGGCGTCCCGCCGCGCCACCAAGAACGGCACCGAACTCGCCCTCACGGTGCGCGAGTTCGACCTGCTCGCCTTCTTCCTGCGGCACCCCGGCCGGGCCTTCGGCCGCGAGGAGCTGATGCGCGCGGTGTGGGGCTGGGACTTCGGCGACCTGTCGACCGTCACCGTGCACGTCCGCCGCCTGCGGGGCAAGGTCGAGGACGACCCGGCCCGCCCCCGCCTCGTCCGGACCGTCTGGGGCGTCGGATACCGCTTCGACGCCGCTGGGGAGGAGTGACCGTGCGCGACATCCTCCTGATCGCCCTGTTCGCCTTCCTCGGGGCCGCCGCGGCCGGGCTGCTCGGCGCTCTCGTCCTGCTGCTGATCCGCCGCCGCTCGGTCGTCGCGTCGCTCACCGTGGTCGCCGCCGTCGCCGTCACCGCGATGCTCGCGGGCACCCTCGCGGTCGCCCGGGCGATGTTCCTGTCCGCGCACGACCTGACGGTGGTCACGACCGTCGTCGCGATGGCCGCGGTGGTGTCGCTCGCGACCGCGCTGCTGCTCGGCCGCTGGGTCGTCGCCGGCAGCCGGGCCCTGGCCCGCGCGGCCCGTTCCTTCGGCGACGGCGGCGACTTCGCCGCGCCCGCCGGCCCGGCCACCGCGGAACTGGCCGCGCTCAGCCGGGAATTGGAGGCCACCAGCGCCAAGCTCGCCCGGTCCCGCGACCGGGAGCGCGCCCTGGAGTCCTCCCGCCGCGAACTCGTCGCCTGGATCTCCCACGACCTGCGCACCCCGCTGGCCGGGCTGCGCGCCATGGCCGAGGCGCTGGAGGACGGCATCGCCGCCGACCCGGACCGCTACCTGCGGCAGATCCGCACCGAGGTGGAACGCCTCAACGACATGGTCGGCGACCTCTTCGAGCTGTCCCGCATCCACGCGGGCGCCCTCACGCTCTCCCCCTCCCGGATGTCCCTGTACGACCTGGTCGGCGACGCCCTGTCCGGAGCCGACCCGCTCGCCCGCGAACACGGCGTACGGCTCGCCGCCGAACGCGTCGAACCGGTGCCGGTCGAGGTCGACGGCAGGGAGATGAGCCGGGTGCTGGGCAACCTGCTGGTGAACGCGATCCGCCGCACCCCGGCCGACGGCACGGTCGCGGTGGCCGCCGAACGCTCCGCCGACGGCGTGGTCCTGTCCGTCACCGACGGCTGCGGCGGCATCCCCGACGAGGACCTGCCGCGCGTCTTCGACACCGGCTGGCGCGGCACCCACGCCCGCACCCCGCCCGCCGGGGCGGGCCTGGGCCTCGCCATCGTCCGCGGCATCGTGGAGGCCCACCGGGGCCGCGCCACCGTCCGCAACATCCCGGGCGGCTGCCGCTTCGAGGTCACCCTGCCCACGGCCGAGGGCTGAGCCCTCCGGGTGCGGGCACCGGAGACGCCCGCGCCGCCCGGCACCGCGTCCGCCCGCCGTCCCGGCCGCGGCGGACCCGGAGACGCCTACGCCGCCCCCGGCACCGCGCCCGCGCCCGCCCCCGCCCCCGCCACAGGGAGCCCCTCCGTCCGGAACACCCGCCGCCCGGCGTCCACCGCGAACACCTCGCAGCCCGGCCGCGCCGCCGCCCAGGCGATCCCCTCGGCGCCCAGCGCGAAGGCGGCCGTGGCGACCGCGTCCGCCTCCGTCAGCGTCGGGGCCGTCACCGTCATGCTGAGCAGCCCGGTCGCCGGGCGGCCCGTGCGGCCGTCGACGATGTGGTCGCCGCGCTCGTAGCGCGCGGACGTGGCGACCGCGCCGTCGGTGAGCTCCAGCACCGCGCACAGCCGGCCGGCGTGGTCGGGATGGCGTACGCCCACCCGCCAGGGGCCGCCGGCCGCGACGACGTCGCCGCCGGCGTTCAGGCAGAACCGCCGCGCCCCGGCCGCGGCCAGCAGCCCGGCGGCCCGCTGCACCGACCAGCCCTTGACCACCGCGCACGGGTCCAGGCCGCGGCCGGGCAGCCGGGCGTCGAACGCCCCGCCGGTGGCCGCCCGGTACTCCTCGCACAGGCCGAGGACCTCCCGCAGGTCGGCGCCGATCTCGCGGAGCTCCCCGCGGTCCAGGCGGGAGACCTCGCTGTCCGGCCGGAACGGGCTGAACCGCGCGTCGACCTCGCGCAGCCAGGCGAACACCGCGTCCGCCGCCTCCCCGGGCACCCGCTCGTCGTCCACCCGCAGCGACACCGGGAACCCCATCACGTGCTCGACGCGCCGCACGTCAGGAGCCCGCCGCGTCGAGGGCGGCCTGCAGGGACTCCCTGTAGCCGTCGCTGGTGAGGGTCGCGCCGGACACCGTGTCGACGTCGGCGCTCTGCGCTTCGAGGGTCTCCTCGACGAGCCGCGGCACGGCGGCCGCGGTCTGCGGGTGGTCCGGCTGCCGGAGCATCCGCACGGCGCTGATCCGGTCGCCGTCGAGGGTGACCTCCACCTGCACCGGGCCCTTGTCGGTGACGACCGTCGAGCCCGCCACCACCCGCCGGGCGCTCCCGGCGGAGCCCGGCGAGGGGGACGGGACCGACGGCGCCGGTGCCGGGGCGGCCACCGCGCCGCCGGACGCCGCGGGCGACGGCTCGTAGCGCCACACCGGGATCAGGCCGGCGACGCTCAGGACCAGGACGGGTATCGCTCGTTTCACGGTCTCTTCCTCATCCCGCCAGGCTGAAGCGCTCGAAGTGGATCTGCGGCCCGGGCACGCCCAGCTCGCGCAGGGTGCCGAGGACGGTCTTCATCATCGGGGGCGGCCCGCACAGGAAGACGTCCCGGTCGGCGACGTCCGGGACCAGCCCGGCCAGCTCGGCCGGCGCCAGCCGGTCCGGGACCGCCGGCCCCGTCACCAGGTGCAGCTCGGAGCCCCTGGCGAGGGCGAGGTCCCGCAGCTCGTCGTGGAGCACCGCGTCCCGCTCGGCGGCCACCCGGTAGACCACCACCGCGTGCCCGTCGAGCTCCTCCAGCAGCGCCCGGACGGGGGTGACGCCCACGCCGCCCGCGATGAGCAGCGCCTTGGACCGGGTGCGGTGCAGCGCGGTGAAGGCGCCGTAGGGGCCCTCGGCGAAGACCCGCGTGCCGGGCCTGAGGTGCCGCAGCGCCGCGGTGCCGTCGCCGGCCGCCTTCACCGTGAGCCGCAGGGTGCGGCCGTCGGGCGCGGCGGACAGCGAGAACGGGTTCGCCTGCCACCAGCGGTCCTTCGTCAGGAACCGCCACAGGAAGAACTGGCCGGCCCGGGCGGGCAGCCGGTCCAGGCGGCGGCCGGTGACGTACACCGAGACCACCTCGTCGTTCTCCGGGACGACGGCCGTGACGCGCAGCCGGTGGCGCAGGTTGCGCCACAGCGGCAGCCCCAGCCGGCCCGCGGCCAGCGCGGTGAGCGCCGCGCCCCACAGGCCGTACCAGTAGGCCGTGGCGGCCGGCGACGCCGTGAACGTCGTCCCCGCCGCGACCTGGTGGGTGAAGGCCAGCACCACGGCCACGTAGGTGTACAGGTGGACGAAGTGCCAGGTCTCGTAGGCGAGGCGGCGCCGCGCCCGGCGGGCCGAGACCGCCCCGACGACGAGGAGCAGCACCAGGGCGACCACCGCGCGCAGCACGCCCTCGACCGTCCCGGCGAGGTCCACGAGCTGGTTCACCGGGTCCAGCGACGACGCCTGCGCGTACCCGGCGGTGACGAACACCGCGTGCCCGAGCAGCGTCCACACCAGGCCGAAGCCGACCCGGCGGTGCCAGGAGGTGAGCCGGTCCATGCCGATGCGCCGGTCCAGCCAGGGCAGCCGGGCCACCAGCAGCAGCTGGAAGGCCATGAGCAGGGCGCCGTACAGGCCGGTGAGCCGGCCCAGCAGGACCAGGGCGTTCGCGGCGAAGCCGCCCTGGACGAACAGGACGGCCACCACCACGGCGTTCGCGGCCAGCACGGCGTACAGGCCGGTGCGCGCCACGACGGACGGGCGTCTCCCCGCCGCGGGGGGCGCGGGGGGCGATGGGGCAACGGTCACGGCCGGCAACTCCCTCGTTCGGGTCCTGGGTACTCCGAGCTTCACCCGCGGGAGCTGTCGCCGGGCTGTCGGACGGCTTTCGAGTTCTTGTCGATGTGGCCGCCCGGCTGTGAGCGGCCTGGGGGGCACGGGCCGGGTGCCGCACTATGGGCGGGTGGAAAAAGTACGCCTCCTCGTCGTGGACGACGACCCGCCCATCGCCGACCTGGTCGCCACGGTCGCCCGCTACGAGGGCTGGGAGGCCGTCACCGCGCACACCGGCGAGCAGGCGCTGCGCCGCGCCGCCGAGTTCCGGCCGGACATCGTGGTGCTCGACCTGATGCTCCCGGACCTCGACGGCTTCGGCGTCCTGGACCGGCTGCGGCGCTCCGGCGCGATGGTGCCCGTGGTGTTCCTCACCGCCCGCGACGGGGTCGCCGACCGGGTGGCCGGGCTCACCCGGGGCGGGGACGACTACCTGGTCAAGCCGTTCGCGGTGGAGGAGCTCATGGCCCGGCTGCGGACCGTGCTGCGGCGCAGCGCCGGACCCGGCTTCCAGCGCTCCGTGCTGCGGGTCGGGGACCTGACGATGGACGAGGACACCCGCGAGGTCCGCCGCGACGGCAGGACGCTCACCCTCACCCCGACCGAGTACGAGGTGCTGCGCTACCTGATGCGCAAGTCGCCGACCGTCCTCACCAAGGCCCAGATCCTCGACCACGTGTGGGAGTACGGCTTCGGCGGCCGCTCCAACGTCGTCGAGCTGGTCGTCAGCCGGCTGCGCCGCAAGCTCGACGACACCGGCCCCCCGCTCATCCACACCGTGCGCGGCTTCGGGTACGTCGTACGGCAGGCCGCCGAGTGACCCGGCGGCTGCGCGCGGCCTACCGGCGCCTGCGGCTGGGCACCCGGCTCGCCCTGGGCCTCGGCGTGCTGTCGCTGGTGGTGTTCGCGGTCGTCGGCACGGCCCTGACCACGTACATGCGGGACTACCTGGAGCGGCAGCAGGGCGAGCAGCTGAAGCTGGTCCAGGTCACCCAGTCGAAGGACGCGGCGGTGCACGGCACCGTCCGGAAGCAGTCGTACTACGGCTGGTACACGGCGGTGTACGACGTCCGGGGCGGCGCCGCGCCCCGCCTGCGCGCCCGGGCCGTCGTCCCCGCCGACACCCGCCCGTTCACCGCCCTCGCCCGGGAACTGGCC
Source organism: Streptomyces sp. NPDC085946 (assembly GCF_044540485.1). Lineage (NCBI taxonomy): Bacteria > Bacillati > Actinomycetota > Actinomycetes > Kitasatosporales > Streptomycetaceae > Streptomyces > Streptomyces sp. NPDC085946. The sequence goes on along the minus strand of NZ_JBITSF010000006.1, from coordinate 113,222 downwards.
CGCTCGGACGACGACCCGCTGCTGCGCACCGCGCGGATCGAGGGGGAGGGCCGGTACCGGCTGCGGGCCTGCGAGGTCGAGCCCGGGGTGGTGCTGGTCAGCGCGGCGCCCATGGCGGCCGTCGAGGCGACCGTGCAGCAGCTGATCACGGTCCAGGTGGTCGTCTTCGCGCTCGCGCTGCTGGCCCTGGTGTTCGCCGGGCGGACCATGCTGCGGCGCGGCCTGCAACCGCTCAGCGACATGGCGCACACCGCGCACGGCATCGCCTCGCACGACCTGACCGAGTCGGCGGCCCGGCTGCCGCTGCGCGCCGACGGCCCCGGCGGCGGCCCGGAGGTCGAGGAGCTGCGCACCGCGTTCAACACGATGCTGGAGCACATCGACGACTCCCTCGCCGTGCGCGCGGCGGCCGAGCGGCGGCTGCGCCGCTTCGTCGCGGACGCCTCCCACGAGCTGCGCACCCCGCTGATGTCGGTGCGCGGCTACGCGGACCTGTTCCAGTACGCCGCCGCCAACGCCCCCGGGGAACGCGACCGGCACCTGGCCCGGCTGCGGGCGGAGGCCGCGCGCATGGGCGTCCTGCTGGACGACCTGCTGCTGCTCGCCCGGCTCGACGCGGCGGAGGTCGAGGCCCCGCTGCGTCCCGAGGAGACGGACCTGGCGGAGCTGGTCCGGCAGGCCGCCGACGCGTTCCGGGCGGGCCACCCGGACCACCCGCTCGCGGTGCGCTGCGGCGAGGCCCCGCTCACGCTGCGCCTGGACCCCCAGCGCGTCCGGCAGGTCCTGGACAACCTCCTCACCAACGCCGCCGTGCACACCCCGCCCGGCACGGACGTCCGCGTCGAGGTCGCCGTGTCCGGCGGCACCGCCCTGGTCCGGGTCGCCGACGCGGGCCCCGGCATACCGCCCGAGGACCGGGAGCGGGTCTTCGACCGCTTCTACCGCGTCGACAAGGCCCGCAGCCGCGACCGCGGCGGCAGCGGCCTCGGCCTGGCCGTCGCCCAGTCCCTGGTCCGCGCGCACGGCGGCGCGATCACCCTGAGCAGCGCCCCGGGCACGACCGCCTTTACTGTCCGCCTCCCGCTGAACGGACCGGTCCCCGCCCACCGGTGACGGCCGGTCACACCGACCGGGCCGGCCGCTCTTCACGGGCCGGGCGCTCCTTGCGGACCGGCCGCGTCCGGTGGCCGGGGCGGACGCCGCGTGCCACGCGGCGGTACTCCCGACCGGTTCGCCGCGGGTCCGGTCCGGCTCCCACGGCACCGGCGGCGCAGGGGAGTTCGCGTCGGCGGGCCCGCCGGCAGGACCCGGATCCCCGGGACGCGCGGCCGCCGCCGTCTAGACTCGACCGGCGACAGATCGCACGACCTTGGCCAGAAGTCCGCCCACCCGAAGGGTATTCGGCGTCTTGATACGGATGGAATCAGTCACCAAGCGGTATCCGGACGGCACGGTCGCGGTCGACCGGCTCTCCCTGGAGATACCCGACCGGTCGATCACCGTCCTGGTCGGACCGTCCGGATGCGGCAAGACCACCACCCTGCGGATGATCAACAGGATGGTCGAGCCCAGCGAGGGGACCATCCTCCTCGACGGCGTCGACGTCACCCGCCGGCCGGTCACCGAGCTGCGCCGCTCCATGGGCTACGTCATCCAGAACGCCGGCCTCTTCCCGCACCGCACCATCGTCGACAACATCGCCACCGTGCCCCGCATGCTCGGCTGGGGCCGGCACAAGGCCCGGGCGCGGGCCCACGAGCTGATGGAGCGGGTCGGCCTGGACGCCTCGCTCGCCCGGCGGTACCCGTACCAGCTCTCCGGCGGACAGCAGCAACGCGTCGGCGTGGCCCGGGCGCTGGCCGCCGACCCGCCCGTGCTGCTCATGGACGAGCCGTTCTCGGCCGTCGACCCGGTGGTGCGCAAGGGACTCCAGGACGAACTGCTGCGCATCCAGCGGGAGCTGGCCAAGACCATCGTCTTCGTCACCCACGACATCGACGAGGCGATCAAGCTGGGCACCCGGGTGGCCGTGCTGCGCACCGGCGGCCGGCTCGCCCAGTTCGCGCCGCCCGCCGAGCTGCTGTCCGCCCCCGCGGACGCCTTCGTCGAGGACTTCCTCGGCGCCGACCGCGGCATCCGCCGGCTGTCCTTCTTCTCCTCCGCCGGGCTGGAGCTGACGACCGGCCCGGTGATCCCCGTCGACGCCGGCGCCGAGCGGATCGCCGCCGCCGCGGCGACCGCGCCGCACCTCCTGGTCACCGACGCGCAGGGCCGGCCGCTCGGCTGGGGCGAGCCGGGCGGCCTGACCGCCGGGGACATCAGGCCCGAGCGGCTGCTCCCCTTCGGCCGGCCCTTCGTACCCGGCACCGACTCGCTGCGGGCCGCCCTGGACGGCGCCGTGCTCTCGCCCACCGGCTGGGCCGTCGCCGTGGACGCCGACGGCACCGTCACGGGCGTCGTCTCGCAGCACACGATCGGCGAGGCGATCCGCGGCGCGCACGCCGGGGCGCGCGCGGACGGGGAGAACGCGGAGAACGGGGAGAACGGGGAGAGCGCGAAGGGCGCGGAAGCCGCCGAGGACCCGAAGAAGGCGGCGGCGCGGACGGACGCCGAGGTCGCCCCGTGAACGGCTTCTTCGACATCCCGAGCGACCTCCAGCACAGCTACCTCGGCCTGATCGGACTGCACCTGCGGGAGGCCCTGCTGCCCGTCGCGGCCGGACTGCTGCTGGCGCTGCCGATCGCCCAGCTGTGCGTGCGGTACCGCTGGCTGTACCCGCCCGTGCTCGGCGTCACGACCGTGCTGTACGCCATCCCCTCGCTGGCGTTCTTCGTCGTCCTCATCGACTACACCGGCCAGACCGAGCTCACCGTGATGATCCCGCTGACCGTCTACAGCCTGGTGGTGCTCGTCCCCGCCATCGTCGACGGCGTGCGCTCGGTCCCCCAGGAGACCCTGGCCGCGGCCACCGCCATGGGCTTCGGGCCGCTGCGGCGCTACCTCGCCGTGCAGTTGCCGATCGCCGTGCCCGCCCTCGTGGCCGGGCTGCGGGTGGCCACCGTCTCCAGCATCTCCCTCGTCAGCGTCGGCACCCTGATCGGCAACCAGGGCGCCCTCGGCAACCTGCTCGCGGACGCCATGTTCTACAACCGGCCCGAGCTGGCGGTGAACTCCGTGGTCACCACCGCCGCGCTGGCGATCGCCTGCGACGCGCTGCTGGTCGGCGTCCGCACCCTGCTGACGCCCTGGATGCCGCGCGCCGCGCGACCCCGGCCCGCGGAGACCGGCGGGCCGCACACGAAGGGCGCCGCCCGGTGAACGTACTGAACTTCGTCCAGGCCTTCTTCGGCGACCCGGCCCACTGGCACGGTCACGACGGCATCCCGCAGCGCCTCCTCGAACACGTCGGGTACTCGCTGCTGGCGCTCGGCCTCGCCGCCGGGATCGGGCTGCCCGTCGGCCTGCTCACCGGGCACACCGGGCGCGGCGGCAACGCGCTCGCCTTCCTCGCCACCGCCGCCCGCGCCCTGCCCAGCTTCAACCTGCTGGTGCTGATGTTCGTGCTGCTCGGCCTCGGCCTGCTGCCCGTGATGATCCCGCTGGTCGTCCTCGCCGTCCCGCCGATCCTCGTCACCACCTACGAGGCGGTCCGCTCCGTCGACCCCGCGCCGGTGGACGCCGCCCGCGGCCTGGGCATGCGTGAGGGACGGATCCTGTTCCGGGTCGAACTGCCCGTCGCTCTGCCGCTGATCCTGGGCGGCCTGCTCTCGGCGGCCGTCCAGATCGTGTCGACGGCCACCATCGCCGCGTACGTCAGCCTCGGCGGCCTCGGCCGGTACATCGTCGACGGCCTCTACCAGCGCGACTACGAGAAGGTGGTGGGCGGCGCCACGCTGGTGGCCGCCCTGGCGCTGGCCACGCTCGCGGTGTTCCGCCTGGTCGCGCGGATCGTGGTGTCGCCGGGCGTCCGCGGGAGGTGACGGGTGCCGCCGGTCCCCGCGCGGCCGGCGGCACATCGACGCCAATCGGTGACCGGGTCGCCCTTGACTGATCGTCAAGCGGCTGGCTTGGATCGGTGGGTGACTACTTCCGCGAAGAGAAGCAGCTGGTTCAGAACGAGGCGCCCCGGTGCGGCCGCCGTCGCACTCGCCGCCGCGACGGCGCTGCTCGCGGGCTGTGGGTCCGGCGGGACGAGCGACCCGCTCGCCGAGGACAAGGGCGACGGCGGGACCGTCGTCGTCGGCTCCAACAACTTCGCCGAGAGCATCCTGCTGGCCGACATCTACGGAGAGGCCCTCAAGGCCAAGGGCATCAAGGTCGAGTACAAGCCCAACATCGGCAGCCGCGAGACCACCTACGGCCTGATCAAGAACGGTTCCCTCACACTCATACCCGAGTACAACGGCTCCCTGCTGGCCTACCTCGACGCCAAGGCCAAGCCGGCCACGGTCGAGGAGACCACGGCGGCCATCAACGCCAAGCTGGACGCCCGGCTCGAACTGCTCCGGCCCGCCCCGGCGCAGGACAAGGACTCCGTCACCGTCAACGCGGTCACCGCCCGGAAGCACGGGCTCACCGCCGAGTCCGGCATCGGCGACCTGAAGGACGTCGCCCAGGACCTGGTCTTCGGCGGTTCGCCGGAGTTCCAGACCCGGCACCAGGGCCTGGCCGGCCTGAAGTCCGTGTACGGGCTGGAGTTCAAGTCGTTCAAGGCCCTCGACGCGGGCGGCCCGCTCACCCGCTCGGCGCTGCAGAAGAACACCGTGCAGGTCGCGGACGTCTTCACCACGGACCCGGCCATCGCCCGGGAGAAGTTCGTGGTCCTGAAGGACCCCGAGAACCTCTTCGGCTTCCAGAACGTGCAGCCGCTGGTCCGCAAGGGCGAGCTGCCGAAGAAGGGCGTCGACGCCCTCGACGCCGTCTCCGCGAAGCTGGACACGGACACGCTGAGGGAACTCGACGCCCAGGTGCAGCTGGAGAAGAAGGATCCGCTGGACGTGGCGAAGGCGTGGCTGAAGTCGGTGGGCCTGGCCTGACCCCGGCTACGCGCGGGCCGCGGTGGCGATCAGCCGGTCGATCAGCGCGACCAGCACGTCCCGGCACGACTCCCGCTCCCGCGCGTCGCACAGCAGCACCGGGACGTCCTCCGGCAGCGCGAGGGCGTCCCGGACGTCCTCGGGCGGGTACGGGTGCCGCCCGTGGAAGCCGTTGACGCCGACGACGAACGGGATGCCCCGGCGCTCGAAGAAGTCGATCGCCGCGAAACTGGACCCGGGCCGGCGCACGTCGACCAGGACGACCGCCCCGAGGGCGCCGATGGCCAGGTCGTTCCACATGAACCAGAACCGCTGCTGGCCCGGCGTGCCGAACAGGTACAGCACCAGGTCGTCGGCGATGGTGATCCGGCCGAAGTCCAGGGCCACGGTGGTGGCCCGCTTCTCCTCGATGCCGTCGAGGTCGTCGACGTCCAGGCCCGCCGTGGTCAGCGGTTCCTCGGTGCGCAGCGGCACGATCTCGCTGACCGAGCCGACCATGGTCGTCTTGCCGACGCCGAAGCCGCCGGCGATCAGGATCTTGACCGCGTCGGGGGCGGCCGCGTCGGGGGTGGCCGCGTCGGGCGCCGCGGCCGCGTCGGCGGTGTCAGAGCCGGCCAAGGCCGTCCCTCACTTTCTGCAGCAGGTCCAGGTCCGGGGCGGTACGGGAGACGCGGCGCGGCGGGCGGGCGGTGATCCGGCCGGCCTCCAGCAGGTCGCAGAGCAGGATGACGACCACGCTCACCGGCAGGTCGAGACGGGCCGCGAGTTCCGCCACGGCGACCGGCTCGGCGCACAGCCGCAGGATCCGCAGGTGCTCGGGCTGCGGCCGGGCGGCCGACGCGGGCTGCGGGTCCACGGCCGTCACCGTCGTGATGAGCGTGAAGTCCGAGCGGCTCGGCCGGGTCCGGCCACCCGTCAGGGTGAACGGCCGCACGAGCCGGCCCGGGGTGTCGCCTGCGGTCACCTCACGCGCCGGAGCCGGCCGCGCCCCGCGGAGCCGCGCTCAGGTGCTCGCCGATCTTCTTCACCAGCATGTTCATCTGGTACGCCACCACCCCGACGTCCGCGCCCGGCCCGGTGAGCACCACGAGGTGGGCGCCCGGCCCCGCCGAGGTGAGGATCAGGTAGCTGTGGGCCATCTCGATGAGGGCCTGCCGCACCGGGCCGCCCCGGAAGTCCATGCTGACGCCCTTGCTGAGGCTCATCAGGCCGGAGGCGGTCGCCGCGAGCCGCTCGGCGTCGTCGCGCAGGAAACCGGTGGACTTGCTGACGACCAGTCCGTCCTCGGAGAGCACCACGGCGTGGTTCACGTCGGCGACCCGTTCCACGAGTCCGGTGAGCAACTGGTCCAGCTGGGTGTGCGTGGCGGGGGTGGGGCGTGTCATGGCGGTGTTTCCTTCGTCGGCGGTCGGTCTTCGGAACGGGGCTCGGGGGCCAGAGGCCAGGGGCCGGGGGCCAGGAGTCAGTGATCGGTGGGCGGGGGCGAGGGGGCGGGGTCGGCGGCGGCCCGCTCCGGGCCGTCCGCGTCCCCGTGGCCGTGCGGCGGCCCGGCACCGGCGCCGGGCTCGCGGGCCCGGCGTTCGTCACCGTGCCCGCCACCGGGGCCGTCCGCGAGGGCACCGGCCCGGTCACCGGCCCGGTCGTCCGTCCGGCCACCGGCCCGCCCGTCCCGCGTGTCGCCGTGCGTCCCGTCCCGCGCCTCGTCCCGCGCCTCGTCCCGCACCGCGTCCTGCGCCTCGTCCCGCACCGCGTCCCGCACCGCGTCCTGCGCCTCGTCCCGCGCCCGGAGCGTGCCGTGCTGGAAGCCGGCGAGGGAGGAGGCGGCGCGTTCCGCGGTGAAGTCGTCGAGGGCGTCGTCGTCCCCGGCGGGCGGGGCCTCCTCGCGCAGCTCGGCGGCCAGGCTGGTCTGCGGCACCCGGCGGGGGAGCGGGACGAGCCCGTCCGGCCGGAGCGCGGGCGCGGGCCGCACGGGGGTGCGCGGCCGGGACTCCCGGGCCGCCGCCGGCTCCCCCGGCTCCGGCGCGGCGGCCCCGGCGTGTTCCGCGTCCGGCGCGCTCGCCGCACCCCCTGCGTCCTCGCCGTGCCGGGGTGCCCGTGCGTCCTCGCCGTGCTCAAGTGCCCCTGCGTCCTCGCCGTGCCGCGGTTCCGGCAGGCCGTCGCCCGGCACCTCCCGGACCACCACGTCGTGCGGGACGAGGACGATCGCCGTCGTCCCGCCGTACGGCGACGGGCGCAGCGTGACGGTGATGCCGTGCCGGTGGGCGAGCCGGCCGACCACGAACATGCCCAGCCGCAGGTCGCCGGCGAGCGCCACCACGTCGAACTGCGGGTCCACCGCCAACTGGGCGTTGAACGAGGCGTAGTCCTCCTCCGTCAGGCCCAGGCCCCGGTCCTCGATCTCGACGGCCAGCCCCTTGGCCACCATCGCGGCCCGCACCCCGACGGGGCTCGGCGCGGGGGAGTACGCGGTGGCGTTGTCGATGAGCTCGGCCAGCAGGTGGATCACGTCGGCCACCGCGGGCGGGGCGAGGTACACCTCCTCCTCGGTGTGCACCTCCACCCGCTGGTACTCGGCGACCTCGCCGACGGCGCCGCGCAGGATGTCGATCAGCGCGACCGGCTCGCTCCAGCTGCGCCCGGGCCGCTCGCCGCTGACGATGACGAGGTTCTCCTGGTAGCGGCGCAACTGACTGGCCGTGGAGTCCAGTTCGTACAGGCCCGCCAGGACGTCCGGGTCGGTGTGCCGGCGCTCCAGCGCGTCCAGCTTGCCGAGCTGGAGGTTGACCAGGTTCTGGCTCTGCCGGGCGATGCCGAGGATGACCTTCTGGAAACCGCGCCGGGTGTCGGCGAGTTCCACCGCGGTGTGCACCGCGGTGCGCTGGGCGATGTCGAACGCGTGCGCCACCTGGCCGAGTTCGTCGTCACCGTAGTCCAGCGGCGTCGTCGCGGACCCCGGGTCGACCGTCTCGCCCCGCTCCAGCCGGGCCACCACGTCGGGCAGCCGTTCCTCGGCCAGGCTCAGGGTGGCCATCCGCAGGCCGCGCAGCCGCCGGGACAGCGAGCGGGTGATCCGCCAGGACATCACCGCGCACAGCACCACGGCGACCAGCCCGCCGGCGCTCAGCGAGGCCGCCGTGACCAGCAGGCCGCGGGCCTCGTCGGCGCTGCGGTCGAGCAGCTCCGCGGTCTGGCCCCGGATCAGGTCCGTGTACTGCTCGGACACCTCCTCCAGCGCGGCGGTCCACTGCCGCCGCGCGTCCGGGAGCGGGACGAGCCCGCCGCGGTCCCCGGCGCGTGCGGCGACGATCCGGTCCTCCACGCGCAGCAGCGTCCGCCACTGCGGGCTCCGCAGGATCCGCTCGGTCCGCGTCTTCACGCCGCCGCGCAGCGCGGGGACGATCTGGTCCTCGACCAGCCAGCGGCGGGTGTTGACCAGCTGGACGAACTCGGTCCACGCCCGCTCGTCGAAGCCGCCCGACGCCCACGCGAGGGTGAGCCGCGCGTCCTCCTGGGAGACCAGCTCCGCCGCCTCCGCCAGCGCGACCAGCGGGTCGGCCTGCGAGGTGAGGTCGCCGTCGTCGACCTGGGACAGCTCGTGGAAGGCGTGGATCTGCTCGTCGATGATCGAGGTGTACTGCTCCAGGACCTGCTCGGCGGTGATGTCGGTGGGGTGGTCCACCTGGTCCCGGTAGTACTCCAGGCTGCCCACCCCGCCGAGGACCGAGTACAGCCGGTCCGAGACGCGCGCCGGAGCCCGCCCGACCGCGTCCGCCTGCCCGGCGAGCTTCGCCACCGCCGCGTCCGTCCTGGCGCGCTGCGCGTCGAGGGCGGCCCGGGAGCCGTGCGGGGCGGCCAGCCACGCCGCCGACAGGCGGCGCTCCCGCTGGAGCGCCAGGGTCGCCTCGGTGCCCATGGCGCCGGTCGACCGGCTCAGCTCCGTCTGGGCGCGCAGCCGCAGGCCCTCCGAGAACATCTGGATCGTGGTCACGCCCCACATCGCGGTGAGGGTGACGCTGGGCACCAGGGCCAGCAGGATCAGGGAGAGGCGTATGGAGCCGAGGCGGCGCCGGGCCCGGGTGCGTGGGGACATCGTCGTCCTGGGGCGATCAGCGGGAGCGGGGGGAGCGGGGGGAGCGGGGTGGTGCTGCTGCGCCGGCACGGGGCCCGCCCGGTCAGCGGGTGCCGTTGGCCGCGAACCGGGCCACCGCGGCGACGTTCGTCCGGGTCACGAACGCGGGCCCGGTGAGCACCGGGGCCACTCCGCCGCCGCTGACGTTGCCGTTGGTCCGGTACAGCCACAGCGCGTCCACCGCGAGGTAGCCCTGGAGGTAGGGCTGCTGGTCCACCGCGAACTGCACGTCGCCCTTCCGCACGGCCGCGACCAGCTCCTCGCTGAGGTCGAAGGTGGCCACGCGGGCCCTGCTGCCCGCCCGCTCCACGGACTCGACGCCGGCCAGCGCGAACTGCGCGCCCAGCGTGACGACTTCGTCGATGGTGGGGTCCTGGCGCAGCCGCGCCGTGACGGCGCCGGTCACCGCGTCCAGGTCGGTGCCCTCGACGTAGAGGTTCTCCGTCTCGCCGCGGAAGGTCTTCTTCACGCCGGCGCAGCGGGCCTCCATCGCCACGTTGCCCCGCTCGTGGACGACGCACAGGGCGTGCTCGGCCCCGAGGCCGTTCAGCTTGTCGCCGACCGCCCGGCCGGCCAGGCTCTCGTCCTGGCCGAAGTACTCCAGCAGGCCCGCGGACTTCCAGGCGTCGATGCCGGAGTTGAGTCCCACCACGGGTATCCCGGCCCGCCGGGCCTCGGCGACCGGGCCCTTCATCGCCTGCGGCTTGGCGAGCGTCACCGCGATGCCGTCGACCCCGTCGCGGACCGCGTCCCGCACCAGTTCGGCCTGCGCCGTCGCGTCGGAGTCGCTGGCGAAGGCCAGCTCGACGCCGTCCTTGGCGGCCGCCGCCTCGGCGCCCTTGCGCACCAGGTCCCAGAAGGCGTCGCCCTCGCCGCCGTGCGCGACCAGGGCGACCTTCAGCCGGGCGGCGCCGGCCGGGCGCCCGTCGGCCGCCTCGCCGGCCGCGCCGAGGGCGGAGCAGCCGCCCGTCAGCAGGCTCACGACGGCGACGAGGGCCGCGGCGCGGCGCGGTCCCGGAGGGCGGTGGGACGGGGCGGACGTGGTCATGGGGGTGCGGCACCTCGCTGTGCGGCCGAGCAAGAGCAGGGGGAGAGCGCAGACGGAACCGCGTGCTGTGCACCGACCGGGTGACTCTCGCTGGCCGGAGCCAACCGTGCGAGGCCACCGGTCGTCAAGTGAACGACCACGTGACGTGAGGTGCCGCTGCCGCATCGTGATGATCCGTACGGCCGGTCGGACAACGGGGAGGTGCCCGTGGACCGCAGGTCAGCCCAGGCGTACGGGCAGCGACCTGTGGCCGTGGGAGATGAACGAGTCGACCGGTTCCAACCCGCCGGGCGGGACGGCGAGTTCCAGCCCCGGGAAGCGGCCGAAGAGCGCCGGGAGGGCCACGCGCGCCTCCAGCCTGCCGAGCGGGGCGCCCGGGCAGTGGTGCACGCCGTGGCCGAACGCCAGGTGGTCCTTCCGGGGGCGGGTGACGTCGAAGTCGTCGGCGTCCGGGCCGTGGTGCGCCGGGTCGCGCCCCGCGGCGGCGTACGCGGCGAGGATCGCCTCGCCCTTGCGGATCACCGTGTCCGGCGGGCCGCCGAGGCCGCTCAGCGGCAGGTCCTCCACCGCGTACCGCAGCGGCAGACTGGCCACCGGCGCCTCCGCGCGCAGCGTCTCCTCGACGACGTCCTCCCAGGTGGCGCGTCCGGCGCGGACGTGGGCGAGCTGGCCGGGGTGGGCGAGCAGGGCGTGCACGGCGTTGTCGAGGAGGTTGACCGTCGTCTCGTGGCCGGCGCTGATCAGCAGCAACAGCGTGTCGAGCAGCTCCTGTTCGCCGAGCCGGGTGCCGCTCTCCTCGTCGCGGGCCGCGATCAGCGCGCTGGTCAGGTCGTCGCCGGGCACCGCCCGTTTCAGGGCGACGAGTTCGTCGAGGACGGCGTAGAACCGGGCGGTGGTGCCGGTGACTTCGGCCGGGTCGGCCGACGTGTGGAAGACGCCGTCCACGACGGCCCGCAGCTCCGCGCCCAGGTTCTCGGGCAGGCCGAGCAGTTCGCCGATGACCCGGATGGGCAGCGGATAGCAGAACTCCTGGCGCAGGTCGACCGGGCGGCCCGCCGCGCCGGCCTCGGCGACCCGGTCGAGCAGCGCCGCCGTGATCTCCTCGATCCGGGGCCGCAGCGCGGCCGTGCGGCGGGCGGTGAACGCCGTGGAGACCAGGGACCGCAGCCGCTTGTGCTCGTCGCCGTAGGCCGTGAACATGTTCCGCACCGCGACCCAGGTGTACAGCGGCCACTCCGGGGAGACCTCCCCGGCGGTCCACCGGGGCCAGTGCCGGCGCGGGTCCTTCGACACCCGGGGGTCGGCGAGCAGTCGCCGCAGCAGGGCGGTGTCGCTGACCGCCCAGGCCGGGACGCCGTGCGGGAGCTCGACGGGCGTGACGGGTCCGCGGGCGCGGATCCGGGCGGCCTCCCCGTGGATGTCGCGGCCGGTCGGGTCGATCACCACCGGATGCGTGAAGTCCATCGCACTCCCCTCGCGGTCGCGGCTCTCCGGTCGCGCCGGGGGCATGCGGGCGCGCGACGGCCGTCCGGGCCGCTCGCCGCACCGCTCGACGCGCCGTACGTCCATGCAAGCCGCCCGGGCCGCGCCGCGCCAGGGGCGAACCGCGGGTCGACCGGATCCAGCCCGGCGCCCGCTCCGGGCGCGCACTCCTCCGTAACGCTCCCGGCGCCCCTCCGAGCCCCTCAGACCACCCCGCCGGCTCCCTGCTCCGCCGTCGGCCCCGTGACCCGCGACCGCGCCTCCTGCGCGCCCCGCCGGGCCGTCCGGCGCCGCCGCCGGGCGCGGCGCGGCTCCTGGTCCGGCAGCCAGCCGAACGCCAGGCAGCTGCCGGCGCAGCCCAGCAGGAGGCCGAGGAAGAACCCGCCCAGGTTGGAGGTGAGCCAGGTGCCCAGCGAGAGCAGGACACCGGTCAGCGAGTAGAACAGGCGCTGGGCGGGGTTGAACAGGATCAGCAGGCCGCACAGCAGCATCAGCGCCGGCAGGAGGTACCCGGCCAGGCCCTGCATGCCGACGTGCAGGATCACCTTCAGCGACGCCTTCTGGGTGAGCAGGATCTCCGCGCCGCCCAGGGCGAGCAGCAGCCCGCCCCAGAACGGCCGCTGATGACGCCAGGTGCGGAAGGAGTGCCGCGGGCCGTCCGGCCTCAGCATCCCGACTCGCTGAAGCGGAGCTTCAGGCCGGGCAGCCGGAACACCCCGGCCGTGGTGGCGTAGTTGGTCTGCCGCAGGTCGGCGATGCGCACGGTGTCGGACTGCTGGCTGAACACGCCCTTGGGCCCGCGGCCCAGCGGCCCGGCCTTGTCCAGGGTGCTGGCGTCGTTGCCGATCTCCATGCCGGTGAACGCGGCGTCGCCGGACAGCTGCGTGGAGTCGGTGGTCAGGTCGCTGGCGGTGACCTTCTCGCTCCCGCCGCCCGCCGTGATGAGCAGGTTGGTGCCGCCGAGGTCGACGCTCTGGCACAGCTTGGTGAGCGTGGCGTTCTTGATCACGGAGGTGACGACCAGCACCTGCCCGCCGGTGTCGCCTTCGTTGGGGCTGCCCTCCGCCATGCTGTCGAGGGCGCCGAACTGCGCGAACCCGGTGCCGTTCAGCTCCGTCGCGGTGACCGTGAAGGGCATGCCGGAGATCGCGAACTGCACGCCGAGCGCGCCCTGCGCGGTGAGGATCGCGAGCCCCGCGGCGACCGCGGCGGCGGGCACCGCGAGCACCGCGGCGCGGCGCAGCCGGACCCGGCCGCGTCTGTCCGGGCCGCCCGGGGCGGCGGGTGCGGAATCGCTTGCCGAGGGCTCGACGGGGTGCTCGGCGGGCGTGGGGTGTTCCGGGGACGGGGCCATGTCTGCTCCCAGGGGCATAGTCCATGCGGGTCGGGTTCAGCGGCGCGGTGTCCTGGCGCGGACAGCGGCTGCGGCGCACGCCTCCTCGCGCCTCCCGGCGGATGCAAGGGCTTTCTCGTGACGCCGCAGTAGCCAATCCGGAAGTTACCGGGGGTTACACCGGCGGTCAAGGCATCGGTGAACGCGAAGTGGTGAACCTGTGACGGCGGTGCGCACCGCCGCCCGCCGCGCCGGGCCGAGTCCTCACCCGCGTGCCAACTCCCGTATGCCGTATTGACGTTGACGAATCATCAGGTCTACAACTTGCCTCGTTTCCCGGATCCGTGGCGCCGGATCCGTCCCGCGGCACCGCCCGCGCTCTCCCGGCTGCTCGTCCCGCACGGGCCCCGCACCTGCGAGTCCGGCCCCGCGCGGCACCGGCACGGCCGCGTCCGCCCGGACCCGCACCCGCACCCGGGCACCCCGGCCCGGCCCGGCCGGAACCCCGTCACGGAACCGCGACCGGACACCGGCGGACACCGGCCGGCGTCCCGGCTCCCCGTACCCCACTCCCGAGAAGAGGTACACCCGCATGCGTACACGCACGCTCCTCGCCCTCACCGCCGCCGTCGGCGCGCTGACGCTCCCGGCGGCCGGCCCGGCCTCCGCCGCCGACACCCCCGTCCTCACCACCGGCGGTGCCGGCGGCACACCCGTCGCGGTCGGGGAGGTCCTCTCCGCGAACCTGGCCGGCGGCACCACCGCCACGTTCTACTCCAGCGCGACCGGCACCAGCGGCATCTCCTGCACCGCCTCGAAGTTCACCGCCACCGTCACCGGCAACCCGACCGCGCCCGGCACGGCCACCGAGTCGCTGACCGCGCACACCTTCGACGCCGCGAGCTGTACCTCCAACGTCACCGGCGTGCTCGGCGTCAGCGGCATCACGGTCGACAACCTGCCCTACGCCACCACGGTCTCCTCCGCCGGCGCCCTCACCGTCAGCCCGCCCGCGGGCTCCGTCGTCCAGTCCACGGTCAAACTGCGCACCCTGCTCGGCACCGTCACCTGCGTCTACCGGGCCGCCGGCCTGTCCGGCACCGCGAGCAACGCCGGCAACGGCATCTCCTTCACCAACCAGCAGTTCACGAAGGCGTCCGGCTCGTCCCTGTGCTTCTCCAACGCCTTCTTCACCGCCAAGTACGCGCCGGTGACCACCTCTTCGGGCGCGGTGGTCCACGTCAACTGACCGCCGTACGGCGGCACGCCGACGCGGGCGTGCCACCGGGGCGGCGCCGCCGGTGCGCCGGGCACCGCGGCGCCGTCCCGCCGGGCGCCGGTGCGCACCGGCGCGTTCGGTGCGTCACCGGCCCGCCCGAAGCGGGTCGTTCCCGCACAACAGGGCTGCACAGAGGGTGGGTTTCCGGCCGGATCGAGGGTTTCCCCCGTATCCCGCCGACCTCGCGTTTGCCTATTGTTCCTGCACAGCCGACCCACAGGTAACCCCGAACGGGTCGTCGCTGTCGCCTGGCCGGCCATCGCTGACGCTTTTCGGTTCTTCACCCCCCTCCGCTTCGAGGACGAAGCGAATCGAGCGCCACTCCGCGCTGCCCCACAGCCGGAGGCACGGCACGAAAGGCAAGCCCTTGCGCACCTCCTCCCCGAACCCCGCCCCGAGACGGACGCTCATATCCGCCGCCGCGGTCTCCGCCGCCCTGCTGACCGCCGCGGCCGCACAGGTCGCCGTCGCGCAGGACACCCCCTCCGCCGTCCCCGCGGCCCAGGCCGAGGCCGCCCCCGGCACCCCGGCCGAGCGGCTCATCGTCGGCTACAAGTCCGGCGCCGCCGAGGCCGAGTCGAACCGGGCCGCCGCCGCCGACGCCGCCGCGAAGGCCGAGGAGACCGGCGAGGACGTCGACTTCCGGCGCCGCCTCGGCACCGGAGCCGCCCTCGTCGACCTCGGCGCGGACGCCACCACGGCGGACGTCGCCGACGTCCTCGCCGAGTACCGGGCCGACCCGCAGGTCGCCTACGCCGTCCCGGACCGCCTGAACAAGCCGCTGGCCACCCCCAACGACACCGAGTACGGCAAGCAGTGGGACCTGTTCGAGGCCACCGCGGGCATGAACGTGCCGGGCGCCTGGGACCTCGCCACCGGCAGCGGCGTGACCGTGGCCGTCATCGACACCGGCTACGTCGCCCACTCCGACCTCGCCGCGAACGTCGTCGCCGGCTACGACTTCATCTCCGACACCGCCGTCTCCGTCGACGGCAACGGCCGCGACAGCAACCCGGCCGACCCGGGCGACTGGTACGCCGCGGGAGAGTGCGGCCAGGCGACCGGCGGCAACTCCTCCTGGCACGGCACCCACGTGGCGGGCACCATCGCCGCCGCCACCCACAACGGCAAGGGCGTCGCGGGCGTCGCGTACGGCGCGAAGATCTCCCCGCTGCGCGTCCTCGGCAAGTGCGGCGGCTACGACTCCGACATCATCGACGCCATCACCTGGGCGTCCGGCGGCACCGTCTCCGGCGTCCCCGCCAACACCAACGTCGCCAAGGTGATCAACATGAGCCTCGGCGGGGGCGGCGCCTGCTCCACCGCCACCCAGAGCGCCATCACCGCGGCCGTCAACCGCGGCACCACGGTGGTCGTCGCGGCCGGCAACGAGAACCAGAACGCCGCCAACTCCTCCCCGGCCAACTGCGCCAACGTCATCACGGTCGCCGCCACCAACCGCGCGGGCAGCCGCGCCTCGTACTCCAACTACGGCACGATCGTGGACATCGCCGCGCCCGGCGGCGAGACCCGCACCACCACGTCCAACGGCATCCTCTCCACGCTGAACTCCGGCACCAGGACGCCGTCGACCGAGAACTACGCCTACTACCAGGGCACCAGCATGGCCACCCCGCACGTCGCGGGCCTGGCCGCCCTGATGAAGTCGGCCAACTCCGCCCTCACCCCGGCGCAGATCGAGTCGGCGATCAAGGCCAACGCCCGTGCCCTGCCCGGCACCTGCTCCGGCGGCTGCGGCGCGGGCCTGGCGGACGCCGCGAAGACCGTCCAGGCGGTCAAGGGCGGCACGTCCACCGGCACGACCTTCTCCAGCACCGCGGCGGTCGCCATCCCCGACGCCGGCGCGGCGGTCGAGTCCCCGATCACCGTCAGTGGCCGCAGCGGCAACGCGCCCTCCGCCCTCCAGGTCGGTGTGGACATCACCCACACCTACCGCGGCGACCTGGTCGTCGACCTGATCGCGCCGGACGGTTCGGCGTACCGCCTGAAGTCCGCCAGCTCCTCGGACTCCGCGGACAACGTCACCGCCACCTACACGGTGAACGCCTCCGGCGAGGTCGCCAACGGCACCTGGAAGCTGCGCGTGCAGGACACGGCGGCGCAGGACACCGGCACCCTCAACAGCTGGAAGCTCACCTTCTGACGGACGACCGAACAAGGGGCGGGACCCGAACAGGCGGGCCGGCCGGTGCGGATGGGGCACCGGCCGGCCCGCCGTTTTCGCGTCCCCGCACCCCCGGAATCCATACCGGTCATGCCGTTTTCTTTCCCCGACTCTCCCTGATGTGCCGGAAGTACGCCCGCACTCCGGCATACTGGTGTGATGAGTGCCGCCGTACGGTGAGTTATCGTGTACAGGGGGTAAAAACAAACAGCACGACCCGTTCCTTTTCCGGGAGAGAGCAGTCGATGGCGAGGCAGCTGCGAGCCGAGCAGACCCGAGCGACGATCATCACCGCCGCCGCCGACCTGTTCGACCGTCACGGCTACGAATCGACCAGTCTCAGCGACATCGTCGAGCACGCCCGCGTCACCAAGGGCGCCCTGTACTTCCACTTCGCGGCGAAGGAGGACCTCGCCCAGGCCATCCTGGAGCTGCAGTCCGAGACGTGCCGGCGGCTGGTGCGCCAGACCGACAACCGGGGCTATTCGTCGCTGGAGGCGCTGATGCGCCTCACGTTCGGCCTCGCCCGGCTGTCCGTCGAGGACCCGGTGCTGCGGGCCGGACTCCGCCTCGCCACCGGCGGGATCCGCGTGCGGTCGCCGCTGCCCCACCCGTTCACCGAGTGGATGGACATCTTCACGGCCCGGCTCCTCGGCGCGGTCAAGGAGTCCGACGTCCCGCCGGAGGTCGACGCCGACGCCGTCGCCCACTCCCTGGTCTGCTTCTTCGTCGGCACCCGTGTCGTGGGCCGCTCCCGCGAACCCGTCGCGCGCCAGCCCCGCCGGGTGGCCGAGATGTGGCAGATACTCATCCGCGGCCTGGTGCCCGTGACCCGCCGCGCCCGCTACCTCAGCCTCGCGGCCCGCCTGGAACGCGAGATCGCACCGGTCTGAGCGGGGCGCTGGGGAGCCGGCGGACGGACCCGCGCCCCCGGGCCGCTACCGTGAGCCGCATGCCCGACACCCCCACCGCCCCCGTGATCCTCGGCGACGAGCCGGGCTCCTTCCCCCACGGCGTCCTCGCCGAGCGGCACCCCGCGATCATCCGCCGGGTGCGCGACGCCTTCCCGTACGGACCGGAGCAGCACCGCGCGCTCGACGCGCTGCTGACCTCCTGCACCGAGGGCCGGATCGAACCCCTGCCCGCCGACGCCCCCGACCACGGCCTGTGGGAGACGTGGGGCATGCGGACCTACGCCGGCCGCTCCTGGTACGACGTGCCCTGGCTCTGGTCCGAGAGCTACTTCTACCGCCGGCTCCTCGACGCCGTCGGCTACTTCGGCCCCGGCCCCTGGCAGGGCATCGACCCCTTCCGCCCCTTCAAGCTCGCCGAACTCGACGACCCCGCGACGGACGAGGAACTGGCCGCGCTCGACGACCTCGCCGGCCGCCCCGCCGACGCACGGGCGCGCGCCCTGCTGCACGGCTCCCTGTGGGGCAACCGCGCCGACCTCGGCTTCCGGCTGTCCGCCGAGGGCGCCGAGGCCGCGGCCGCCGTCCCCGGTCTGGTCGCCGACGACAGCGACACCCTCTGGGCGCTGCTCGGCGCCTCCGGCACCGGCACGCTGTGCCTGGTCGCCGACAACGCGGGCCGGGAACTCGTCCCCGACCTGCTGCTGATCGCCCACCTCCTGGACCACGGGCACATCGGCCGGGCCGTCCTGCACGTCAAGCCGTCCCCGTACTACGTCTCCGACGCCACCACGGCCGACGTGGTCGACGCGCTGCGCCGGCTCACCGGCGCCGGGGGAGCGGCCGCCGGCCACGGCCGCCTGCTGTGGTCCGCCCTGGCCGACGGCCGCCTCACGGTCCGCGCCCACCCCTTCTCCTGCGCGCCCCTGCCGTACGCGGACATGCCCGGGGACCTGCGCGCGGAGTTCGCCTCGGCCACCGTCACCGTGCTCAAGGGCGACCTCAACTACCGCCGGCTGGTGGGGGACCGGCGGTGGCCGCCGACCACGCCCTTCGCGGACGTCACCGCCTTCTTCCCCGGCCCGGTCGCCGCCCTGCGCACCCTGAAGTCCGACGTGATCACCGGCCTGGACGCCCGCACCGAGGCCGCGCTGGTCGCGGCGGAGGGACAGCGCTGGCGGACCAGCGGGACCCGTGCGCTGATCCAGGTACGGGCCTGACGGCCGGGAACGTTCCCCTCCGCGCCCCCGGTTCACGCGATGGTGTGATCATGTCCGGCCCGGCGGATGCCGTCGCGGGCCCCCGGGTAGGGCCCGGCCATGACGCAGCCCTTCGAACTCCCGCACTTCTACCTGCCGCACCCCGCGCGGCTGAACCCGCACGTCGAGGAGGCCCGCGCCCACTCGACCGCGTGGGCGCGCGCGATGGGCATGCTGGAGGGGTCCGGGGTCTGGGAGCAGGCCGACCTCGACGCCCACGACTACGGCCTGCTCTGCGCCTACACCCACCCCGACTGCGACGGACCCGACCTCTCCCTGATCACCGACTGGTACGTGTGGGTCTTCTTCTTCGACGACCACTTCCTGGAGAAGTACAAGCGCTCCCAGGACCGCGCCGCCGGAAAGGCCCACCTGGACCGGCTGCCCCTGTTCATGCCGCTGGACCCGTCCGCTCCCGTGCCCGAGCCGGAGAACCCGGTGGAGGCGGGCCTCGCCGACCTGTGGGCGCGCACCGTGCCGAAGATGTCGGCGGACTGGCGCCGCCGCTTCGCCGTGGCCACCGAGCACCTCCTCAACGAGTCCCTGTGGGAGCTGTCCAACATCAACGAGGGGCGGATCGCCAACCCCGTCGAGTACATCGAGATGCGCCGCAAGGTGGGCGGCGCGCCCTGGTCGGCGGGGCTCGTGGAGTACGCCACCGCCGAAGTGCCCCCCGCCGTCGCCGGGTCCAGGCCCCTGAGGGTGCTGATGGAGACCTTCTCCGACGCGGTGCACCTGCGCAACGACCTGTTCTCCTACCAGCGGGAGGTCGAGGACGAGGGCGAGAACAGCAACGGCGTACTGGTCCTGGAGACCTTCTTCGGCTGCACCACCCAGGAGGCCGCCGACACCGTCAACGACATCCTCACCTCCCGGCTCCAGCAGTTCGAGCACACCGCGTTCACCGAAGTGCCCGCCCTCGCCCTGGAGAAGGGCCTCACCCCGGACGAACTGGCGGCCGTGGCGGCGTACACCAAGGGGCTGCAGGACTGGCAGTCCGGCGGCCACGAGTGGCACATGCGCTCCAGCCGCTACATGAACGAGAACGCGCGCGGCGCCCGGCCGTGGCCGGGGACGGGGCTGGGGATCAGCGGACCCGGCACCTCCGCGGCCGACGTGCGCGCGCTGCTCGCGTCGACCGGGGCCGCCCGCGCACGGGCCTACACGCACGTGCCCTACCAGCAGGTCGGCCCGTCCCGGATCCCTGACATCCGCATGCCGTTCCCGCTGGAGCTCAGCCCGCACCTGGACGCCGCCCGCCGCAACCTCGTCGACTGGACCCGCTCCATGGGCATGCTCGGCGAGGGGGTCTGGGACGAGGACAAGCTCGCCGCCAACGACCTGGCGCTGTGCTCCGCCGGCCTCGACCCGGACGCCACCCCCGAGGCCCTCGACCTCAGCGCGCGGTGGCTGGCCTGGGGCACCTACGGCGACGACTACTACCCGCTCGTCTACGGCCACCGCCGCGACCTGGCCGCCGCCCGGCTGACCACGGCCCGCCTGTCCGACTGCATGCCCGTCGACGGGCGGCAGACGCAGGTCCCTGCCAACGCCATGGAACGCGGCCTGATCGACCTGTGGGCCCTCACCACCGCCGGCATGACCCCCGACCAGCGGCGCACGCTGAAGGACGCCGTGAACGTCATGACGGAGGCCTGGGTGTGGGAGCTGTCCAACCAGCTCCAGCACCGCGTCCCCGATCCGGTCGACTACCTGGAGATGCGCCGCCGGACCTTCGGCTCCGACCTCACGCTGAGCCTGTGCCGGATGGGCCACGGCCCGGCCGTCCCGCCCGAGGTCTACCGCAGCGGCCCGGTCCGCTCCCTGGAGAACGCGGCCATCGACTACGCCTGCCTGCTCAACGACGTCTTCTCGTACCAGAAGGAGATCGAGTACGAGGGCGAGATCCACAACGCGATCCTCGTCGTGCAGAACTTCTTCGGCTGCGACTACCCGGCCGCCCTCGGCGTCGTCCACGACCTGATGAGCCAGCGCATGAGCCAGTTCGAGCACGTCGTCGACCACGAACTGCCCGTGCTGTACGAGGACTTCCGGCTGTCCGGCGAGGCCCGGGCGGTCATGCGGGAGTACGTGGCGGACCTGCGGAATTGGATGGCCGGCATCCTCAACTGGCACCGCGCCGTGGACCGTTACAAGGCCGAGTACCTGGCCCGCCGCACCCACGGCTTCCTCCCGGACCGGCCGCCCGCCCGGCCCGTCCTCACCCCGCTCACCTGACACGGACCGCCAGATTCCACATCTTCCTGTACGGAATGGGGCATTCCCGGAACTCCGGCGGGGGTTCCGGGAGTCCTACTGAGCAACGGGGGACACAGAACAGAACACACGGGGGTGTGCACAGTGACCGACATCATCGAGAGGCCGACGGACGGCGGAGCGTTCGAGTCCGCGCCGACCACGGACGAACTGGCGCCGTACCGGGCCCCGTTGCCCGTCCCGTCCGTCCTGCGCCCGGCGTCCGGCGACGTCCTGCACGAGACCGAGATCGCCCTGCGCCCCACCTGGGTGCGCCTGCACCCGCAGCTCCCGCCGACCCTCATGTGGGGCTACGACGGGCAGGTGCCCGGCCCGACCATTGAGGTGCGGCGCGGACAGCGGGTCCGCATCGCGTGGACCAACCGCATCCCGCGGGACGCCGAGTACCCGGTCACCTCCGTCGAGGTGCCGCTGCGCACCGACGGCCGCCCGCCGGCCACGACGGAACCCGGGCGCGAGGGCGTCGAGCCCCACAAGGACGTCGCGGCCCTGCCCGCCTGGTCGGTGACCCACCTGCACGGCGCCCAGACCGGCGGCGGCAACGACGGCTGGGCGGACAACGCGGTCGGCTCCGGCGACGCCCAGCTCTCCGAGTACCCGAACGACCACGCGGCGGTGCAGTGGTGGTACCACGACCACGCCATGAACATCACGCGGTGGAACGTGATGACGGGCCTGTACGGCACCTACCTCGTCCGCGACGACGAGGAGGACGCCCTGCGTCTGCCGAGCGGGGAGCGCGAGATCCCGCTGCTGCTCGCCGACCGCAACCTCGACACCGACGAGGACGGCCGGCTCAACGGACGGCTGCTGCACAAGACGGTGGTCGTCCAGGAGAAGAACCCGGAGACGGGCAAGCCGGTCTCGCTGCCCTTCACCGGCCCGTACACCACGGTCAACGGCCGCATCTGGCCCTACGCCGACGTCGACGCCGCCTGGTACCGCTTCCGGCTGGTCAACGCGTCCAACGCGCGCATCTACCAGCTGGTCCTCGTGGACGAGGACGACCGCCCGGTGCCGGGCGTCGTCCACCAGATCGGCAGCGACGGCGGGCTGCTGCCGCGGCCCGTCCCGGTCGACTTCGACGGGGAGCTGCCGACGCTGACCGCGGCCCCGGCCGAGCGGTTCGACCTGCTCGTGGACTTCCGGGGGCTGGCGGGCCGCCGGCTGCGCCTGGTCAACAAGGGCCGCAACCAGCCGCCGGGCGTGCCCGACCCGGCGGGCGACGTGCCCTACCCGGCCGTCATGGAGTTCCGGGTCGGCGGGACCTGCGAGCCGGACACCTTCGAGCTGCCCCAGGTGCTCTCCGGCTCGTTCCGCCGGCTGACCCACGACATCCCCCACGGCCACCGCCTGGTCGTCCTCACCCCGCCCGGCACCAAGGGCTCGGGCGGGCACCCGGAGATGTGGGAGATGACCGAGGTCACGGACCCCGGCCGCGTCCAGGTCCCGACGGACGGCGTCATCCAGATCACCGGGCCGGACGGGACGACCAGGACCTACCGGCGCACGGCGCGCACGTTCAACGACGCCCTCGGCTACACCATCGCCGAGGGCAGCCACGAGCAGTGGAGCTTCCTCAACCTCGCGCCGATCGTGCATCCGATGCACATCCACCTGGCCGACTTCCAGGCGCTGGGCCGCGACGCCTACGACGTCTCGGGCTTCGACCCGGCGGTGGGCGGCACCGTCGGCCCGATCCGGTACGACGCCGGCACCTCGATCCCCCTGGCGCCCAACGAGCTCGGCTGGAAGGACACCTTCCGGGTGCCCGGCAACCAGATGCTGCGCGTGATGGGCAGGTTCGACGGCGCGTACGGCCGGTTCATGTACCACTGCCACCTGCTGGAGCACGAGGACATGGGCATGATGCGGCCCTTCGTCGTCATGCCCGCCGAGGCGCTGAAGTTCGACCACGGCGGGGCGCACGGCGGCCACGGGGAGGGCCACACGGGCTGACGCGCGGAGATGGGGAGGCGAGGGGAGGGGAGGCCGCGTCCGCGCGGCGGCCTCCCCTCCCCGGCCGCCGGTCAGTCTCACTCCTTCGTGGCTCGTCACGGGCCGGTGCGCCGGGTAGAGCACCAGCCGGAGGCGATCATGGAACAGACTGCGTTGCGGCCCAGGCCGATGCCCGGCCAGGACCCCGGCGGCACCGGAGCCGGCGGCACGGGCGGCACCGGCGGACCCGGTGCCGGTGCCGGCGGGCCCGGCCCCCGGCGGCGTCCGCACGCCGTCCGGCGCCGTGGCCGGCGGCCGGCCGGCCTGCTGTGCGCCGTCCTCGCCGGGACGGTTCTGCTCCTGTCCGGGGTGGGCCTGGGCGCGGTGGGCGCCGCGGTGCTCGGCACCGGCCGGCTCGCCGACCTGCAGCGGCAGGCGGTCCGGCCGGACGTCGCGTCCCCCTCGGCCCGTCCCGGCGCCACGCCGTCGTCCCCGCCGCCCGCGCCGGTCCGCGCCACGCTCGGCGTGGAGGTCGCGGACGCCGGGAAGCCGGGCGCCCTCGTCGTGGGCGTCCACGTGCCGGGGCCGGGGTTCTCGGCGGGCCTGGTCCGCGGCGACGTGCTCCTGGTCTTCGGCAGGACCCGCGTCGACTCGGCGGCCGACCTGGCCCGGGCCGTCGCGGCCGCCCGCCCCGGCACGCCCGTCACGCTCACGGTGCGCCACCGCAGCGGCGGCTACCAGCAGATCACGGCCGTCCCGGGCATCCTCACGTGACCGCCCGGGAGCGGCTGGTGGGCCGCGCGCCGTCCGGCACGTGGCAGGCGGCCCCGCCCGGCGCGTCCCGGGCCGCGCCCTGCCCGCCCTCCCGGGGCAGCCGCAGCGTCCGGGCCACCGCGGGCCCACCACCGGCGGCCGTCCCGCGGACGGTGTGGCGGCGGGGCCGTGCACGCGGCCGGTGACGAGTCCCGCGACCCCGGGCCGGCGCGCCGGCAGCCCGGCCGGCCGGTCCGGGCGGCGCGGCGGACGGGAGCCGGGCGGCGGGTGGTGCGGGACCACCGGCGGGTGGCGGAAGGCGAACAGGACCGGGACGGCTCCGCCGAGGTCGCCGGGGACGGCCTCGATCAAGGCGTACGCCTCCTCTCCTCGTCCGGCTCCCCGTCGCCGCGTCCCGGGACGCCGGAGCCGCCCACCGGCACGGCGCCGCCGTCGAAGCCGCGCACGCTGTCGACCGGCCCGCCGGCCCACGGACAGCGCGCGTCCGGTCAGTCGAGCCGACGGTCGATCGGCGCGTGCCCGTCCCCGAGGACGTCCGTGCGAACACCGCGAACCGGCTCGCGCCGCCCCCGTCCGCCGGGCAGGATGCTGCCCGTAGTCCTCACGCAGCCCCTGGAGGCCCGGATGACCGGTACCGCGCCCTTCACCGCCGCCGACTACACGGCCCGCAGGGAGCGCGCCGCGCGGGCGGCCGCCGAGGCGGGGCTCGCCGGGCTGCTCGTGGCGCCCGGGCCGGACCTGGCCTGGCTCACCGGCTACACGCCCACCGCCGTCACCGAACGCCTCACCCTGCTGGTCCTGACCGCCGGACGGGACCCCGTCCTCGTCGTGCCCACGCTGGAGGCCCCGGACGCCCGGCGGGCGGCGGGCGCGCCCGCCCTGACGCTGCGCGACTGGACCGACGGCGAGGACCCCTACGCCGCCACCGCCGCCCTGCTCGACGGCACCGGCCGCTACGGCATCAGCGACAACACCTGGGCCCTGCACCTGCTGGGCCTGCAGAAGGCGCTGCCCGGCACCTCCTACGCGTCCCTCACCGAGGCCCTGCCGATGCTGCGCGCCGTCAAGGACGCGGCGGAACTCGCCCTCCTCGCGGCCGCGGGCGCCGCCGCGGACGCCGCGTTCGAGGAGATCCGTCGGGTCCGCTTCGCCGGCCGCCGGGAGGCCGACGTGGCCGCCGACCTCGCCGGCCTGCTGCGCGGCACCGGGCACTCCCAGGTCGACTTCACGATCGTCGCCTCCGGCCCGAACGGCGCGAACCCGCACCACGAGGCCGGGGACCGCGTCATCGGGCGCGGCGACATGGTCGCCCTCGACTTCGGCGGCCTCAAGGACGGCTACGGCTCCGACACCTCCCGCACGGTGCACGTCGGAGAACCCACCGACGAGGAACGCCGCGTCCACGACCTCGTGCGCGAAGCACAGGAGGCCGGCTTCCGGGCGGTGCGGCCCGGGGCCGCCTGCCAGGACGTCGACCGCGCGGCCCGCGCGGTCATCGCCGAAGCGGGGTACGGCGCCTTCTTCGTCCACCGCACCGGGCACGGCATCGGCGTCACCACGCACGAACCGCCCTACATGGTCGAGGGCGAGCGGCAGCCCCTCGTACCCGGCATGTGCTTCTCCGTGGAGCCCGGCGTCTACCTGCCCGGGCGTTTCGGCGTGCGCATCGAGGACATCGTGACCGTGACCGAGGACGGCGGGCGGCGGCTGAACACCACCACCCGCGAGCTGGTCATAGTGGAGTGAGAGGCCGCCGATGACCCCACCACGCCTCCCGAACGGCAACGGCACGACCATGACCCAGGTACCGACCCCCACCGCGGACACCGTCCGCCGGCTCGTCCGCGCGCTCCTCGAGGACACCGGGGGCGGCCGGGGCGCGCGGGCGGCCCGGGGCGGGCAGGACGGTCCGGCCTCCGGAGCCGGCCCGGACGTGCGGCCCGTCACGGGGGACGCCGGGCACGCCACGTGGTGGGTCGGCGCCCGCCACGTGCTGCGCCTCGCCCCCGACCGCGAGGCCGCCGTACGCCAGCGCCGCGAGCTGCGGCTGCGCGATCTGGTCCGCCCGCACGTGCCGGTCGCGGTGCCGGTGAGCGTGGCGCAGGGCGAGTGGACGCCCGGGCTGACCTACACCCTGGACACCAAGGTGCCCGGCGGCTCGGGGGAGCGGCACGACGTGTCCGCCGTCGGCGAGGCCGACCTGGCGGGGCTGCTCACCGGACTGCGCGAGGTCCCGGTCCGGCAGGCCGAGGGGCTCGGCGTGCCGCGCGTCGCCCCGCGCTCCCTGGAGCAGCTGCGCCGGGCCGCCGGACGGGCCGCCGAACGCCTCGCCGGGGCCGACGAGTTCGACCCCGTGCGGCTGGCCCAGCTCACCCAGCCCGCCGCGGTCCAGCTCGCCGCCCAGCCGGGCGCGGCGGTCCTCGTCCACCACGCCCTGACCGGCGACCACCTCGTGGTCAGCGCCGACGGCCGGGTGCGCGGCGTCCTCGGCTGGGCCGACGCGGTCCTCGGCGACCCCGCCGAGGACATCGCGGGGCTCGCCCGCGCCGTCGGCTCACCGGCCGCCGTCCGCGCCGCCACCCTCGCCGGCTACGGCGCCCGCCCCTGCCTGCGCGGCCTGTGGCTGGCCCGCTGCGACACCGTCCTGCGCCTGGCCGAGGCCCTCGCGGGCCGCGCCCCCGGGCCCGTGCCCCTGCTGCGCGCCCAGCTGCGCCACGCCTGGGAGGCGATCCTGCTGGAGCGGGTGACGGACCTGCGGGACGGGGACGCCGACGA
Source organism: Streptomyces sp. NPDC085946 (assembly GCF_044540485.1). NCBI lineage: Bacteria > Bacillati > Actinomycetota > Actinomycetes > Kitasatosporales > Streptomycetaceae > Streptomyces > Streptomyces sp. NPDC085946. The sequence goes on along the minus strand of NZ_JBITSF010000006.1, from coordinate 86,796 downwards.
CGCCCTGTAGCGGGCCAGGGGCGAGGCCCGGCCGGGGCCGGTGCGGGCCTCGCCGAGGAGCGGCCGTCAGGGCTGCAGCAGCACCACGCCCGACCGCCCGGGCACGTGCAGCACCCCGTCCGCCCCCGGGCCGTCCACGGGCTCCCAGGCGGCGAGCACGCGCGCGTGGGGATCGCCGAGCGGGATCGCGGCCGGTTCCTCGCCGAGGTTCACCGCCACCTGGACGTCGCCGCGCCGGAAGGCGATCCAGCGCCGCTCCTCGTCGTAGGCCACCTTGGTGTCGGCGAGGTCGGGATCGGTGAGGTCCGGCTGCTCGTGGCGCAGCGCGATCAGCCGCCGGTACCAGGCCAGCACGCGCGCGTGGGGTTCGCGCTCCGGCTCGGACCAGTCCAGGCAGGACCGGTCGCGGGTGGCCGGGTCCTGCGGGTCGGGCACGTCCTCCTCCCGCCAGCCGTGCGCGGCGAACTCCCGCCGCCTGCCGCGCCGGACCGCCTCGGCGAGCTCGGGATCGGTGTGGTCGGTGAAGAACTGCCAGGGCGTGCCCGCCGCCCACTCCTCGCCCATGAACAGCATCGGCGTGAACGGGGCCGTCAGGACCAGCGTGGCCGCGCAGGCCAGCAGCCCGGGCGGGACCAGGGCCGACAGGCGGTCGCCCTGGGCGCGGTTGCCCACCTGGTCGTGGGTCTGGCTGTAGCCGAGCAGTCGGTGCGCGGCCACCCGGGTGCGGTCCAGGGGGCGGCCGTGGTGCCGCCCCCGGAAGCTGGAGTACGTGCCGTCGTGGAAGTAGCCGCCGGTCAGCGTCCTGGCGAGCGCGGCGAACGGAGCCCGTGCGAAGTCGGCGTAGTAGCCCTGCGCCTCGCCGGTCAGCGCGGTGTGCAGGGCGTGGTGGAAGTCGTCGTTCCACTGCGCGTGCAGACCGAGGCCGCCCTCCTCGCGCGGGGTGATGAGCCGCGGGTCGTTCAGGTCCGACTCGGCGATCAGGAACAGCGGCCGCTCCACCTCGGCGGCCAGCCCGTCCACGGCCTCGGACAGCTCCTCCAGGAAGTGGCAGGCGCGCGTGTCGACCAGCGCGTGGACGGCGTCCAGGCGCAGCCCGTCGAGGCGGTAGTCCCGCAGCCACGCCAGCGCGCTGCCGATCAGGTAGGCGCGCACCTCGTCGGAGCCGGGCGCGTCCAGGTTGACCGCGGCGCCCCAGGGGGTGTGGTGGGTGTCCGTGAGGTAGGGCCCGAAGACGGGCAGGTAGTTGCCGGACGGGCCGAAGTGGTTGTGCACCACGTCGAGGACCACGCCGAGCCCGAGCTCGTGGGCCCGGTCGACGAAGCGCTTCAGTCCCTCGGGGCCGCCGTACGGCTCGTGCACCGCCCACAGCGACACCCCCTCGTACCCCCAACCGTGCGTGCCGGGGAAGGGGCACAGGGGCATCAACTCCACGTGCGTGACGCCCAGTTCCGCGAGATGGCCGAGCCGCTCGGCGGCCGCGTCGAAGGTGCCCTGCGGCGTGTACGTGCCCACGTGCAGCTCGTACAGGACCGCGCCGGGCAGGGGCCGTCCCGCCCACTCGGTGCGCCAGGCGTACCGGGCGTGGTCGACGACCGCGCTCAGCCCGTCCGGGCCGTCCGGCTGCCGGCGCGAGCGCGGATCGGGCAGCACGGGACCGCCGTCCAGCGCGAAGCCGTACCGGGAGCCGTCGTGCGCCTCGGCCTCCCCCCGCCACCATCCCTCCCGTCCGGGATCGCGCTCCAACGCGCGCGTGACGCCGTTGCACTGGAGCGTCACGCGGCCGGCCTGTGGTGCCCACACCTCGAACTGCACGGACGGTTCCCCTTCGTCTGCTCACCGTGATGTAGCCCGTCCATGGTGCGTCAAAAAAGATCAATCCGCTTTTGAATCTTCCCTTTTGCGGGCGGTGTCGCAACCGGTGCGGCCGGGCACGCGCGCGCGGCGGCCTTTTCCCGCTTTCTGGACACCCCGGGGCTCCTGACCGACAATCACGTGCGTGACGTCGTCCTTCGAGTTCAACACGTACCCCGCGCGGCTCTCCGACGCGGAGCGCGACAAGGCGCTGCAGGTGCTCCGGGACGGCGTCGCCCTGGGACGGCTGTCCCACGACACGTTCGTCCGCCGGATGGAGCTGGCGCTCGCCGCCCGGCGCTCCGAGGAGCTCGCCGCGCTCACTGCCGACCTGCCCACCGAGGGCCGCTTCTCGCGCCTGGTGTTCGGCGGCGTCGAGGCGATATCCGGCTTCACGGTACGGCTGCGCAGCGCCTGGCGGGCCGAGCGGCTGCCCAAGCTGCTGCTGCCGCACCCGGCGGGCGGCCACCCGCTGCGCATCGGCCGCGACCCCGCGAGCGGGCTGCGGCTCAACCACGAGACGGTCTCGCGCGTGCACGCCGAACTCCGCCACCAGGGCGGCCGGTGGGTCCTGCGGGACCTCGGCTCGACCAACGGCACCACCGTGAACGGGCGGCGGGTGGTCGGCGCGGCCGTCGTCCGCGAGGGCGACCAGGTCGGCTTCGGGAACATGCTCTTCCGGCTCGACGCGGGCCGCGGCTGACCGGCACGGCCGGGCCGGACAGAGCCCGCCCCTGCCCTGGACTTCACGCACTGTGAACAGGGAGCCCGCTTCACCCGTCCGTGACGGGCGCGGTGTTGACGTACCCCCCAAGTCGTGACTGACTGTGCGTGCACCCTGCACGTCCAGTGAACCCACGGCACCGCGCCACGGAGGTGTGCCCTGACGCGCCTCCTGCGCTACCCCACCGTCGACGAACTGGGCACCCGGGCCGCCGACCTCGCGGCCCGGCATCCCCGGGACGTCCGGCTGCGGCGCGTCGGCACCTCCCGCGCGGGCACCCCCCTGTGGCTGCTCTCCGTCGGCCGCGGCGGCCGCCAGGTGCTCGTCGTCGCCGGACCGCACGCCAACGAACCCGTCGGCGGCGCCACCGTGCTCCGCCTGGCCGAGCGGGCCCTGGCCGACCCGCGGCTCACCGAGGGTGCCGACGCCACCTGGAACCTGCTGCTGTGCCTCGACCCCGACGGCCTGCGCCGCAACGAGGGCTGGCTGACCGGCCCCTACACCCTCGGGCGCTACTTCCGGAACTTCTTCCGGCCCGGCTTCCTGGAGCAGCCCGAGTGGCTGCCCGACGGGGCGGCCGCCGCCGCGCTGCCCGAGACCCGCGCCCTGCTCCGCCTCCAGGACGAGCTGCGGCCGGTCCTGCAGTGCTCCCTGCACGGCGTCGACGTCGGCGGCGGCTTCGTCGAGCTCACCCGCGACCTGCCCGGCATCGCCCGGCGCCTCGCCCACGCCGCGGCCCGCCTGGGCGTCCCCCGCGAGCTCGGCGCCTACGACGCCCTGTACTGGCCCGGCCTGGGGCCCGCCGTCTACCGCATCCCGCCGCCGCGCCGGGGCGACCTCACCGCGGCCATCACCGAGGCCGCCGTCGAGTCGACGTGGTTCCATCCGCACCGGCACGGCACCGTCACGGCGGTCGTCGAGGCCCCCATGTGGGGCGTGGCGGCCGTCGCGGACGGCTCCCCGCCCGCCGACGCGGAGGCGACGCTGCGGACCGTCAGCGGCACGCTGCGCCACGACACCGCGCTCCTGCGGCACCTGCTCGCCCTCGTCCGGCCGCACCTGGCCGCCGCGCCCGACGCGGCCCGCCTGCTCGCGCCGGTCGACGACTACCTCCTGGTCTGCCCGCGGCTGGCCGACGCCTGGGACCCCGACGCCGGGGCCGCGGCGCGGCGCCCGCTCCCGCCGCTCAGCACCGCCCGCCTGGCCGCCCTGCGCATCGCCGGGCGGCGGCTCGCGCTGCGGACGGCCGGGCTGCTGCACCAGCTCGTCCGGCACGCCGGCCACGACCCGGCCGGGGTGCTGCCGGAGCTGGACCGGCTCATCGACGCCTGGTGCGCCGACTACCGCGACGGCTGCGCCGCCCGCTGGATACCCGTCGCACGCCAGTGCGAGTACCAGACGCGCGTGGTGCTCGCCGCCTTCGAGCTGGCGGCACGGGGCCCGCACCCGTGGTCCCGTTCGGGTGAGCCGGGGTGGGGTTGCGGGGCCGCCGTGCCGATGCACCGGGAATGACGTACACCTCAGCGAAAACGGCGGGCGGCGCCCTGTCGGCGGCGGCCGCCCTCCTCGTCGCCTGCGCCGCCCCGGCGCAGGCCGCCGTCCGGGAGCCCGTCCCGGCCAACTGGCTCTACTTCACCGTCACCCCGGGCGAGACCCCGTCCGCCTCGGCGCGGGGCACCCTGCTGCTGTGCGACCCGCCCGCGGGCCACGGCCGCGCGACCGGCGCGTGCGCCGAGCTCGACGCGGCGGGGGGCGACATCGCCGCCGTGCCGGCCAAGGACGTGTTCTGCCCGATGTCGTACGCGCCGGTGACCGTGCACGCCACCGGACAGTGGCGGGGGCGGCCGCTGGAGTACACCCGGACGTTCCCGAACCCGTGCGTGATGGCGGCGCGGACGGGACAGGTATTCGCGTCCGGCACCACGCTCTGACCCCGGCGGCGCCCGGCCCGGCCTACGGCTCGGTGTCGCGTGCGTGGAGGGCCGCCGCCACGACCGTGCGGGACTGGTGCTCGACCTGGTTCTCCAGCGGCACCCAGCGGGCCCGGAAGCGCACGGCGAAGGCGTCGCTCCAGGTGGCGACGAGCCGTTCCAGCCGGGCCGCCGCGTCCTCGTCGGTCTGCTCCAGCACCCGCCGCAGCATGGCCGCCACCCGCAGCGGCACCCGCCGTACGAAGGCGTCCACGCTGCCGACGTACGCGCGCGTGCCGTCGGCGGGCGGGGTGTGGATCAGGTCGGCGGCCAGTCCCGGCACCAGGTCCATGCCCCACCGGGCGGCCCGCAGCAGCGGGCCGTCCACGCCCTCCAGCCGGGGCAGCGCGTCCTCGAACACCTGCCGGACCTCCCGGGTGTCCCGCAGCAGCCGGTGCGCGAGCCGCCGGATCGCCGCGGCCGGGGCCGGGTGCGGCGCGGGGTCGTCCACCAGGTCGCTCGCCCACATCGGCACCTCGACCACCGCGGTCAGCCCGCCGTACCGGTGGGCGTGGTACCAGGTGCTGTGCCGGGCGTCGTCCGGCAGGCTCGGGTAGGCCGGCCGGACCTCCGGGGCGGGCATCACGTGCACCCCGGGCCCCGTCGCGGGCCAGCCCGCGGCGTCCGAGGCGCCCGTCTCCACCGGGATGTGCAGCTCCGCCGCGGACTTGGCGAACGGCTCGGCCAGGCCCGGCACGTCCCGCGTCAGCTGCACCCAGCTGCCGCCCAGGTCGGTGCCGTGCAGCGAGACCTGGAGGTAGGGGCGCAGCTCGTCGATCACCCGGGTCAGGGCCCGGGTCTCCGGCGGCAGCCGGTCCGGCGGCAGCAGGGACGGCGCCCACTCGGGCTGCTCCGGGCCGGCCGGACGGAAGAAGCCGAGGTGGTAGTCGAACAGGCTGCGCGGCGACGGCGCCATGTGCAGGCTCGCGCCGTCGGGGTCGGCGCACAGCAGGAAGTGCCAGGACACGCCGTCGCGCAACTCCCGTTCCGCCAGCACCCGTTCCGCCACCGACAGCGAGGTGCGGGCGCCGGTCGGCTCGTTGGCGTGGGCCCCGGCGACCACCAGCACCGCACGCCGGGCGCGTCCCACCGACAGCAGGTACAGGGGCCGTCCCGCGCGCGAGGAACCCACCTGTCTCAGCGTGCACGCGCCGGGCCGCTGCACGGCCAGGGCCCGGGCGGAGGAGACCGTTTCGGCCACCGTCGGGTAGCGCAGCTCCGGCAGGAGACTCACCCCCGTCACATCCGCCCGACATCGCAAGTCGCAGTACCCCATGGCCACGGAGCGCTGTCAAGGGCGCGGCGGGGGAGGCGCCAAGGGGCGCCCGGATGCGCCCGCCGCCACGAAGGCGGCGGGCGGCACTCCGCCCGCGGACGCCAGGCCCGGGTCCGCCCCGGCGCTCCCACCGCCGACCCCTCCCGCGCCCCGCCGGTGCCGGGAAAAGCTCGCCGCCCGCCTCGGACAGCGCCGGGTGCGGGCGCGTGTGCGCGCACGCCGTCCGCCCGCACGCCATCCGTCCGCCCGTACGCCGTCCGTCCGCCCGTACGCCGTCCGTCCGCCCGTACGCCGTCCGCCCGCCCGTACGCCGTCCGCCCGCACCTCGGCGGCCGGCAGCAGCCGGGCGAGCACCCGCCCGGACGCCGGTGCCGTGCTTCCGGCGGGCGGGGCGGGCCCGCGTGGTCCGCCGGGGTGCCGCAGGGTCTGCGCGGCAGGAACGCCCCCGCGCGGTCCGTGAGACCCGCGCGGCAGGGGCGGTCCCCCGTGGACAGCCCCCCGCCGGCAGCCCGGCCTCACCCCTCGCCGATCCGTTCCAGCAGCACCACCGGCAGCCGGCCGAAGAGGTCCTCCACGCGGGCGTGCCCCGTGAACTCCCGGCCCGGTTCCAGGACGTCGGCCCACCGGCCCGGCGGCAGCGACAGCCGGGTCTCCCGCCAGCCGCCCGCCTCCGCCAGCCGCAGGGACAGCCGGGTGACGGCCGTGAGCACCTCGCCGGAGCGCACGAACGCCACGCAGTGCGCCGCCGCCGGACCCTCGGCGGCCAGCGGCTCGTACGTCGCCGTGCCGCCGAAGACGCCGGGCCGCCGCGCGCGCAGCCGCAGCGCCGCCCGGGTCAGCGCCGCCTTCTGCGCGGACGTCCCCTCCGTCCCGCCGGACGCCTCGTCGGCCGCCCCGGCCGGGAAGCGCACGCTCCGCCGGTTGTCCGGGTCCACCAGCGCCCGGTACTCGTGCTCGGAGCCCTGGTAGACGTCCGGCACCCCCGGCATCGTCAGGTGCACCAGCGCCGTCCCCAGCACGTTGGCCCGGACGTGCGGCTCCAGGGACTCCCGGAACGCGGCCACCCGCTCGCCCGGCACCCCGCACGGCCCCTGCGCCACGAACCGCGCCACCGCCTCCTCGTAGGGCGGCTCCTGCTCGGTCCAGCTCGTGTACAGCCCCGCCTCGCGCACGTGCTTGAGCAGCGCCCCCTGCACCCGCTCCTCGTCGGCGGGCCCGAGCCCGAACACGGTCTGCCAGGCCGCCCACGCCAGCTGCGCGTCCGGGACGCCCTCGCCGTCGCGGGTGACCTCCGCCAGGACGTCCGCCCAGCGGTCCGGGCACTCGGTGAGCACGTGCAGGGCCGCCCGCACGTCGGCACTGCGCTTGGTGTCGTGCGTGGAGACGACCGTCCCGGTGGCCGGCCAGTCGCGCTGCAGGCGCGCGCAGTACGCGTGGAAGGTCTCCGGGGACACCGCCGGGCTGCCCGGGTTGCCGCCCACCTCGGTCGCCGACAGCAGCGGCACGTAGCGGTAGAAGGCCGTGTCCTCGACGGCCTTGGCCCGCAGCGCCGACGCCGTCTGCGCGAACCGCGTGCGGAACTCCACCTGCTGCGGCCCGTCGCCGTACCGCCCCAGCAGCAGGTCCCGCACGACGCCGACCGCGCCGGCCTCCTCGGGCACGACGAACGCCAGCCGGGCCTCGGCCGCCGCCTCCTCCGTCACGACGGACCCCGCGTCGACGGAGGCGTACGGCCGGTACACCTCCAGGCGGACCAGGAGCTCCTGCAGCGCGGTGCGCAGCGCCCAGGGCGCCCGGTCGCGCAGCGCCGGGTCCGGCGAGGTGGCGCACAGCCGGTTCGCCACCCGGACCAGCCGGTCGACCTCGGCGGCCAGCTCGTGCGTGAGCACCTTGTAGGCGGCCCGCCGCGCCGTCGCCTCCCACTGCCCGCCCCGGTCCGTCTGCGGGGCCGCGAAGCGCCGGTAGCCGTCCAGCAGCTCCCCGAGCCCCGCGGGGTCCGTGAACAGCCCGTCGACGTGCCGCAGGGCGTCGTAGCCGGTGGTGCCCGCCACCGGCCAGGCGGCCGGCAGGTGCTCGCCGTCGGACAGGATCTTCTCCACGACCGTCCAGCGCCCGCCGGTCGCCTCGTGCAGCCGCGTGAGGTAGGCGTCGGGGTCGGCGAGGCCGTCCGGGTGGTCGACGCGCAGCCCGTCGATCACGCCCTCGCGCAGCAGCCGCAGGATCGTGGCGTGGGTGGCCTCGAAGACCTCCGGGTCCTCCACCCGCACCCCGATGAGCTCCGAGATGCTGAAGAACCGCCGGTAGTTCAGCTCGGTGCGGGCCAGCCGCCACCACACCGGGCGGTACCACTGCGCGTCCAGCAGCTGGGGCAGCGGCAGGTCCTCGGTGCCCTCGCGCAGCGGGAAGACGTGGTCGTAGTAGCGCAGGACGTCGCCGTCGGCCCGCAGCTCGCCGATCACCTCGCCGAGCGGCCCGCCGAGCACCGGCAGCAGCACCTGCCCGCCCTGCGCCTCCCAGTCGATGTCGAACCAGCGCGCGTACGGCGACTTCGGTCCCTCCCGCAGCACCTCCCACAGGGCGCGGTTGTGGCGCGGGGCCATCGCCATGTGGTTCGGGACGATGTCCGCGACCAGGCCCAGGCCGTGCTCCCGCGCGGTGCGCGACAGCGCGCGCAGCCCTTCCTCGCCGCCCAGCTCGGCGCGCACGCGCGCGTGGTCCACCACGTCGTAGCCGTGCAGCGAGCCCGGCACGGCCTCCAGGACGGGGGACAGGTGCAGGTGGGAGACGCCGAGCGACGCCAGGTAGGGCACGGCCGCCGCCGCGGCCGCGAAGGGGAACTCGGGCTGGAGCTGCAGCCGGTACGTGGCCGTGGGCACCGTCGGGTCAGGTCGCTCAGGTGTCATGCAGACGTACGTACCCGCCCCGCCGGATTTCGTGTCATCGCCCGCTCCAGGTGCGCCGCGCGTCGCCCGGACGAGTGGCGCGCCGGCCGCCACGGGGGCGGCCGGCGCGGAAGGAGGGCCGTCGCGCGCGCGTGCCCGCCGGGTACGCGCGCGTTCCGTGCTACACGGGCCGCTGGAGCACGGTCAGGCTCCGGTCGGTCAGGGTCAGCCGGTCCCCGGCCTGCACCTTCGCACTCGTGCCGGGCGGCACGCCGTCCGCGCGGGCGGTGTCCACCACGACCTCCCACTGGCGGCCGTGGTTGACCGGCACCACGAACTCCAGCGGCTCGGGCGAGGCGTTGAACATCAGCAGGAACGAGTCGTCGGTGATCCGCTCCCCGCGCGGGCCCGGCTCCGAGATCGCGTTGCCGTTGAGGAACACCGTCAGCGCCGACGCCTGCGCCGAGTCCCAGTCGCGCTGGGTCATCTCCCGGCCCTCGGGGGTGAACCAGGCGATGTCGGACAGGTCGTCGTGGGTGCCCTCCACCGGCCGCCCGTGGAAGAAGCGGCGGCGGCGCAGGACCGGGTGGTCCCTGCGCAGCCACACCATCGCGCGCGTGAAGGCCAGCAGGTCCCCGCGCAGGTCGCCCGGGGCCTCCTCGTCGTCGGGCAGCTCGGGCCAGTCCAGCCAGGCCAGCTCGTTGTCCTGGCAGTAGGCGTTGTTGTTGCCGCGCTGGGTGCGCGCGAACTCGTCGCCGTGGCTGATCATCGGCACGCCCTGGGACAGCATCAGCGTCGCGATGAAGTTGCGCATCTGCCGGGCCCGCAGCCGCAGCACGTCCGGGTCGTCGGTCTCGCCCTCGGTGCCGCAGTTCCAGGACCGGTTGTGGCTCTCGCCGTCCCGGTTGTCCTCGCCGTTGGCCTCGTTGTGCTTCTCGTTGTACGACACGAGGTCGTGCAGGGTGAAGCCGTCGTGACAGGTCACGAAGTTGATCGAGGCCAGCGGGCGCCGCCCGTCGTCCTGGTACAGGTCGGACGAGCCGGTCAGCCGGGACGCGAACTCCGCCAGCGCGCGCGGTTCGCCCCGCCACAGGTCCCGCACGGTGTCCCGGTACTTGCCGTTCCACTCGGTCCACAGCGGCGGGAAGTTCCCCACCTGGTAGCCGCCCTCGCCGACGTCCCAGGGCTCGGCGATCAGCTTCACCTGGGAGACCACCGGGTCCTGCTGGACCAGGTCGAAGAACGACGACAGCCGGTCCACCTCGTGGAACTGCCGGGCCAGGGTCGCCGCCAGGTCGAAGCGGAACCCGTCGACGTGCATCTCGGTGACCCAGTACCGCAGCGAGTCCATGATCAGCTGGAGCACGTGCGGGGACCGCATGAGCAGGGAGTTCCCGGTCCCTGTCGTGTCCATGTAGTAACGGGGGTCGTCCGTGAGCCGGTAGTAGCGCGGGTTGTCGATGCCCTTGAAGGACAGCGTCGGGCCCAGGTGGTTGCCCTCGGCGGTGTGGTTGTAGACCACGTCGAGGATCACCTCGATCCCGGCCTCGTGCAGCGCCTTGACCGCCGACTTGAACTCCAGGACCTGCTGCCCGCGGTCGCCCCAGGAGGCGTACGCGTTGTGCGGGGCGAAGAAACCGATGGTGTTGTAGCCCCAGTAGTTGTTCAGGCCCATGTCGACCAGGCGGTGGTCGTTGACGAACTGGTGGACCGGCATCAGCTCCAGCGCCGTGACCCCGAGCTTCGTCAGGTGCTCGATGATCGCCGGGTGCGCGAGGGCCGCGTAGGTGCCGCGCAGCTCCTCCGGCAGCCCCGGGTGCCGCATGGTGAGGCCCTTGACGTGGGCCTCGTAGATCACCGTGTGGTGGTAGTCGATCCGCGGCAGCCGGTCGTCGCCCCAGTCGAAGTACGGATTGACCACGACCGATGTCATCGTGTGCGGCGCCGAGTCCAGATCGTTGCGCCGGTCGGGATCGTCGAAGTGGTAGCCGTACACCTCCTCGCCCCAGCGGATCGAACCGCTGATCGCACGCGCGTACGGATCGAGCAGCAGCTTCGCGGAGTTGCACCGCAGCCCCCGCTCGGGGGCGTACGGGCCGTGCACCCGGAACCCGTACCGCTGCCCCGGCATCACGCCGGGCAGGTACGCGTGCCGGACGAACGCGTCGCTCTCGCGCAGCTCGATCGCGGTCTCCGAGCCGTCGTCGTGCAGCAGACACAGCTCTACTCGGTCCGCGGCCTCCGTGAAGACCGCGAAGTTCGTGCCGGCGCCGTCGTACGTGGCACCGAGTGGATACGCCTCTCCAGGCCAGACCTGCATGGATACGACTCTTTCAGGTGAGCGGCGCCGGTGGGGACGCCTTGACCCCGAGTCTCCCGGAAAGTGAAGGAACCACCTATGACTTACATCCCTCTTACCGATCGACCAGTGCATACGCGGTATGCCGAACCAGTGGGACGACAAGACACTTCCGGGGCATTCGGGAAGTAGGGGGATGATGTGCGCACGATAGTGCACCGCCACCTGGGCAAGGTGGTGGCCGGTGCGGGCGTCGCGGTGGCGGCGACCGCCGCGATGATCGCCGTGACCCTGCCGGGCACGGCGGGGGCCGGCGAGACCGGGCCCGCGCAGGGCCGGGCGGACCGGCCGGCCGCCCAGGGGCGGGGGGACCAGGAACGGGGAGGCCCGGACGGGGCCGCCGCCGGGGAGAACGGCGCGGCCGTCGCGCCCGGCGTCGTCGAGGCACCGCCCGAGCAGGGCGAGCGCGGCACCGGCCGCGACCCGCTGACCGGCGACGAGATCGAACGGGTGGCGAAGATCGCCCTGAACCGGGAGCTGTTCCGGGCGAGCGAGGACGTGGACGGGGACCGGGGCCCGCAGCGGCTCGGCGTCGAGCTGGCCGAACCGGAGGCCGCCGAGCTCGACACGCCCGGCGCGCCCCGCCGGGCCGACGTGACCTTCTACGACTACGACGACGACACCCTCGTCACCCGGACCGTGAACCTCGACACCGGCAAGGTCGAGCGGACCGGCACCCAGCGCGGCGTCCAGCCGCCGCTGAGCCGCGCCGAGCAGACCGAGGCCGCCCGGCTGCTGATCGCCGACCCGCTGGGCGCGGGCCTGAAGGCGGACTACCAGGACGCCACCGGCGACGAGCTCACCTCACCGGACCAGCTCCGGCTGTCCGCCATGATCTACCGGGCCGTCCCCGGCGCCGGGGACGCCGCCGTCGCCCGGTGCGGCGAGCACCGCTGCGCGCGGCTCTTCCCGAAGGTGAAGAACGGTCCCTGGATCGACGCCCGCTCGCTGGTGATCGACCTGAGCGCGGGCAAGGTCGCCCGCCTCGACCGCTGAGCCGCGGTCCCGCCCCGTCCGCCGTCCGTACCTCCTGCAGGGGAGTCACTCCGTCATGCCCGTGAAGTCCTCCACCGGCGCCCTCCGGGCGCCGAGAACCAGCCGTGCCCGCAGCCGGGCGGCCCTGGCCCTCGCCGTGGGCGCGCTGGCCGCCGGGGCCGCCGCCGGCGCGGGACCGGCCGCCGCCCAGCCGGCCGCGGCACCCGCCCGCCCGCAGGCCGCCCCCGCCCCGGCCGCCGACTGCAGCGCGGCCTACCGCATCGAACGCAAGCTCGCCTCCGGCACCACCTGGCGGATGTGCTGGCACTACGAGAGCAAGGCCGGGCTCGTCCTGGAGGACATCTCCTACCAGCCGCCCGGCGAGACCCGCCCGATCAAGGTCCTCACCAGCGCCAAGCTCGCCCAGATCCACGTGCCGTACGACGACGGCAACGTCGAGTACGACGACCTCACGGGCTACGACTTCGGCAAGGGCCTGATGGACCTGGCGCCGGGCGAGTGCCCCGGCGGCACCATCAAGACGGTCAGGGTCCCCGACGCCTGGGACCCGCAGGACGCGGACGTCAAGGGCCTGTGCACCACCACGCGTGCGCGGGGACACGCCTACCGCATGCAGGGCGACAGCGCGGCCAAGGTCTACCAGGCGCAGGGCAAGGACCTGCTCGTCTACACCGTCAACCAGGTCGGCTGGTACGAGTACATCACCGAGTGGCGCTTCCAGGACGACGGCACCATCACCACCAACGTCGGCGCGACCGGCAGCCTCTCGCCGGTGGACTACGACGCCGGCGACGGCCGCGGCTGGCCCCTCGGCAAGGGTGCCGAGGCGTACGCCACCAGCCACAGCCACAACGTCTTCTGGCGGCTCAACTTCGCCCTGGACGGCTCCTCCAAGACGAAGATCGAGCAGTACGACTCCAAGGTCAGCCCGCCCGCGCGCGGCCAGGAGGCGCCGACCAACAAGACCACCCGGACCAGGATCACCAAGGAACTCGCGGGCGACGCGAAGAACATGCGCTGGTGGCGGGTGGTCAGCGGCACCGGCAAGAACAAGGACGGCCACCCGCGCAGCTACGAACTCGTCCCCGGCGCCACCACCAAGTACCCCGGCCGCAGCTACACCAAGCACGACGTGTACTTCACCCAGTACGCCAAGTGCGAGCAGTACGCCAGCAACAACCCCGGCAACTGCGGCGCCGGGCACGGCAGGTCCGTCGACAAGTGGGTCGACGGGCAGACCCTCACCCACCCCGTGGTCTGGATGAACATCGGTTTCCACCACGTCGCGCGGGACGAGGACCAGCAGCCGATGCCGGTGCACTGGCAGGGATTCTCCCTCGCACCGCGTGACGTCACCGCTATGAATCCGCTCACTCCGAAGGAGCTGGCGGACCAGAACGGACGGCCCCGGGACGGCAGTTGAGGCAACGAGCCTGTCCATCGGGCTGCACCGCGCACCGCTCGCGGAGTACCCTTCCTTGATCGTTGGGACGGTGGGTGCTCGGGGGAGCGGAAGGCGGTGCGCGGGTGGGCTCGGGAGGGCTGGAGCTGCCCCCTGGTGACGAGGGTCACGAGGGGAACTCCGCAGACGTCCCGCCCGGCGCCGTGTCCCTGGCGCGGCCGATGGACGCGGGCTCGATCGGTCCGGAACTGGACTGGGGCGCCGACGCCTGGCGCGAGGTGCGCACCCGGGCCCAGCGGGCCGGCCGCGCCTACATCTGGCTGAACCTCGTCGAACAGCGGCTGCGCGCGGTCGTGGCCGCTGTGCTGCGCCCCGTCTACGAACCGGTGCACGGCGACGACTGGGTGGTCGCCGCCGCCGGACCCGCCGGGCAGGAGTGGGTGCAGCGCGCGGTCGCGGTCCGCGAGGTCAGCCGCCGCAAGGGCTACCTGCTCGACCCGGCCGACGACAACGTCCTCAGCTTCCTCACCCTGCCGCAGCTGCGCGAGCTGATGGTGCAGCACTGGCCGTGCTTCGCGCCGTACTTCGACGACCGGCGGGACGTCGAACTGGCCCTGGACGAGCTGGAGGTCACCCGCAACGTCGTCTCCCGCAACCGGGCCCTGTCCGAGGCGGTCCTCGGCCAGGCCGAGCGCGCCTCGGCCCGGCTGCTGGAGATGCTCGGCGCGGGCGGCGACGTGCCCTCCGCGCGCCGGCTGCCCACCGACGCCGTCGAGGACCTGGTGGGCGACCGGTACGCCGACGTGGTCGCCGTCCACCCGGACCGGGTGCGGCTGCTGCGCCAGTTCCCGGCGGAGGACATCTTCGACGGCGCCCGCCGCCTGGACGCCATCGGCATCGGGCTCAACCTGCTCGTGCAGAACTTCTCCGGGCGGCGCCTGGTGCGGCTGGCCGAGTCCGGCTGCCGGGTACGGCTGCTGTTCCTCAACCCGGCCTCCAGCGCGGTCAAGCGGCGCGAGCGCGAACTCGGCATCAAGCGCGGCGAGCTCGGCCGCGCGGTCGAGATGAACATCCTGCACATGCGCCGGGTCCGGGCCCGGCTGCGCGATCCGGGCGCCTTCGAGATCCAGGTCTTCGACGAGACCCCCCGCTTCACGGCGTACCTCGTCGACGGCGACGGCGCGGACGGCATCGCGGTGGTGCAGAACTACCTGCGCCGTACGCGGGGGATGGAGGCGCCCGTCCTCGTCCTGCGCAACGGCACCAGAGTCGTCACATCGGATCAAGTGGACGAAGGCGGACTTTTCCCCACCTATCGTGAGGAATTCGAAGTGATGTGGGCGGATTCGCGGCCGGTGTCGTGAACCGCCCGTGCCATCCGGTGGTTCCGGGGCACAAGCGGGGCGCGGCCCCCTGGTTGTCAGTGGCCCGTGCGAAGGTGGAGGCCACCGGGGGAACGCACCACGAGAAGGGGGCCGTCCATGGGCTGGCACCGGGAGCTGCTGATCGGCTTCGACCTGGAGACGACGGGGACCGATCCGCGCGAGGCGCGCATCGTCACGGGCGCCGTGATCGAGGTCCGGGACGGGGAGCCGATGGGGCGCCAGGAGTGGCTGGCCGACCCCGGGGTGCCCATCCCGGCGGACGCGGTGGCGGTGCACGGCATCAGCAACGAGCGGGCGGCCGCCGACGGCCGCCCGGCCGACCAGGTCGCCGACGCCATCGCCGACGTCCTCGCCGCCCACTGGAGGACCGGGGTGCCGGTCGTCGCGTACAACGCGGCCTTCGACCTCACCCTGCTCTCCGCCGAACTGCGGCGCCACGGCCTGCCGTCGCTGCGCGACCGCCTCGGCGGGGTCGATCCCGCCCCGGTCATCGACCCCTACACCATCGACCGCTCCGTCGACCGCTACCGCCGCGGCAAGCGCAACCTCGAAGCGGTCTGCGCGGAGTACGGCGTCGCCCTCGACACCGCGCACGACGCCATGGCCGACGCGCTCGCCGCCGCCCGCCTGGCCGGTGCGATAGCCGTCCGCCACCCCAAGATCGCGGCCCTCGGCCCGGCGGAGCTGCACCGCCGCCAGATCGAGTGGTACGCGCAGTGGGCGGCGGACTTCCAGAGCTTCCTGCGCGGCAAGGGAGAGGCGGACGCGGTCGTGGACGGGACGTGGCCGGTGCGGGAGCTGGCGGACCAGGGGATCCGACAGGGCTGACGGTCCCGGCCCGGCGGCCCCGGCTCCTGCGGCCCCGGCTCCTGAGAATCCTGCTCCGGCGGCCGGCGAGCCCCGGTGCGCCGCCGGCGGCCGGCCCCGGCGGGCCGCCGCCGGTCAGGCGTCCCCGGCCCCGCTGCCGCCGCCCCGGTCCGCCGCGCCGCCGTTCATCAGCAGGGCCAGCTCGACCCGCGAGCGGACGCCCAGCCGGCTGAAGACGTTGCGCAGGTGGTGGTCCACGGTCCGGGGGCTGAGCGACAGCCGCGTGGCCACCTCGCGGTTGGTGGCGCCCGACGCCACCAGTTCCGCCACCCGCAACTGCTGCGGGGTCAGCCGCCCCAGGGCGCCGGCGTCGTCGCCGGCCGCGCTGTCGCCGGCGGCCCGCAGCTCGGACCGGGTGCGCTTCTCCCACAGCAGGGCGCCGCAGCGCTCGAAGCCCACGAGGGCGGCCCGCAGCCGCTGCCGGGCCTCCAGGGGCCGGCGCCGGCGGCGCAGCCACATGCCGTAGGACAGGAGCGTGCGGGCGTGCTCGAACTGGCCGTCGGCGGCCTCGTGCTCCGCCAGGGCCCGCTGGTACAGCGCGTCGCAGTCCTCGTCCCGCGCCGCCGTCAGGGCCCGGCAGCGGGTCAGCTGGGCCGGGGCCTGCGGATCGGCGCCCAGGGCCGCCCACCCCGCGTACAGGTCGACCATGTCGGTGACGTCCTCGTCGAGCCCCGCCAGGACCGTCGCCTCGACGAGGCACGGCACCGCGAGCATCCACAAGCCGAAGTGTCCGCGCCGGGGCCCCGGTCTGAGCAGCGGGGCGAGACGGACCGCGGCCTGTTCGGCCCGGCCGTGGCCCAGGTCGGCGCGGGCGCGGGCCCACTCCGCCAGGGTGCTCACCTGGACCAGCCCGTGCGGCCGGGCGACCGACAGGGCGGCCTTCGCGTGGTGTTCCGTGGCGGAGTCGGCGCCCACCAGGGAGAAGACCAGGGCCAGCAGGGCGTGGTGCTGCGCGGCGACGTTGCGCTGTCCGAGCCGGCGGGCGGCGCGCAGCCCCTCCTCGGCGTGGGCGCGGGCCTGCTGGTGGCGGCCGGCGCGCAGTTCGGCGTAGGCCAGGTACTCCAGGATGCGGGCGGCCGGCCAGGACACGCCCCGGGCGCCGGCGGCCGCCAGGGCCCGGCCGAGCAGCCGCCGCGCGGCGGGGATGTCGCCCAGCACCAGGGCCGCGCGGCCGGCGCCCAGCAGGTCGTCCGGCTCCCGGGTCCGCGCCGCGGCGCCGAGCAGCGGCTCCAGCTCCACCGCCGCCCGGGCGAAGTCGCCGAGCACCACGTGGCGCATGCCCGCGCGGAAGGCGCTCCACGGCGACGGCCCGTCGTCCGGGCCGGTGTCCTCGGGACGGGCGGCCGCCGGGTGCGCGGGACGTTCGGCGGAGCGGTCCAGTGTCTGGAGGTATCCGGTGAGGTCGCCCGCGGCCCAGGCGGCTTCGGCCGCCGCCGCGAGGGCCTGCCGCGTGCCCTCGGTGTCGTACGGCGCCAGCGACTCGGCGGCGAGCAGCAGGGTCTGGTGGGCGTCGGCCGCGGGGCCGTCGCCCAGCAGGAGCGTGCCGCGCAGGAGTTCGGCCCGGGCGCGCAGCGGGGCGTCGTCACCGGCCGTGCCCTGGGCGGCCACGACCAGGGCGAGCGCCCGGCGGGTGTTCCCGCCGTGCCGGGCACGCTCGGCGGCCCTCAGCAACTGCGAGGCCCGGTCGCAGACCGCGCCGGCTGTCTGATCGTCCACGTTCAGCGCCGCTTTCTGTCCTGCGTTTGCGCAGCGTAACAGAGGGTTCGGAGACGTCACGGTGAAAACGAGAGGGAGGTACGGCGAAGAAGTACGCAGCGCGGACGGCCGCTTCTCACACGGGAAGAGACGGAAGCCGGCGGGGACCGGGCCGCGCGGCCGGTTCGCTGAGCGTGGGCTGTGAGACCGGTGATTCCACCGATGCCCAGGAGGCGGCCGGGCTCCTACGCTGAGCGCGGCCGGTCGGCCCGGGACGGCCCGGGAACCGGCCGCACGGCGTCCGACCGGGCGATCTCCCGTGCGGACCAGGGGCGCCCCACGCCCCTGCCGCCGCGTACGGCCCGGACGCCGGCACGACCACGAACCACCGTCCTCCTCGACCTCCTCGACGGCGCGGTGCACGGCCGGCGACACGTGTCAGCGACCCGTGGGCGCCCGGCTCCGGGCCCGCCCGCGCACCCGCCGTCAGGGGACGAGGTGAGAGGAAACCGCTCATGCAGGCAACTCCCCGGTCGTCCACGCCCGTCCCGGCGGACGGCCCCGCGCGGCACCGCCGCCGGTCCCGCGGCCCGCTCCTGGGCCTCCTCGCGTCCGCGGCGGCGCTCGCCGGCCTGGCGACCACGCTCACCGGCGGCGCGAACGCCGCCGAGAACCCCTACGAGCGGGGCCCGGCGCCCACCGAGAGCAGCGTCACGGCCACGCGCGGCCCGTACGCCGTCTCCCAGACCAGCGTCTCCTCGCTCTCCGTCACCGGCTTTGGCGGCGGCACCATCTACTACCCGACCAGCACCGCCGACGGCACGTTCGGCGCCGTGGCGATCTCCCCCGGGTACACCGCGCGGCAGTCCTCGATCGCCTGGCTGGGGCCGCGGCTCGCCTCGCAGGGCTTCGTGGTGTTCACCATCGACACCAACACCACCTCCGACCAGCCCGCCTCCCGCGGCGACCAGTTGCTGGCCGCGCTGGACTACCTCACCCAGCGCAGCTCGGTGCGCGGCCGGGTGGACAGCACCCGGCTCGGCGTGATGGGCCACTCGATGGGCGGCGGCGGCTCGCTGGAGGCGGCCAAGGACCGGCCCTCGCTCCAGGCCGCCATCCCGCTGACGCCGTGGAACCTGGACAAGACCTGGCCGGAGATCCAGACGCCCACCCTGATCATCGGGGCGGACGGCGACAGCATCGCCCCGGTCTCGTCGCACTCGGAGCCCTTCTACCAGACCCTGCCGTCCTCGCTGGACCGGGCGTACCTGGAGCTGAACAACGCCACCCACTTCACGCCCAACACGTCGGACACGACGATCGCGAAGTACAGCATCAGCTGGCTGAAGCGGTACATCGACAACGACACCCGCTACGACCAGTTCCTGTGCCCGCTGCCGCGGCCGAGCCTGACGATCGAGGAGTACCGCGGCAACTGCCCGCACACCATGTGACCCCGGCCGCCGCCCGCCGTCCCGCCGCCACCCGGCGCGGGACGGCGGGCGGCGCCGCGTGCCGGGCACGCCGTCCCGGCACGACCGCTCAGAACGGGTACCAGCGCACCGTCGCGTCCCCCTCCCGCAGGGACGCCACGCGCCGCTCGAACTCGGCCCGCGCCTTCGGGTTGCCCGGGGCGTGCTGCGCGACCCACGCGCAACTGGCCGTCTCCCGGGCGCCCCGCAGCACCCGGCAGCCCTCCCACCCGCGCACGTCCCAGCCGTACGTCGCGACGAAGGAGTCGTAGGCCTCCTCGGGGAGCCCGTAGCGGTCGTGGGAGAGGGCCATGACCACCAGGTCGTGCTCGCGCAGGTCGGCGGAGAAGGTCTCCAGGTCGACCAGGACCGGCCCGTCGGGGCCGACGTGCACATTGCGGGGCAGCGCGTCGCCGTGGATGACGCCCGGCGGCAGATGCGGCGTCAGCGCGGCGGCCGCGGCGGCGAAACCGTCCCGGCGCTCCCGCAGGTACGCCGCGTCCGCCGGGTCGACGGCGTCGCCCGCCAGCCGCAGCCAGCGCTCCACCCCGCCCAGCAGATCGCGCGGCGGCAGCGCGAACGGGGGCGCGGGCAGCGCGTGGACGGCCCGCAGCAGTCCGGCCAGGTCCCGCGGCTCGGCGGGCCGTACGGGATCGGGCAGGCGGTGCCACACGCTCACCGGGTGCCCCTCAGCCAGCAGTGCCTCGGGCGCGGCCGCCCGGACCGCCGGCACGCCCGCCTCGGCGAGCCACGCGGCGACGGCCAGCTCGCGGCGGGCCCGCTCCAGGAGCGCGGCGTCCCGGCCCACCTTGACGACCAGGTCACCGGCGGCGAACACCGCGTTCTCGCCCAGGGCGATCAGCCGCGCCTCCCGTGCCGCGCCGGGCAGCACCCCGGCCACGGCCAGTACCTCCCGGGCCCGTGCCTCGTCCATCCGTCCGCCTCCGTGCCGTCCTCGACCTCGCGTCCCTGCCCGGACGGCCGTCACGTTCCGGCCATCCGACGGCCAGTGTCGCATTCGTACAGGTCGCAGCGGTGCGCGGTGCCTTGACGGGGCACCCGGCGTTCACGACCATGACGAGGTCCGCCCGAGCCGCGCAGAAGGGCTGATCGCGTGACGCCGCTGACCGAGCGGAGACGGTCGGCCCGCCCCGCGCCCGGCCCGGACCGGGCGCGGCGCACCGGCACCGGCTTCGGCGCCTGGTTCCTCGTCCTGCCCGCCCTGCTCCCCATCCTCGTGCTGAGCGTCGGGCCGCTGCTGTACGGCGTCTCGCTGGCGTTCACCGACGCGCAGTCCGGCCGCACCACGCCCACGCGGTGGATCGGCCTCCTCAACTTCCGGGACCTGCTGCACGACACGCTGTTCTGGGAGTCGTTCCGCATCGGCCTGGTGTGGGCGGTCGGGGTCACCGTGCCGCAGTTCCTGCTCGCGCTCGGCCTCGCCCTGCTGCTCGGCCAGGAGCTGCGCCTGCGCTGGCTGGCCCGCGCGCTGGCGATCGTCCCCTGGGCGATGCCCGAGGTCGTCGTCGGCGTGATGTGGCGGCTCGTCTACCATCCGGACGCGGGCGTCCTCAACGAGACGCTGCGCGACCTCGGCCTCGGCGGCGGACGCGACTGGCTCAGCGGCCTGGCCACCGCCCTGCCCGCCGTCGTGGTCGTCGGCGTCTGGGCGGGCATGCCGCAGACGACGGTCGCGCTGCTCGCCGGACTCCAGAACACCCCGCGCGAACTCCACGACGCGGCCGCCGTCGACGGCGCGGGAGCCTGGCGCCGCTTCCGCGCGGTCACCTGGCCCGCCCTGCGCCCCGTCGCCCTGGCGATCACCGCGCTCAATTTCATCTGGAACTTCAACTCCTTCGCCCTGGTGTACGTGCTCACCAGCGGCGGTCCCGGCGGCCGCACCCGCCTGCCCATGCTCTTCGCCTACGAAGAGGCCTTCCGCTACGGCCAGTTCGGGTACGCGGCGGCCATGGGCTGCGTCATGGTCGCCGCGGTCTCCGTCCTGCTGGCCGTCTTCCTCGCCGGCCGGCTGAAGGGAGGTGACGACGCGTGAGGACCCGTACCGGCGTGCGCGTCGCCCAGTACGCCGCCCTGCTCGCGTACCTCGCGTTCCTCGCCCTGCCGTTCCTCTGGCTGATCTCCACGGCGTTCAAACCGCCGCGCGAACTCGCCGCCCTCCACCCGGCCTGGATCCCCCGCGACCCCACCCTCGCCCATTTCCGGCAGGCCTTCGACGAACAGCCGCTGCTGCGCGCCGGGTTCAACTCCCTGCTCGCCGCGCTCGGCGCGGCGGTGATCGCCGTGACCGTCGCGACCCCGATGGCGTACGTCATGGCCCGGCACCGCACCGCGCTCGCCCGGGCGGCCACCGGATGGGTGGTGGCCGGCCAGGCGTTCCCGTTCGTGCTGCTGATCATCCCGCTGTTCCTGGTGCTGAAGAACCTCCGGCTGGTGGACTCCGTGCCCGGCCTGGTCATGGTGTACGTGGTGTGGGCGCTGCCGTTCGCGCTGTGGATGCTCGTCGGGTACGTCAGGGCGGTGCCGGCCGAGCTGGCGGAGGCGGCCGCGGTCGACGGGGCCGGGCGGCTGCGGACGCTGGTGTCGGTGACCGCGCCGCTGCTCGCGCCGGGGATCGTCGCGACGGCCCTGTTCGCGTTCGTCACCGCGTGGAACGAGTTCTTCTTCGCGCTGGTGCTGCTGAAGACGCCGGAGAAGCAGACCCTGCCGGTCGTGCTGACCCACTTCATCGGCGCCGAGGGCGTCGCGGACCTCGGCCCGCTCGCGGCGGCCGCGTTCCTCGCGACCCTGCCCTCGCTGGTGGTCTTCGCGGTCATCCAGCGGCGGATCACGGGCGGCCTGCTCGCCGGGGCGGTGAAGGGCTGATGCGCGCCCGCGTGCCGGCCGTGGTGGTCGCCGTCCTGCTGCTGCTCGCGGGCTGCACCCCGGGCGGTGCGCCCGACGACGGCCGGATCACCCTGCGCTTCCAGTCCCTGGCCTGGCAGGAGGAGTCGGTCCGGGTCACCGAGGAACTGGTCGCCGAGTGGAACGCCGCCCGTCCCGGCGTCCGCGTCGAGTACGTCCAGGGCAGCTGGGACAGCGTCCACGACCAGCTCCTCACCGCCTTCGAGGGCGGCGAGGCACCCGACGTCATCCACGACGCCTCCGACGACCTCGCCGACTTCGCCTACGGCGGTCACCTCGCCGACCTCACCGGCCTGCTGCCCGCGCGGCTGAAGTCCGCCATCCCCGAGCGCAGTTGGCGGACCACCACGTTCGGGGACGGGATCTACGGCGTGCCCTTCCTCCAGGAACCGCGGGTGCTCGTTGCCGACGCGACCCGGCTCAGGGAGGCCGGCGTGCGCATCCCGACCCCCGAACGGCCGTGGAGCTGGGCGGAGTTCCGGCAGGTGACCAAGGACCTGAGCGGGAACGGCCGGTACGGGATCGCCTGGCCGCTGAAGGACCCCGTGTCCGCCACGCTCAACCTGTCGCTGTCGGCGGGCGGCCGGCTCTTCCACCGCGGCCCCGACGGAAAGGTGACCGTCCGTTTCGAGGCCGCCGACCAGGTGGTGCCGCGCACCCTGCACGACCAGGTCAACACCGACCGCAGCGCGTCCCCGTCGACGCTGGGCAGCGGCGGCTCCGACACCCTGCCCGGCTTCTTCGGCGGCCGGTACGCGATGGTCCCGCTCGGCTTCTCCTACCGCCAGCAGATCGTGCAGCAGGCCCCGGAGGGTTTCGACTGGCAGGTGCTGCCCGCCCCGGCCGGCGCCGGCGGACTCACCCAGGGCGTCAGCCCGCAGACGCTCTCCATCGCCGAGGACTGCCCCCACAAGGAGGAGGCGGCCGCCTTCCTCGACTTCCTGCTCCAGCCCCGCAACATGGTCCGCCTCGCCCTCGGCGACTGGATGCTGCCCACCGGCACCGAGGCGCTGAGGGACCCGGCGCTGCGCACCGCCGAGCACGGCTGGGCCACCGGCACCGCCCTCGCCGCCCACCTGCGCCCGGCGCCCGCCCAGACCGTGCGGGGCTATCCCGAGTGGAAGGACAAGGTGGCGACCCCGGCCCTGCAGGAGTACTACAGCGGGGCGATCGGCCTGGCCGGCCTGCGCGAACGGCTGGAGGAGGACGGCAACCTGGTGCTCGCCCGCTACCAGCGCTGAGGCGCCGCCCGGACGGGAAGCCCGCCGCCGGCACGGGCGCCGCCCCCGCCCGGCGGGGCGCCCCCGCCGGAAGACCCGTCGCCGGCCCGCGCCCGCCCCGGCCGATGCCCCGCCGATCGCCCGGCCGGCGGACGCCCGCGGGCGCACCGGCGGCCACGGCCGGTGGACGCTGCCCGCGGTCCTGACCTGGCCCCGCCACGGCCGGCGGCCGGGTCGGCCGCCACGCGGTCCGGCCGGTGCCGCGCGCCGACGCCGGGATCCTCCGCAGCGAACGCCGCCGCACCCCCTGCCGGACGCCCCGTCCTGCGCGGCCGGCGGGACCTCGCCGAGCCGGGCTCCTCCGGCGCCGGGTGGACGCGGCGTCCCGGGCCGCCCGCCCGGACCCGGGCGGGCTCGTCGAGGAGGGGCTCAGCGGTCCTGGCTGCGGCCGCACGAGACGCCGGCGGACCGGACGCGAAAAAGATTTGTACGAGACGTATCGTCTCGTCTACGGTCGGAGGCATGACCAGTCCCGCGCACATCGCCATGTTCTCCATCGCCGCCCACGGCCACGTGAACCCGAGTCTGGAGGTGATCCGCGAGCTCGTCGCGCGCGGCCACCGGGTGACGTACGCGATCCCGCCCGTCTTCGCGGAGAAGGTCGCCGCCACCGGGGCGGAGCCGCGGCTGTGGACCTCCACCCTGCCCTCGCCCGACGACGACCCCGAGGCGTGGGGGAGCACGCTGCTGGACAACGTGGAGCCCTTCCTCGACGACGCGATCCAGGCGCTGCCGCAGCTGATCGAGGCGTACGAGGGGGACGAGCCGGACCTCGTCCTGCACGACATCACCTCGTACCCGGCCCGCGTCCTCGCCCACCGCTGGGGCGTGCCCGCCGTCTCCCTGTCGCCGAACCTGGTGGCCTGGGAGGGGTACGAGGAGGAGGTCGCCGAGCCGATGTGGGCGGAGCCGAAGAAGACCGAGCGCGGCCGCGCCTACTACGCCCGCTTCCGGGCGTGGCTGGAGGAGAACGGGATCACCGAGCACCCCGACCCGTTCGTAGGCCGGCCCGCCCGTTCCCTCGTCCTGATCCCCAGGGTGCTGCAGCCGCACGCCGACCGGGTCGACGAGACCGTGTACACCTTCGTCGGCGCCTGCCAGGGCGACCGCGCCGCCGAGGGCGACTGGCGGCGGCCCGCGGACGCGGAGAAGGTCGTGCTCGTCTCGCTCGGGTCGGCCTTCACCAAGCAGCCCGGCTTCTACCGGGCGTGCGTCGAGGCGTTCGGCGGGCTGCCGGGCTGGCACGTGGTGCTCCAGATCGGCCGGCACATCGACCCGGCCGAGCTGGGGGAGGTGCCGGACACCATCGAAGTGCACTCCTGGGTCCCGCAGCTGGCGATCCTGAGGCAGGCCGACCTGTTCGTCACCCACGCCGGTGCGGGCGGCAGCCAGGAGGGCCTCGCGACCGCCACGCCGATGATCGCCGTGCCGCAGGCCGTGGACCAGTTCGGCAACGCGGACATGCTCCAGGCGCTCGGCGTCGCCCGGCACCTCCCCGCCGAGGAGGCCACCGCCGAGGCGCTGCGCGCGGCGGCCCTCGCGCTCGTCGACGACCCGGAGGTCGCCCGCCGCCTGGCGGAGGTCCGGGCGGGGATGGCCGGGGAGGGCGGCACCCGGCGGGCCGCCGACCTCATCGAGGCGGAACTGCCCGGCCGCCGGAGGGCGTAGCGCACGGCAGGGCCCGCCGGTTCCGGCAGGAACCGGCGGGCCCTCGGAAAGGGGGCGGGATCAGACCTTCAGCGGTTCGCCCTCGCCGCGTGCCCCGGGTGCCGCGACGACGGCCTCCGGCGTCTCGTCGTGCGTGAGGTCCGGCAGCCGGTGCAGCCACTTCGGCAGGTACCAGTTGCGCTCGCCGAGCAGCGCCATCACCGCCGGGAGCAGCACGCCCCGGATGATCGTCGCGTCGATGAGCACCGCCGCCGCGAGACCGACGCCCATCTGCTTCATGGACTGCATCGACAGCGTCCCGAAGATCGCGAACACGGCGACCATGATGACCGCGGCGCTGGTGACGACCCCGGCGGTGGTGACCACGCCGTGCTGGACGGCGTCCCTGGTCGTCCGGCCCCGCAGCCGCGCCTCGCGGATCCGGGAGACCACGAACACGTGGTAGTCCATCGACAGGCCGAACAGGATCACGAAGAGGAACAGCGGCAGCCAGGTGATGATCGCGCCGACGCCCTCCGCGCCCACCAGCGACGCGCCCCAGCCGTGCTGGAAGACCCCGACGAGGATGCCGTACGCCGCGCCCACCGACAGCAGGTTCAGCACGATCGACGTGACGGCGATGGTCAGCGAGCGGAACGACAGCAGCATCAGCAGGAAGGCGAAGACCACGACGAAGACGAAGACCGGGACGACCGAGCCGACCAGCTGGTCGTTGAAGTCGTGCGACCCCGCGACCTGGCCGGTGATCGGCGCCTGGAGCCCCTCGACCTTGCCGAGCATGGCCGGCCGGACCTCGTCGCGCAGCTTCTCCAGGCTCGCGCCCGCCTTGTCCTGGTCGGAGCCGCCGACCAGCGGGACGTAGACGAAGGCGACGTTCTGCGCGTCGTGCAGCTTGATCTCCACCGGGCCGCGCGAGGCGCCCGAACCGATCGCCCGCTCACGGAAGTCGGCGAGCGCCGCCTTCACCTCCGGCGCGTTGATGTCGTCCGCCTTGACGACCACCTCGGCGGGCTCCGAGCCGCCCGGGAAGGCCTCGTTGACCCGGTTGTACGTCTGGACGATCGGCAGCGAGTCGCCGAACTCCTGGTCCAGGGTGAGGTTCTGCGTCTTCATGCCGAGCGCGGGAGCGGCGACCGCCAGCAGCGCGCCGGTCGCGACGACGACCGAGACCACCGGCCTGGCGAGCACGCGCCGCAGCACCGCCGTCCAGAACCGGCTGTCGCCGCTGCCGCTCGTCCGGCGGCGGCGCAGGAACGGCAGCCGGCCCTTCTCGACCCGCTCGCCCAGCAGCGACAGCAGCGCGGGCAGCACGGTCACCGAACCGACCATCGCGACCGCGACGACCATCAGCGAGGCCAGGCCCATCGCCTCGAACTCGGCGAGCCCCGTGAACAGCATGCCCGCCATCGCCACGCACACCGTGACACCGGAGACGACGATCGCGCGGCCGCTGGTGGCGGCGGCGATCCGCAGGGCCGTCTGCGCGTCCCGGCCGGCCGCCCGTTCCTCGCGTTCCCGGCGCAGGTAGAACAGGCAGTAGTCGACGCCGACGGCCAGACCCACCAGCAGCATCACCGAGTTGGCGGTGTCGCTCATCGGCATGACGTGGCTGACCACGCCCATCAGGCCCATCGTCGCCATGATCGCGGTGATCGCGAGGAGCACCGGCAGCAGCGCCGCCACCAGCGCGCCGAAGGCGATGAGCAGAATGCCGAGGGCCACCGGCACCGCGGAGTACTCGGCCTTCTTGAAGTCGTCGCCGAACGCGTCGTCGAACGTCTTCATCATGCTGGCGCCGCCGATCTCCTCGATCCGCAGCGACCCGTGGTCCTTCTGGACGTCCTCGACGGCCTTCAGCACCGGCTCGACCCGCTCGCCCGCGGTGTCGGCGTCGCCGCGCATGTCGAACTGCACCAGCGCGCTGTGCCCGTCCTCGGAGATCGTGCCCGTGTCGTACGGCGACGCCACGTCCGTGACCTCGCCGGTCTCCTCCACCGCCCGCACGACCGCGGTGACGGCGGCCCGGAACTCGGCGTCCGTGGCCCGCATGCCGCCGTCCCTGGCCTGCACCAGCACGGTCTCGCCGGCCGGCTCGTCGATCCCCGCGTCCTCGACGATCTTCGCGGCGGTGTGCGTCTCGCCCTTGAGCTGGTCGCTGTCGCTGACGTCGACGCGGCCGGCCGCCGAACCGAGCCCCATGGCCAGGACCACGAACAGCACCCAGATGCCGACGGCCGCCCATCGGTGCCGGGCGCTCCAACCGCCGGCCCGCGCGGCGATGCCCCGCACCCGTGTATCTCCGTTCCCCATGACGGGCTGCCCCCTCGTCCGCGGTGCCGGCCCCCTGCCGCCACCCTCCGTTCCGACAGTAGGGACCGGATAAGGACATCTCGTCGTGCTGCCCGGTGACCCGGCACGGCCGTTCGTCATCCCCTCGGCCCCCGCGCCCTCAGCACTGGGGAGGACCGGAGCCCCTTACACCTATCCGGGCACCTCGGGGCCGCGCGTGAGGGACGGCCGCCGGACGGGGGTGTCCGGTCCGGCGGCGAAGATCCTCTTTGTCGTTGCACAGGCTTGTTGAATAAGTCACAGGCGCGTGAAGCGGTTGATCCACACCCCGCCGGTCGGCCAGGCTTCCGGGAGTCCGCCCCGCGCGGACGGCGGCCGTCGTGCCCGCCCCCACGGGGCACGACGGCCGCCTATCGTGGGCGGATGACGACGACATACGCGGCGCTGCTGCGCGGGATCAACGTCGGAGGCAGCAGGAAGGTCCCGATGGCGGAGCTGCGCACGCTCCTGGAGGGCCTCGGCCACGGCGGCGTCCGCACCTACCTGCAGAGCGGCCAGGCCGTGTTCACCACCGGCCGCGGCGACGAGGCGTCGCTGGCCGCCGGCATCTCCGGGGCGATCGAGCGGCACTTCGGCTTCCGCGCCGACGTGATCGTGCGCGACCACGCCTATCTGAAGGCGGTGGCCGACGCCTGCCCGTTCCCGGCCGCCGACCTGCGGCCCAGGCAACTGCACGTCACCTACTTCTCCGCCCCCGTCGACGCCGGGCGCTTCGCGGAGATCGACCGGGCCGCCTGCCTCCCCGAGGAGTTCCGGCTCGGCGACCGCGCGCTGTACCTCTACGCGCCCGACGGCCTCGGCCGCTCCCGGCTCGCCGGGCTCCTCGCCCGGCCCCGCACGACCGAGGGCCTGATCGCCACCACCCGCAACTGGAACACCGTCGTCAAGCTCGTGGAGATGACCGGTGCCTGAGCCCACCGCGGCCGTCGACGCCGCCGTCCGGCGCGAACTGGCCCTGCTCGACCCGCAGGTGCGCCGCTCGCCCGCACGGCTCGGAGCGCTGCTGCACCCCGACTTCCACGAGTTCGGCGCGTCCGGGCGGCACTGGGACCGCGCCTCGGTCATCGCCGCGCTGACCGAGGGCGGGGAGACCGGCCCGGGGACCGCGCCCGTCGTCATCTCCCGCCCGCGGGGCGTGCAGCTCGCCCCCGACGTCGTCCACCTGACCTTCGCGACCGAACACCACGGCAGGCGGGCGCACCGCAGCTCGCTGTGGCGGCTGACCGGGGACGGCTGGCTGCTGTACTTCCACCAGGCCACGCCGTTCGACGCCCCGCGGACCTGACCGCCCGGCCGGGGCCGCCCTCCGCCTCAGGCCCCCAGCGCGTCCAGGCGGGACAGTTCCTCCGGGGCGAGCCGCAGGGCCGCCGCGTCCAGGTTCTCCTCCAGGTGCGCGAGGGAGCCCGTGCCGGGTGTCGGGCAGAGCACGGGGGAGTGGTGCAGCAGCCAGGCCAGGGCGACCTGGCCCGGCGTGGCCCCGTGCGCGGCGGCGACCGAGGCGCACACCGGGTCGGCCGTCAGCGCCCCGTTGCCGAGCGGGAACCAGGGCAGGAACGCGATGCCGCGCGCCTCGCACAGCTTCAGCAACGGCTCGGAGGAGCGGTCGAGGAGGTGGTAGCGGTTCTGGACGGACGCGATGTCCGCCAGCTCCAGGGCGGCGGACAACTGCTCGGCGGTGACGGTGTCCAGACCGATGTGCCGGATCTTGCCCTCGGCCCGCAACTCCTGCAGCGCGCCCAGCTGTTCGGCGAGCGGCACCGCGGGGTCCAGCCGGTGCAGCTGGTAGAGGTCGATCGTGTCCCGCCGCAGCCGCCTCAGGCTCGCCTCGCACATCGCCCGCAGCCGCTCCGGCCGCCCGTCGACGTGCCAGGCGCGCTCGCTCGTCCGCACCACCCCGCCCTTGGTGGCGACCACCACGCCGGGCGGACCGGGCCGGAGCGCCTCGGCCACCAGCTCCTCGGCGAGCGACGGGCCGTAGTTGTCGGCCGTGTCGATCAGGGTGACGCCGCGGGCGACCGCCCGCCGCAGCACCGCCACCGCGTCCCGGGCGTCGCCCCGCGGGCCCCAGTAGCCGGGGCCGGTGAGCTGGGCCGTGCCGTAGCCGAGGCGCCGGACCGTCAACTCGCCGCCGAGCGCGAAAACTTGATCGATCATTTGCCGGAGGGTACACCCGGCTGTGCCAGGCTCGTCCCATGCGCTACATCATCATCGGAGCGGGGGCCGTCGGCGGTGCCGTCGGCGGGCGGCTGGCCCAGGCCGGGCGCGAGGTGGTCCTGGTCGCGCGGGGCGCGCACCACGACGCGCTGCGGGAGCACGGGCTGCGGCTGCGGGTGCCGGAGGGGGAGCTGACGTACCGGCTGCCCACCGTCGACGGGCCCGGGGCGCTCGGCGCGCTGCGGCCCGACGACGTCCTCGTCCTCGCCGTCAAGACCCAGGACACCGAGGCCGCGCTGCGGGCCTGGGGCCCGGCCCCGGTCGCGGGCGGCGGCACGGCGGCCGAGCGCCTGCCCCTGGTCTGCGCCCAGAACGGCGTGGAGAGCCAGCGCCTCGCCCTGCGCCGCTTCCGCCGCGTCTACGGCGTCTGCGTCTGGCTGCCGGCGACCCACGTCGAACCGGGCGTCGTCTCCGCCGCCGGCACCCCGCTCACCGGTGTGCTGCACCTGGGCCGCCACCCGCACGGCACGGACGACACCGCCCGGCTGATCGCGGCCGACCTGGAGGCGGCGCGCTTCGAGGCCCCGGTCGTGCCGGACGTGGCCCGCTGGCAGTACGCCAAACTGCTGGGCAACCTCGCCAACGCGCTGGAGGCCGTCGCCGGCGCCCGCGACGGCGAGGAGGCCCGGGCGCTGTACGCGCGGGTGCGGGCCGAGGGGGAGGCGGTGCTGGACGCCGCCGGGATCGCCCACGCGAGCCCGGAGGAGCAGCGCCGGGTGCGCGGCGACAAGATCCGGGAGGTGCCGCTGGCGGGCGCCCCGCGCGGCGGCGGCTCCTCCTGGCAGTCCCTCAGCCGCGCCACCGGCACCATCGAGGCCGACTACCTCAACGGGGAGATCGTCCTGCTGGGGCGGCTGCACGGCGTCCCCACCCCGCTGAACGAACTGCTCCAGCACCTGGCGAACACCTTCGCCCGCGAGCGCCGGGCCCCGGGCTCCCTGCCCCTGGAGGAACTGGCGCGGCTGTGCGACGAGGCCGAGCGCGCGAGCTGAAGCGGACCGCCGGACCGCGGGACCGAGGACCGGCACGGGCCGGGCGCCGGCCGTCAGGAGGGAGGACCGGAAAGCGGTCAGGCCCCGACCGCCGCCAGCACCGGCACGCGCGCCGCGTCGTACCGCTCCAGCAGCACCCGGGCGACCTCCGGCGCGGCGCCGAGCACACCGCCGAGGACGTCCGCCTCCGCCGCGCCCCGCGCGATGCGGTCCGGCAGGAAGCCGGGGGCCAGGACGTACGGGGCGACCGCGACACGGGCGCAGCCCAGCGCCCGCAGTTCCCGTACCGCGTCCTGCGTACGGGGAAGGGACGCGGAGGCGAACGCAGGCCGCACGGCGCACCAGCCGGTGTGCCGCCACTCCCGCGCGATGTCAGCGATCACTGCGATCGCCTCCGGGTCGGTGGACCCCGCCGAGGCCAGGACGACCCCGGTCGAGGACTTGTCGGCGGGGCTCAGCCCCGCCTCGTACAGCCGGCGTTCCAGCGCCGACAGCAGCAGCGGCGAGGGGCCCAGCACCTCCGCCTGGCGGATCCGCAGCTGCGCGGGGGCGTCCGCGAGGACCGCCGGGATGTCCGCCTTCGCGTGGAAGGCGCGGGTGAGCAGCAGCGGCAGGGCCACCACGTCCCGCACGCCCTGGACCGCCAGCGACTCCAGCACCCCCTGCACCGAGGGGACGTTGAAGTCCAGGAAGCCGGTCTCCACGCGGACGTCCGGGCGCAGCGACCGCACCCGGCGCACCAGGGCGTGCACGGTCGCGGCGTGCCGCGGGTCGCGGCTGCCGTGGGCGATGACGAGGAGGACCGGCTGCTGGGTCATGGCGTCAGCTCTTCACCAGCAGGCCGCGGCTGCGCAGCACCCACCGCTCCAGCGGGCTGAAGATCAGCAGGTCGATGGCGATGCCCACGATCAGGATGAGCAGGATCGCCTCGAACACCATGGCCATGTCGCTGGCGTTGCGGCCGTTCTCCAGCAACTGGCCGAGGCCCACGCCGAGGTCCGGGAAGGACGCGATGATCTCCGCGGCCATCAGCGAGCGCCAGGAGAACGCCCAGCCCTGCTTCAGGCCCGCCACGTAACCGGGCAGGGCGGCCGGCAGCACGATGTGCCAGGTGCCCTTCAGCCCGGTCGCGCCCATGGTGCGGCCGGCCCGCAGGAACAGCGGCGGGACCTGGTCGACGCCGGAGACGAGGCCGTTGGCGATCGACGGGACCGCGCCGAGCAGGATCACCGCGTACATCATCGAGTTGTTCAGGCCCAGCCAGATCACCGCCGGCGGCACCCACGCCACCGAGGGCAGCGACTGCAGTCCGGACAGGATCGGCCCGATCGCCGCCCGCACGAACTTCACCCGCGCCACCAGCAGGCCCAGCGGGGTGCCGATGAGCAGGGCGAAGAAGAAGCCGAGCAGGCCGCGCGAGACGCTGGTCCAGATGTAGCCGAGGAGCTCGCCCTCCAGCCACGCCTGCTGCACCACGTCCCACACCGCGCCCGGCGAGGGCAGCTTGCTCGGGTCGTCGACGATCTCGAACGAGACCAGCGCCTGCCACACCACCAGCACCAGGGCGATGGCGGTGAGGGGCGGCAGGACCTTCTCCCGGAGGACCTGCCCGAACGGCTTGCGGGTCTGCTGCACCGTCTCCAGCGCGTCGAGGCCCGCCTCCAGACCGGCGAGGTCGTTGCCGTCCTTGGTGGCGGCCGTCGTGTCAGTGCTGGCCATGTCGGCGGATCTCCCCCCGCAGTTGTTCGGTGATCTCGACGGACAGCTCCGCCACGGCGGTGTCCTCGATGCGGCGCGGATGCGGGATGTCCACCGTCCACTCGCGCGCGATGCGCCCGGGACGGGAGGACAGCAGGATCACCCGCTGCGCGAGACGGACCGCCTCGCGCACGTTGTGCGTGACGAACAGGACGGACACCTGCGTCTCCCGCCAGATGCGGGTCAGCTCGTCGTGGAGCACGTCACGGGTGATCGCGTCGAGCGCCGCGAACGGCTCGTCCATCAGCAGCAGGTTGCTCTCCTGCGCCAGCGCACGCGCCAGCGCGACGCGCTGGCGCATGCCGCCGGACAGTTCGTGCACCCGCTTGCCGTGGGCGCCCTTGAGCCGGACGAGCTCCAGGAGCTCCTCCGCCCGCTCGCGCCGCTCGTCCTTGGCGACGCCCCGCAGCTTCAGGGCGAGTTCGATGTTCTTGCCCGCGGTCAGCCACGGGAACAGGGCGTGCTCCTGGAACATCAGGGCGGGCCGCCCGTCCGTGGTGATCTCGCCGGCGGTGGGCCGGTCCAGGCCCGCCACCAGGTTGAGCAGGGTGGACTTGCCGCAGCCCGAGGCCCCCAGGAGGGTGACGAACTCGCCGGGCGCGACATCGAGGCTGATGTCGTCCAGGACGAGTTGCTGCCCGGCGGGGCCCGGGAAGGACTTCGAGACGTGCTCGATGCGGGCGGCGTGGGTGGCCGTCGCGGTGCCGTCGCCGGCCTTGGCGAGGGTCGTGGCCATGGTCGTCACCTCCTGGGAACGATCGGGAACGGCTTACTTCGCGCCGAGACCGGCGTCGTCGACCCGGCTCTCACCCGCGGCCGCGAGGACCTTGTTGAGCAGCGTGAGGTCGTAGATGCCGTCCAGGTTCGGCTTCTCCAGCAGGCCGGCCTTGACCGCGTGCTCCGCCTCGGTGTTGAGGGTGGCGGCCAGCGGGTCGTTGATGAAGTCGATCGACTCCCACGCCGGGTCCAGCACCTTGGCCGGCAGCGCCTTGCCGGAGTCCACCTCCAGCTGCTTGTTGGCGGACGCCTTGGCCCGGTCGGGGTTGGCCTTGATCCACGCGTTGGTCTCGACCGACGCCTTCAGCACCGCCTCGACGGCCTTCGGGTGCTCCTTGAGGAACTTCTGCGACACGATGATGTTCGTGATCACGAACTTCCCGTCGGGCCACAGCGTCTTCTCGTCGAGCAGCACCTTGCCGCCCTCGGCGACCAGCTTCGACGCGGTCGGCTCCGGCACCCAGGCGCCGTCGATCGAGCCGGCCTTGTAGGCGTCCGGGGTGACCTTGTTGTCGCTGCGGACGACCGTGACGTCGCCCTTGCCGCTCTCGGCGTCGACCTTCCAGCCCTGCTCCGTGGCCCAGTTCAGGAACGCCACGTCCTGGGTGTTGCCGTGCTGCGGGGTGGCGATCCTCTTGCCCTTGACGTCCTTCAGGGACTTGATCTTCGCCGGGTTGACGACGAGCTTCACACCGCCGGACGCCGAACCGCCGATGATGCGCAGGTTCTTGCCGGCGGACTTGGTGTAGCCGTTGATCGCGGGGGAGGGGCCGATCCAGCCGATGTCGATGGAGCCGGAGTTCAGCGCCTCGATCTCGGACGGACCCGCGTTGAAGGTGGCGTACTCCGCCTTGGTGGCGCCCAGCGCCTTCTGGAAGAAGCCCTGCTCGCGGCCGACGAGGGCGGTGCCGTGGGTCAGGTTGCCGAAGTAACCGATCTTCACGGTGTCGAGACCGTCGATCTTCTTCGCCCCGGCGGCGACTTCCTGGTTGGCGCCCTCCTCCTTGGCCTCGGAGCCGTAGCCGCAGGCGGCGAGGGTGAGGAGGGGAAGAGCGGCGAGGGCCGCTGCGGCACGGCGCAGCGAAATGGAGCGGGTGGCAGGCACGGGAGGCTTTCCTCTCGTTGGCCCGGCGGTCACGGTCTCTCAGGTCGTGGCCGGGAGATCGGCAGGTCTACGGCGGTGGGGGGTGAGGGCGCGCAAGCGGTGCGCGTACGTCAGCGCACACATCGCGCCACTCCGCCCTGCCCGCTGCCGAGGGCGCCGCTGCCGACCCGGCCGCCCTCCTTCGCGAACGTGGAGTAGAAGTCGGGGGAATTCACGTCAGAAGTCCCAACCGTCGTCGTCGGACGCGTCCTTGACCGGCTCCGGGGAGGCGAAGGACTCGCCGACCATGCCCGCGGTGAGCGTGGTGCCGTCGCTGGGGTCGATCAGGATGAACGAGCCGGTGCGCCGCGAGTCGGCGTAGGAGTCGACCGGCAGCGGTTCGGCGGTGCGGATCTTCACCCGGCCGATGTCGTTGGCGACGAGCTGTCCCGGGTGCGGGTGCAGGGACAGGTCGTCGAGCGTGAGCCGGGACGGGATGTCCTTGACGATCGCCTTGACCGTGCGGGTGCCGTGCTTGAGCAGCACGCGGTGGCCGACGGTCAGCGGCTGGTCGGCGACGTGGCACACGGTCGCCTCGACGTCCTGCGTGGTGGCGGGCGCGTCCTTGCTCGGCACGATCAGGTCGCCGCGCGAGATGTCGATGTCGTCCTGGAGCAGGAGGGTGACCGACTGCGGGGTCCAGGCGGCGTCGACCGGCTCGCCCAGCAGGTCGATCCCGGTGATCGTCGTCGTGCGGCCGGACGGCAGGACCGTCACCGCGTCGCCGACCCGGAAGGTGCCCGCGGCGATCTGGCCGGCGTAGCCCCGGTAGTCGGGGTGCTCGGCGGTCTGCGGGCGGATCACGTACTGCACGGGCAGCCGGGCGTGGCAGTGCGCCAGGTCGTGGCTGACCGGGACGGTCTCCAGGTGCTCCAGCACGGTCGGGCCGCCGTACCAGTCCATGGTCGCGGACGGCTCCACCACGTTGTCGCCGGCCAGCGCCGAGATCGGGATGGCGGTGACCTCCGGGACGCCCAGGTCGGTGGCGTACGCCGTGAACTCCTCGGCTATCGCCGCGAAGACGCCCTCCTCGTAGCCGACGAGGTCCATCTTGTTCACCGCGAGGACCACGTGCGGGACGCGCAGCAGGGCGGCGATGGCGGCGTGCCGGCGGGTCTGCTCGACGACGCCGTTGCGGGCGTCGACGAGGATCACGGTCAGCTCGGCGGTCGAGGCGCCGGTGACCATGTTGCGCGTGTACTGCACGTGGCCCGGCGTGTCGGCGAGGATGAACCGCCTGCGCGGGGTCGCGAAGTAGCGGTACGCCACGTCGATGGTGATGCCCTGCTCCCGCTCGGCCCGCAGGCCGTCGGTGAGCAGCGCGAGGTCCGGGCCCTCCTGGCCGCGGCTCGCGGAGACCCGCGCCACCGCCTCCAGCTGGTCGGTCAGCACCGACTTGGAGTCGTGCAGCAGACGGCCCACCAGGGTGGACTTGCCGTCGTCGACGGAGCCGGCGGTGGCGAACCGCAGCAGGGTGGTCGCCGAGAGCTCCTCGGTCGTGGTGGTGCTCATGCTTAGAAGTACCCCTCGCGCTTGCGGTCTTCCATCGCGGCCTCGGAGAGCTTGTCGTCGGCCCGGGTGGCGCCGCGCTCGGTGAGCCGGGAGGCGGCGATCTCGGTGATCACCTTCTCGATGGTGTCGGCGTCGGAGTCGACGGCGCCGGTGCAGGACATGTCGCCGACGGTGCGGTAGCGGACCCGCCGCTTCTCGACCGTCTCGTCCTCCCGCGGGCCGCCCCACTCGCCGGCGGTCAGCCACATGCCGCCGCGCCGGAAGACCTCGCGCTCGTGCGCGAAGTAGATCTCGGGCAGTTCGATGCCCTCGCGGGCGATGTACTGCCAGACGTCCAGCTCGGTCCAGTTGGACAGCGGGAAGACGCGGACGTGCTCGCCGGGCGCGTGCCGGCCGTTGTACAGGTTCCACAGCTCGGGGCGCTGGCGGCGCGGGTCCCACTGGGAGAACTCGTCGCGCAGGGAGAACACGCGCTCCTTGGCGCGGGCCTTCTCCTCGTCGCGGCGCCCGCCGCCGAACACGGCGTCGAACTTCTCCTGCTGGATCTTCTCCGTCAGCGGCAGCGTCTGCAGCGGGTTGCGGGTGCCGTCCGGGCGCTCCTTGAGCACGCCCCGGTCGATGTAGTCCTGCACGGAGGCGACGTGCAGCCGCAGCCCGTGCCGGGCGACCGTGCGGTCCCGGTAGTCCAGGACCTCGGGGAAGTTGTGCCCGGTGTCCACGTGCAGCAGCGTGAAGGGGACCGGCGCCGGGGCGAAGGCCTTCAGCGCCAGGTGCAGCATGACGATGGAGTCCTTGCCGCCGGAGAACAGGATCACCGGGTTCTCGAACTCTCCCGCGACCTCGCGGAAGATGTGCACCGCCTCGGACTCCAGGGCGTCGAGGTGGGACAGGGCGTACGGGCCGGCGGTCTCCTCGGAGATGGTGGCGGCGGTCGTCATGCCAGTCCCCTTTCGCTGAGCAGGGCGTACACCGCGGCGGCGGACTCCTGGACGGTCTGGTTCTGGGACTCGACGCGCAGGTCCGGGTCCGACGGCTCCTCGTACGGGTCGTCGACCCCGGTCAGCCCCGAGAGCTCGCCCGCGGCCTGCTTGGCGTACAGCCCCTTCACGTCGCGCACCGAGCACACCTCGACCGGCGTCGCCACGTGCACCTCGACGTACGGGGTGCCGTTCGCCTGGTGGCGCTTGCGCACCGCCTCCCGGCTGTCGGTGTAGGGCGCGATCACCGGGACGAGCGCCAGGACGCCGTTGCGGGCGAGCAGTTCGGCGACGAAGCCGATGCGCTGCACGTTGGTGTGCCGGTCCTCGCGGCTGAAGCCGAGGCCCGCCGAGATGAACTCGCGGATCTCGTCTCCGTCGAGCACCTCCACGCGCCGGCCCTCCGCGCGCAGCCGGCCGGCCAGCTCGTACGCGATGGTGGTCTTGCCGGCGCTCGGCAGACCGGTGAGCCAGACGGTGGCTCCGCTCGTCACGTCATTCTCCTGGGTTGCGGTGGTCTCGTCGGTGACAGGTGTACCGGCGGGAGCTGTGGACGCCGTGTGCGTTCCTGTGGACGCCGTCATCCGTGCAGTCCGCACTCGGTCTTGGCGCGGCCCGCCCAGCGGCCGGCGCGGGCGTCCTCGCCCGCCAGGACGCGGCGGGTGCAGGGGGCGCAGCCGACGGAGGCGTAGCCGTCCATGAGCAGCGGGTTGGTCAGGACGCCGTGCTCGGCGACGTACGCGTCGACGTCGTCCTGGGTCCAGCGGGCGATCGGGGAGATCTTGACCTTCCGCCGCTTGTCGTCCCAGCCGACCACCGGGGTGTTCGCCCGGGTCGGGGACTCGTCGCGGCGCAGGCCGGTCGCCCAGGCCAGGTAGCCCGCCAGGCCCTCCTCCAGGGGCTGGACCTTGCGGAGCTTGCAGCACAGGTCGGGGTCGCGGTCGTGCAGCTTCGGGCCGTACTGCGCGTCCTGCTCGGCGACCGTCTGACGCGGGGTCAGCGTGATGACGTTGACGTCCATCACGGCCTCCACCGCGTCGCGGGTGCCGATGGTCTCCTCGAAGTGGTAGCCGGTGTCCAGGAACACCACGTCGACGCCGGGCATCACGCGGGAGGCGAGGTGGGCGACCACCGCGTCCTCCATCGAGGAGGTCACGCAGAAGCGCTTGCCGAACGTCTCCGCCGCCCACCGCAGGATCTCCGGCGCGGAGGCGTCCTCCAGGTCGCGGCCCGCCCGCTCGGCGAGCGCCTTCAGGTCCTCGGTGGCGCGCTCTTCCTGCATGGCCGTCATGTCCGTGCCCCTCCGTCGTCGGCTCGCTCCAGCCCCCGGGCCAGCAGCCCGAGGAACTTCAGCGAGAAGGCTCGATTGCACGCCGCGCATTCCCACGCCCCGTGGCCCTGCTCGCCGGGACGCAGGTCCTCGTCGCCGCAGTAGGGGCAGTAGAAGGGAGCCGCACGCTCGCTCACGACAGGGCCTCCTCGCTGGCCCGGGCCGCCCAGGCGGCGAACCGCTCGCCGTCCTCGCGCTCCGCCTGGAACCGCTTCAGGACCCGCTCGACGTAGTCGGGCAGCTCCTCGGAGGTGACCTTCAGGCCGCGCACCTTGCGGCCGAAGCCCGCCTCCAGACCGAGCGCACCGCCCAGGTGCACCTGGTAGCCCTCGACCTGCTCGCCCCGGTCGTTCAGGACCAGCTGGCCCTTGAGACCGATGTCCGCCACCTGGATGCGGGCGCAGGCGTTCGGGCAGCCGTTGAGGTTGATGGTGATCGGCTCGTCGAAGTCCGGGATGCGGCGCTCCAGTTCGTCGATCAGCTGGGAGCCGCGCGCCTTGGTCTCGACGATGGCGAGCTTGCAGAACTCGATGCCGGTGCACGCCATGGTGCCGCGCCGGAAGGGGGAGGGCTTGGCGGTCAGGTCCAGCGCTTCCAGGGCGTCGACCAGCGAGTCGACCTGCCCCTCCTCGACGTCGAGGATGATCATCTTCTGCTCGACGGTGGTGCGCACCCGGCCCGAGCCGTGCGCCTCCGCCAGGTCGGCGATCTTCGTCAGGGTCGTGCCGTCGACGCGGCCGACGCGCGGCGCGAAACCGACGTAGAAGCGGCCGTCCTTCTGGCGGTGCACGCCGATGTGGTCGCGCCACTGCTGGGACGGCTGCTCCGGTGCGGGCCCGTCGACCAGCTTGCGCTTCAGGTACTCGTCCTCCAGGACCTGCCGGAACTTCTCCGCGCCCCAGTCGGCGACCAGGAACTTCAGGCGGGCGCGGTTGCGCAGCCGGCGGTAGCCGTAGTCGCGGAAGATCGAGATGACGCCCTCGTAGACGTCCGGGACGTCGTCGATCGAGACCCAGGTGCCCAGCCGCACGCCCAGCTTGGGGTTGGTGGACAGGCCGCCGCCGACCCACACGTCGAAACCGGGGCCGTGCTCGGGGTGGCGGACGCCGACGAACGCGACGTCGTTGATCTCGTGCACCACGTCCAGCAGCGGCGAGCCCGAGATGGCCGTCTTGAACTTCCGGGGGAGGTTCGAGTACGCCGGGTTGTTCAGGACCCGGCGCTTCATCTCCTCCAGCGCCGGCGTGCCGTCGATGATCTCGTCCTCGGCGATGCCCGCGACCGGGGAGCCGATCATCACGCGCGGGGTGTCGCCGCAGGCGGTCACCGTGGACAGGCCCACGGCCTCCAGCCGGTTCCAGATCTCCGGCACGTCCTCGATCCGGATCCAGTGGTACTGGACGTTCTGCCGGTCGGTGATGTCGGCGGTGCCGCGCGCGAACTCCTGGGAGACCTCGCCGATCACCCGCAGTTGGCGGGTGGTCAGCGCGCCGCCGTCGATGCGGACCCGCAGCATGAAGTACTCGTCGTCCAGCTCCTCCGGCTCCAGCACCGCGGTCTTGCCGCCGTCGATGCCGGGCTTGCGCTGGGTGTACAGGCCCCACCAGCGCATGCGGCCGCGCAGGTCGTTGGGGTCGATCGAGTCGAAGCCCCGCTTGGAGTAGATCGTCTCAATGCGTGTCCGCACATTGAGACCGTCGTCGTCCTTCTTGAACTGTTCGTTGCCGTTGAGCGGGGTGAAGTGACCCGCGGCCCACTGACCCTCGCCGCGGTGACGGCTCACCTTGCGGCGGGGAGTCGCGGCGGCAGGGTTCTGCGGGGTGGCGGCCATGGGGGACACGTCCTTCGGGACAGGCGGGAATGCGGCGCTGACCTGCGCGTACGGGCGCACGGGCAGACGTGCGCTTCGTTGCGCGGGAATGAGGCGGGAAAGGGGGTGCCGGGCGTGGCTGGAGTACTCTCAGCGCGCCGGACAGATGGCGCTGGACATGCGGCCCAGGTCGACGTGCCGCCGACTCACCAAGGCAATTCCAGTTCCAGACATGACGGAAGCGTGGCATGGCGATCTGGACACAGTCCAGCTTCGTCCATCATGCGGACACCCTTGTCTCGCAGGGCGAGACAAGGGTGTCCTTGGTCACAAGGCGTGCGGACGGTCTTGTCCGCGCAGGTCAGGAGGGGTAGGCCCCGGGCCAGGGACCCGGAGTGGCCGCGTCCGGTTCCTCCTCGACCTTGGTGTCGAACAGGGCGAAGCCCCGGCGCCGGTAGTTGGCCAGCGCGTGCTCGCCGTCCTTGCTGCAGGTGTGCAGCCAGACCCGCTTGGTCTGCGGCAGCCCCGGCCACCGGTCCGCGAGGTCCCAGGCGCGGGCCGTGCCGTACGACAGCAGGTGCCCGCCGATGCGCCGGCCCCGGAAGGCGGGCAGCAGCCCGAAGTAGACGATCTCCACCGCGCCGTCGTCCTGGGCCTCCAGCTCCACGTACCCCGCGGGCGTGCCGCGGTCGTAGGCCACCCAGGTCTCCACGCCGGGCCGCTCCAGGTACTCCCGCCACCGCGCGTACGGCCAGCCCAGCCGGTCGGTCCAGAGGATGTCGCCGCCGACCGAGGCGTACAGGAAACGGCTGAACTCGGGCGAGGGCACCTCGGAGCGGACGATCCGGACGTCCCCCTCGGGGGCGGCGGTCGGCAGGAGGTCGCCCGGCGCGGTCTGCTCCAGGGACCAGGTGGTCACGGCGATGGTGGTCATGCCGGCCAGGGAACCATCCGGCGGCGAGATCTGTCGAACGCCCGGCCGGGCCGTCAGTCCAGGGACCGGCCCACCGAGGCCAGCGGCAGCGCGAAGAGCATCCGGCCGGACTGGGACCAGACCTCGCCGGTCTCCTCCCAGTAGGACAGGGGCGAGGCCCCTCCGCTCCAGCAGCGGCGCGTCCCGTCCGCGCCGCACCGCGCGGCCCGCGCGCCGTCGGTGTCCTGCCGCCAGAGCGTGCCGCGCCCGTCCGGGTCCCCGGCCGCGCGGGCCAGGTACCAGTCCGACCCGTACGACAGCACCCCCGCGACCTCGGGCGTCCTCGTCTCGTACGCCTCCAGCGCGGGGGCCTGTCCGGCCGCGTCGGTGGCGAGCAGGCCGGAACGGGCCGGGTCGTCGCTGAACGGGTAGCGCCACAGCCGGGTCGGCCGGTCGTGGTCCGCGGGCACCCGCTCGCTCGCGACCAGACTGTCGGGCGCGGTGCTGCGGTCGAGGGAGATGCCGCCGAGCCGGGGGGCGTCCGCACCGCCGGGCAGCCGGTAGGAGGCGACGGCGGGCAGCACGAACCGCGAGCCGGCCGCCGACCAGCCGCCGGCCACCCGGCCGACGGCGCTCGCGTCGACGCCGGCCCGGTGCACGCGGTGCACGTCGTACACGTACAGCGTCCCGCCGTCCGGCCCGCCGGCCGTGACCAGCAGCTTGTCCTGGTACCAGACCATGCCGGTCACCGGGGAGCGCAGCTCCCGGTAGTCGCGGCCCTCGTCGACGGGGACGGCGAGCAGCGCCCAGGCGTAGGAGAGCCGCGCCGGGTCGTCCGCGTCGATGAACGCGACGCGGGCCGTGCCGCCGGCGTCCGGGCCGTCGCCGCGGGACCACGCGGAGAGGATCACCCGCTTCCCGCCCCAGCGGCCGTCGTCGTCGGCGTCCCCGGAGGTGGTGACCGCGCCGGGCCGCAGGCCGCGCGTGTCGGCCTCCGCCCAGCAGTACGCGCGCGTGGCGGCCGGTTCGACGGGCAGGGCGTCCCGGTCGGCGCGCGGGCAGTCGGCCGCCTCGCGCAGGCGGCGGTCGGTGCCGGCCAGGACGGCGGCGGCGTCGACGGGCCGGCCCATCGCGGAGGAGAGCCGGTCCAGCCAGGGGCCCGGCACCCGCTCCTCGGCCAGCCGCAGCGCGGAGGTCGCGGTGGACCGGGTGAGCGGCTTGAGCGCCCCCGGGTCGTCGGCGACGGTGGCCTGCGAGGTGCTGATCAGGGTGGCGGCGCCGGTGAGCGCGAGGGCGGCTCCGGCCAGCGCGGCGCGCAGCGCCCTGCCCCGCCTGCGTCGACGGTGTCTGCCGCGATGCTTCATGACATCCTCCCGAGGCGGGCCAACTGCGCCTTTTGATCCGCGGGTTGACCGAGGAGCAGGTGGGGTGACCCGTAGGGGATGCTACGGCAGGCGGGCGGCGCCCGGGCCGCGGACCCGCAAATACGCCGAAGGTGCCACCCTTCGCCACCCCGTACGCATGTCCGACGCCGGGGCCCATGTCGGGTTCCCCGCCGGGTGCCTGCCTGCCGGGTGCGGGGCCGGGTCCGGTGCCGGGCACGGGTCAGGGGGCGCGGACGCCCGCCCGCCGGTTCGCCACCGCCGCCGAGTGGGGCAGCAGGTCCGCCGGGTCGTCGGGCACGAGCACCTCGACGTCCGCGTCGTCGCGGAACCGGTAGGGCCGGTGCTCCAGCAGTCCCCCGAGGTACCGCCTCACCCGCGACATCTCCGCCCGCACCGTCACCGTGCGGGCCGGGTCCCCGAACACGTCCGCGGCCAGCTCCGCGGCGCTGCGCCCGGAGCGGTGCACGGCCAGCAGGTACAGCAACTCGGCGTGCCGCGGGCTCAGTTCCCGCGACCAGCCGCCCGCGGCGCCGGACACCTCCACCGACCAGCGGCGCGCGTGCCCGAGGTCCAGCACGATCCGGGTGGCGCCGCGCGGCACCGGCTCGTCGGCGGGCCGCACCAGCCAGCCCCCGGCCAGCGGCTCCACCGAGCACAGCCCCAGCGCCGGCAGCCAGGTCCGGCCCGGGGACGGCGACTTGGGCAGCGCGACGCGCTTCGTGTACGGCATCCCGGTCAGCGCGGCGGTCCAGCCGTCCCGGTCCACCACCAGGGCCCGCCCCGTGAGCCGGGCCAGCACCGGCGCCGCCACCGCGCGCAGCCGCTCCAGCGACTCCAGGTGCATCTCGCGCAGCCGCGCCTCGGCCAGCTTGGCCACCGAGTCGACCCAGGCGAGCGTCGCCGGGTGCATGGTCTCCAGCGGGCCGCTGACGTCCACCACGCCGATCAGCCGGCCGTCGCGCGGATCGGTGAGCGGGGCGCCGGCGCAGGTCCAGGCGGCGTGCGAGCGGACGAAGTGCTCGGCGGCGAACACCTGGACGGGACGGCGGGTGACCGCGGGCGTGCCCACGCCGTTGGTGCCGACGACGTCCTCCCGCCAGTCCGCGCCGAGTTCGAAGCCGAGGCCGTCCGCCTTGCGCAGCACCGGCGCGCTGCCCTCGCGCCACAGCACCCGGCCCTCCTCGTCCGCGACCACCATGATGTGGTGGGCGACGTCCGCGACCGACAGCAGGCCCTCGCGCAGCACCGGCAGCACGTGCCGCAGCGCCGACGTCTCGCGCCGCCGCTGCACCTCGTCGCGGGGCAGCAGTCCGGAGCGGAAGTCGTGGTCGGGGTCGACGCCGCTGCGCAGCATCCGGGCCCAGGACTGCCCGATCACCGGCCGCGGCGCCACCGGGGCGCGCCGTCCGGACAGGGTGGCGGAGCGGACGTCGCTGAGCACCCGGGCCGCACGCGCCGTGTCGACGGCGGCGAGCTGCGTCACGTCCATCGGCGAGAGCGCCACTGGTCCTCCTGGAACGAGGGCTCGGAGGGCAGCACTGGTCGTCACGGCCGGCCGCCGCCCCCGAGGTCCGTGCTGATCCGACTGTGCGTCTCATACTGCCGTCTGCACGGGTCCGCCAGGCACAGTCCGCACACAGTCACCAGCAAGTTGCAACCCCCTGCAACCCTGGTGGACGGCCCCGCGGTGTTTGAAACTTGAGCGACGCCGTCCCGAGCGGCGTCCACGGCTCGAACGGGCCAGTGCGGCGGGGGTGGTGCCGTGTCGGCGCAGCACCACCCCCGCGACCCGTGCCCGGGGCACCGGTCGCGCCCGCCGTGCGCGCGGGTCAGGACACCGGCCGTGCCCGTTCCACCAGCGAGGCCAGGTCCAGGGTGTGCGGCAGGGTGCCGAAGGACGAGCCCGCGTCGCCGGCGAGGCGGCCGGCGCAGAACGCGTCGGCGACCTCCGGCGGCGCGTACCGGACGAGCAGGGCGCCCTGGAGCACGAGCGCGAGCCGCTCCACGAGCCGCCGCGCCCGCCCCTCGACGGCGTCCAGGTCGGCCAGGTCGGTCAGCAGGTGCTTGATCGCGGCGTCCAGCCGGTGATCGGCGCCGCGCGCCCGCCCGAC
The DNA here is from genome assembly GCF_044540485.1 of Streptomyces sp. NPDC085946. NCBI lineage: Bacteria > Bacillati > Actinomycetota > Actinomycetes > Kitasatosporales > Streptomycetaceae > Streptomyces > Streptomyces sp. NPDC085946. Next base: position 42,775 of record NZ_JBITSF010000006.1, on the reverse strand, counting down.
CTCCCGGAGGTAGGCGTCGAGGGCCTGCGGCTCCCGTTGCAGCGCGCGCAGCACGTCCAGCGCCTGGACGTTGCCCGCGCCCTCCCAGATCGAGTTCAGCGGCGACTCGCGCACCAGCCGGGGCATCCCGGACTCCTCGACGTACCCGTTGCCGCCCAGGCACTCGGCCGCCTCCACGACGAGCGGGGCGCAGCGCTTGGTCACCCAGTACTTGGCGGCCGGGAGCGCCAGCCGCAGGAACGCCCGTTCCTGCTCGCCCCCGTCGTCGTACGCCGCCGCCAGCCGCAGGGCCAGGGTCGTCGCCGCCTCGGACTCCAGGGCGAGGTCGGCGAGCACGTTGCGCATCAGCGGCTGGTCGACGAGCCTGGCGCCGAACGCCTCCCGGTGCGCGCAGTGGTGCACCGCCTGCGCGACGGCCTGCCGCATCAGGCCCGCCGAGCCGAGCACGCAGTCCAGCCGGGTGGCCGCCACCATGCCGATGATGGTGCGCACCCCGCGCCCCTCCTCGCCGACCCGGCGCGCCCAGGTCCCGTCGAACTCGACCTCGGCGGAGGCGTTGGAGCGGTTGCCCAGTTTGTCCTTGAGGCGCTGGAGGAGGAACGTGTTGCGGGTGCCGTCCTCCAGCACCCGCGGCACCAGGAAGCAGGTCAGGCCCTCCGGTGCCTGGGCGAGCACCAGGAAGCCGTCCGACATCGGCGCCGAGCAGAACCACTTGTGGCCGGTCAGTTCGTAGGCGCCCTCCTCGGCGAGCGGCCGGGCGGCGGTGGTGTTGGCGCGGACGTCGCTGCCGCCCTGCTTCTCCGTCATGCCCATCCCGAACAGCACGCCGGCCTTCTGCCGCGCGGGCCGCAGTTCCCGGTCGTACACCGTCGAGGTCAGCCGCGGCTCCCACTCGGCGGCGAGGGCCGGGTCCGTGCGCAGCGCGGGCACCGCCGCGTGCGTCATCGACAGCGGGCAGCCGTTGCCGGCCTCGACCTGGGTCCACAGCAGGAACGCGGCGGCCCGCCGGACGTGCCCGCCCGGCCGGTTCCAGGCCGCCGTCAGCCCGGCCGAGACGCCCTTGCCGAGCAGCCGGTGCCAGGCCGGGTGGAAGTCGACCTCGTCGACGCGGTGGCCGTAGCGGTCGTGGGTGCGCAGCCGGGGCGGGAACTCGTTGGCCTGGGCCCCCCACTCCTGCACCTGGGCCGAGCCGCAGCTGCGCCCGAGCCCCGACAGTTCGGACCGCGCCTCCTCGCGCAGGGCGGGGTCCAGGTGCCGTTCGACCGCCGCGACCAGGGCGCGGTCGGCGGTGAAGACGTCGTAGCCGGCCAGCGGCGGGGGCTGATTGGTCACCGAGTGGGTGCTGCGTGCCATGTCTGCGAACGTACCCCGCGGTAGGCCATGCATCCCAGGGGCGGGACGGCCCGGCTCCGCCTGCGGGGTGAGGGCGGCCCGCGGCGGCGGATACCTTTAGGGCGTGCAGCCAGCAAGCGATATCCCCGACAGGCCCTCCGGCCGCCTCCACCGGGCCCGAGCCCTCTACCGGAACGTCTCCAAACGCCGGACCGCCTGGCTGTTGCTCAAGGACACCGTCAACTCCTGCATCGAGTACCGGATCCTGGGCCTGGCGGCCGAGGCCGCGTTCTTCACGCTGCTGTCGGTGCCGCCGCTGCTGCTGAGCATGATCGGCCTGCTGGGGTACGTCGACGCCTGGACCGGCGCCGACACCATCCAGAGCCTGCGCAACAACCTCCTGGAGGCCTCGCGCACGGTGCTGTCCGACCGCGGCGTGCGCGAGATCGCGGAGCCGATCCTGCACGACGTGATGAAGGGCGGCCGGGTCGACGTCATCTCCCTCGGCTTCCTGATCGCGCTGTGGTCGGGGTCCCGCGCGGTGAACGTCTTCATCGACACCATCACCGTGATGTACGGCCTCGACGGCGTCCGGGGCATCGTCAAGACCCGCCTGCTGGCCTTCCTGCTGTTCATCGTCGCCCTGCTGATCGGCTCGGTCGCGCTGCCGCTGATGGTGGCGGGCCCGGACGCGGTGGTGGACATCCTGCCCTGGTCGACGACGGTGGTGCAGGTCCTGTACTGGCCGGTGGTGATCCTGCTGTCGATCGCCTTCCTCACCACGCTGTACCACGTCTCCGTGCCGGTGCGCTCCCCGTGGATCGAGGACGTGCCCGGCGCGCTGGTCGCCCTCGGCATGTGGGTGCTGGGCAGCTTCCTGCTGCGGATCTACCTCCAGAACACCATCGAGGGCGCCACCATCTACGGCTCCCTCGCCGCCGCCGTCGCCGTGCTGCTGTGGATCGGCGTGTCCGCCTTCGCGGTGCTCGTCGGGGCCGCGGTCAACGCGGCCATCGACCGGGTCTGGCCGGCCGCCGCCACCGCCGCCGCCCGCGAGGCCAACGAGCGGCTGCGCCGGGCGCAGGTCGCCGAGTACGTGGCCCGTGCCGCGGCCGCCGGGGAGGCCGACCCCGACATGCCGTCGGAGTTCCCGGAGCGGTGGTCCCGCTTCCTGCCGCCGGAGGACGTGACGGCGCGGCTGCGGACCCACGTGAAGAGCACGCACGTGAAGAACACGCACGTGAAGACCACGCCGGGCGACCGGGGCGAGGAGCCTCCGGCCGGGAAGTGACGGGCGCCGGCTCGGCGGCGCCACAGGGGCGCCGGCCGGCGCGAGCCCCTCGCCGGGCGGGCGGCTGCCGGACGTCCTGCCGGCGCCCCCGCCCTCGCGTCGAGGGGCGGGGCAGGCCGCTCATGCCGCGGGAGGACGCCGGGGCGGGCCGGACGCCGTCCCGGACCGCCCGCCCGGCCCGCCGGTGATCGCCGCGCCGCGGCCGGCGCGGCGGCGTCTTCGCGCCGTGCACCCGCCCTGCCGCGTTCCGGCGGGCGCACGGAACCGGGCCGCGGGAGGACCGGGCCGGGCGGCGGGAGCACCGGGCTGGACCGCGGGAGCACCAGGCTGGACTGCTGGAGGGCCGGGTCGGGCGGCGTAGCCTGGCGTACGTGTATGCGGAGCGGGCGTCGCGGCTGGCCGGTGCCGTCGTCTGGACCAACACCCCGTCCGGGCCCGGCGCGGGACGGGTACTGCCCGACGGCTGCATGGACCTGCTGTGGCACGAGGGACGCCTGCTCGTCGCGGGCCCCGACACCCGCGCGCACGTCACCGGCGGGGCGCCCGCGACCTGGGCCGGTGTCCGCTTCTTCCCCGGTACCGCCCCCGCCCTGCTGGGCGTCCCCGCGCACGAGCTGCGCGACCGGCGCGTGCCGCTCGCGGACCTGTGGCCCGCGTCCCGGGTGCGCGGCCTGACCGCCCGGGTGAACGCCGCCCCCGACCCGGCGACCGGGCTGGAGGAGCTGGCGCTGCGCCGGGCGGCCGGGACGGACCCGCCGGACCCGCTGCTGCGGCGGGTCGTCGCGGCCCTCGCCGCGGGCCGCCCGGTCGCCGCGACGGCCGACCGGCTCGGGCTGGGAGCGCGCCAGTTGCACCGCCGCTCGCTGGCCGCGTTCGGGTACGGCCCCAAGACCCTCGCCCGGATCCTGCGGCTGCGGCGGGCCCTGGCCCTGGCCCGGGCCGGGGTGCCGTTCGCCGAGACGGCGGCCCGGTCGGGCTACGCGGACCAGGCCCACCTCTCCCGTGAGGTGCGTGAGTTCACGGGACTGCCGCTGCGGGACCTACTGGCCGGCGAGCGGCGCGAACAGGTCGACGCCGTTGCCGTCCGGGTCGTGCACGGTGGCGTACCGCTGCCCCCAGAAGGCGTCCCAGGGCTTGAGCTCCCCGTGGTACCCGGCGCCGACCAGCTCCTCGTACAGCGCGTCGACCTCCGCGGGCCCCTCGCAGCGCAGCGCCAACGAGGCCCGGCCGCCGCCGGAGGGCGGCCGCCACCCGGGGTGGAAGGAGCGGACGGTCTCCTCGGTGTCCAGCAGCAGGCGCAGCCCGCCGGGCAGTCCGGCCTCGGCGTGCGGCGCGTGCTCGGAGCCCGCCGGGAAGGGCAGTCCGAGGCGGCGGTAGAAGGCGACGGAGGCGGCCATGTCGGAGACGACGAGGCCGATGGCATCGAATCGTGCGGTCATGCGGTCACGCTAGGCGGCACGGCCCCGGCCGGTCTTGAAGGAATCGGACCCGCCGGGGCACGCGGCGGCGTTCCCCGCGCGGTGCCGCCGCCTCGCCCGAAGACCCCGGTCCGCACGGGACCCCACCGTGAGGAAGAAGCTCGCCGGCCCGGGCACGAGGGCAGCGCGGTGCCGAGGGCGGTGAGCAGGGAGCGGTGAGCAGAGGGCGGGCCCCGTGGCGGCCGGGGGCGCCGGGGCGAGGGGGGCCGGCGCGGGCGCCGTGCGCACCGCCGCCGGGACCGCGCCCGCACCCCCGGAAGGGGCGGCGCCGCGCCGCGTCCGCCCGCTAGGGTCGGCGGCATGGTCCCCCGTCTCCTCGTCTACACGCGCACCACCGCCTACCGGCACGACTCCATCCCGGCCGGCGTCGCCGCCGTACGCGCCCTCGGCGGCCTGGACGTGACCGCCACCGAGGACCCCGCGGCCCTGGAGGAGCCCCTCGGCCGCTACGCCGCCGTCGTCTTCCTCTCCACCAGCGGCGAGGTCCTCACCCCGGCGGGCCGTGACCGCCTGGCCCGGTACGTCGACTCGGGCGGCGGCTTCGTCGGCGTGCACGCCGCGGCCTGCACGGAGGAGGAGTGGCCGTACTACGGCACGCTGCTCGGCGCCCGTTTCGCCCGGCACCCCGACCTCCAGCCCGGCAAGGCCGTGATCGAGGACCGCGGCCATCCGGCCACCCGGCACCTGCCCGCCGTCTGGGAGTTCACCGACGAGTGGTACGACTTCCGCACCAACCCCCGCGGCACCGTCCGGGTGCTGGCCCGCGCCGACGAGTCGTCGTACGACGGCGGCGGCATGGGCGAGGACCACCCGCTGGTGTGGTGCCGGGAGCAGGGCGCCGGCCGGGTCTTCTACACGGCCCTCGGGCACACCGCCGAGGCCTTCGGCGACCCGGACTTCCGCGCCCACCTGTCCGGCGGGATCCGGTGGGCCGCCCGCCTCCCGGAAGCGGCGGACCGAGAAGCGGCGGACTGAGCGGCACGGCCGCCTCCGTACGCCGCCGCTCAGTCCTCCGACGGCCGCCGGACGCGCGGCGGAGCCGTGCTCGCGCGGGTGACCAGGCGGGTGGAGAGCTCGGTGCGGTCGGCCTCGGGGCGGCTGCCGTCCATCATCCGCACCAGCAGCCGCAGCGCCGTCGCCGCCATCTCCGACAGCGGCTGGCGGACCGTGGTCAGGGCCGGGGTGACCCAGCGCGACTCGGGCAGGTCGTCGAAGCCGACCACGCTGAGGTCGTCCGGGACCGTCAGGCCCCGCTCGGCCACCGCCTCGTAGACCCCGAGCGCCATGCCGTCCGAGCAGACGAAGACGGCCGTCGGCGGCTCGGGCAGGTCGAGGAGCTCGTGCGTGCGGCGGCGGGCGGCCGTCCGGTCGGACCCGGCGTGCTGGACGTACTCGGGGCGCTGCCGCACCCCCGCCGAGGCCAGCGCCGAGCGGTAGCCCGCGATCCGCGCGCTGTCGCACGGCGTGCGCCGCCGGCCGGCGATCACGGCGATCCGCTCGTGGCCCAGCGCCAGCAGGTGCTCGGTCGCCGTGACCCCGCCCTGCCAGTTCGCCGCGCCCACCGACACCACGCCCGGCGGCGGTTCGAGGACCGGGTCGATCATGACGAACGGGATGCGGTACTGCTCCAGCCAGGCGTACTGCGCCTCGCTCGGCTCGGCCAGGTTGAAGAGCACGCCGGAGGAGCCCCGGGTGACCAGCCGGTCCAGCCAGCCCCGCTCCGGGCGCCCGGAGCGGCTGCGGGTCAGGGCCGCCGAGACCACCACCTCCAGGCCCGCGTCGTGCGCCGCCTCCTCCACGCCGTGCAGCACCGCGCCCGACCAGGGGCTCTCCAGGGAGTGCACGACGAGGTCGACCAGCCGGGGCGCCCGGGAGGCGTCGAACCGGGGCCTGCGGACGTAACCGAGCCGGTCCAGCGCCTCGGTGACCCGGCGCCGGGTCTCGGGCGCCACGTCCTCCCGGCCGTTGACCACCTTCGACGCGGTCGGCACGGACACCCCCGCCTCGCGGGCCACGACCGCCAGCGTCGGACCGGCGGCCACGCTCGCACTCCCCGTACGGACCATCGGGAACCCACCTCTCCGGCCCGCCCGAGGGCCGTGGAAAGTCTCGACCAGCGCTGCTTCCCCAAGGCCGGGAGGTCGCCCGGCCAAGACCGACAGAAAGCGCTTCCTACCTTAGGTCTGCGGCACGGCGGCGGGAAGGTGCCGGTCAGGCGAGCGCACCCGGCGACCGCCGCGGGGCGGGTGCCGGAGGCGGGGACGGGGGCGGGGGACGGGGGCGTCCGCGCGAGCGGACGAAGCCCCGCGCCGCCCGTCGTCCCGGCCGGGGAGCACGGGGAGCACGGGGCGGCGGGCGGCCGGGGGAGCGCGCACCGGCCGCCCCCGGACCCCGCAGGACCGGCCGCGGGTACGCCGGACGGCGGCCCGGCCGGGCCCCGGACCGGAATACCGGCCGGCGACGTGGTGCTCTGGAGTGTCCGGGGCGCGAGCGGCACGGACGCGGCGAAGGGCGGTGGCGCATGACGGCGGACCGGACGGACCCCCTGGCCGGTGACCGGGCGGACCCGGTGGCCGCGACCCCGTACGGGGCGGTGCGCGGGCGGTACGAGAACGGCGTGGCGGTGTTCCGGGGCATCCCCTACGCGGCACCCCCGTTCGGCCCCCGCCGCTTCCGGCCCCCCGAGCCGCCCGAGCCCTGGGACGGCGTGCGCGACGCGGGCTCCTTCGGGCCGACGGCGCCGAAACCGCCGTACTCCGAGGCCTTCGCCCCGTACCTGTCCGACCCGGTGGTGCCCGGTGACGACTGCCTCAACCTGAACGTGTGGACACCGGAGCCGGGTCCGGGAGCCCGGCTCCCCGTCCTCGTGTGGCTGCACGGGGGCGCGCTCACCCGGGGGTCCTCGGCCGTGCCCGTGTACGACGGGCACGCCTTCGCCCGGGACGGCGTCGTCCTCGTCTCGGTGAACTACCGGCTCGGCGTCGAGGGGTACGGGCTCTTCCCGGACGCCCCCGCCAACCCCGGCCTGCGCGACCAGCTCGCCGCCCTGCTGTGGGTGCACGAGGCGATCGGGGCCTTCGGCGGCGACCCCGGCCGGATCACCCTGGCCGGCCAGTCCGCCGGGGCGATCGGCGCCGCCGCCCTGATCGCTGCCCCGCAGACCCGCGGCCTGGTCCGGCGGGCCGTGCTGCAGAGCGGGCCGCCCGAGGCGGGCGACCGGGACCGGGTACGGCGCGTGGTGCGCCGGATGGCGGCCCGGCTGAAGGTGCCCGCCACCGCCGAGGCCTTCGCCGCCGTCGACCGCGGGCTGCTGCTGCGCACCCAGGCCGAGGCGGGGCGGCTCGCCGGCCCGGTGCTCGGCGGACCGGCCTTCGGCATCGTCGTCGACGGTGACCTCGTGCCGCGCGATCCGCTGGAGGCGCTCACGGACGGCGCGGCCGCCGGTGTCGGCCTGCTCATGGGCTGGACCCGCGACGAGTACCGGCTGTGGCTGGTGCCCGGCGGGCTGCTGGAACGCGTCGACCGGCTCGGCGGCCTCGCCCTGGCCGGCGCCATGGCCCGCTGCCGCTGCGGCGGCGACGTCCCGCGCGGCTACCGCGCCCTGCACCCGGAGGCGGGCACCGCCGAGACGGTCGGCCAGATGATCACCGACCACCTGCTCCGGCTCCCGCTGCACCGACTGGCCGGCGCCCGCACGGAGGCGTCGTACGTCTACGAGTTCGCCTGGCCCTCGCGGCGGCCCGGTCTCAAAGCCTGCCACGCCCTGGAGCTCGGCTTCGTCTTCGACACCGGGCGGGCCCCGGAGGCGCGCAAGCTGGCCGGGGAGGGCGCCCCGCAGGAGCTCGCCGACGCCCTGCACGGGGCGTGGGTCCGGTTCGCCGCGCAGGGCGACCCGGGCTGGGAGCGCTGGGACGCCCGGCATCCGGTGCGGGTCTTCGGCGACGGGCCCGGGCCGGGCGGCCCCGCACCGGAGGGCGCGGAGGCCGCCGGGCCGTACACGGCGTACGGCCCGCGGGACGCCGAGCTGGCCCTGTGGGCCGCCTCCGTCCCGCCCGCGGGATCCGCACCGGGCCCGGCCGGCGGTCCGCCCCCGCGCGGGACGGAACCACGGTCCGTCGTACGGCGGCTCCGCCGCCCCGGTGCGCTCCGCCGGCCCTGACCCGCGCACCCGACCGGGCGGCTCGCCGTCCGGACGGACCGGGCAGGCGGGCCCGGCCGGCCGTCACCGCCGGACGACCGCGACCACGCACTCCACCGTCACCGTCCCGCCGACCAGGCCCCGGCCCCCGCCGACGCCCCAGTCCGCGCGGGAGAGCGTCGCCCCGCCCTCGAAGCGGACCCGGGAGGCACCCCGGCCGTCGTGCTCGGCACCGGTCAGGCGGAGGTCCACGGTGACCGGCCCGGTCACCCCGCGGACGGTCAGGTCGCCGGTCACCCTGAAGGCCGTCGCGCCGACCCGTTCCACCGCGGTCGAGGCGAAGGAGAGGGCCGGATGACAGTCGGCGTCCAGGAAGGCGCCGCCGCGCAGGTGGGCGTCGCGCCTGGGGTTGCGGGTGTCGACGCTCCCGGCCCGGACGCTCAGCCGGACGGCGGACCGCGCCGGGTCCTCGCCGTCCAGGTGCGCGCTGCCCTCGACGTCGCCGAAGTGCCCGCGCACCCGGGCGACCAGCGCCGCCCGGGCGACGAAGCCGATCCGGGTCCGGGCGGGGTCGAGGACGTAGTCGCCGGTCAGCTCGCCGAGTCCGGTCGTGGTGGTCATGCCGGGTCACTCCTTGTCCGAGGGCGGGTACGGGTGCGGGACGGGGATGCGGAACCCGTCCCGGACGTACGACGAGACGGCGCACCGGAATGTGAGGGCGCGCGGCGGGGCCCGCGCGGCGGCGGAACACCGCTGGTCCGCGTCCCGGGGCCGAGGCGCCTCACATTCCGGTGCGCCGTCTCGTCGTACCGGTGGGGGCAGAGGTGCCCAGAGGTGACCCGAAGGAGCCGTCGACACCATGACCAGCCACTTCGAGCCGGGGGACGGCTCGCTCGACCCGGGCCTGACCGCGATCGTGAGCGAGCGGCGGCAGCTGACCGGCCTCGCCTACCGGCTGCTCGGCTCCCTGGCCGACGCCGAGGACGTCGTCCAGGAGACGTACGCCCGCTGGTACGCCCTGTCCCCGGGGCAGCGGGAGGCCGTCGCCTCGCCCGGCGGCTGGCTGACCCGGGTCGCCGGCCGCGTCTGCCTCGACCTGCTCCGCTCGGCGCGGGCCCGGCGGGAGAGCTACGTGGGCGAATGGATCCCCGAGCCGCTGCCCGGCCGCGGGGAGTGGATCACCGGGTGGTCGGGCGGCGGCGCGCCCGACCCGGCGGACCGGGTCACCCTCGACGAGTCGCTCACCATGGCCTTCCTCGTGGTGCTGGAGTCGATGACCCCGGCCGAGCGCGTCGCGTTCGTCCTGCACGACGTCTTCCGGTACCCCTTCGCCGACGTGGCGGCGATCGTCGGCCGTACGCCCGCGGCGTGCCGCCAGCTGGCCTCCTCGGCCCGCCGCCGCATGCGCGCCGCCCGCACGCCCGAGGCGCCGTCCGCCCGGCACGCCGACGTCGTGCGGGCGTTCGGGCGGGCGTGGGAGGCCCGGGACATCGACGCGCTCGTCGCCCTCCTCGACCCGGAGGCCACGGCGGTCGGCGACGGCGGCGGGCTGGTCGACGCCCAGCCGCGCCCGGTGCGGGGCGGCGAGCGGATCGCGCGCTTCTTCGCCGGGGTCCTCGACGGGACGTCCGGCGTGACGATCCTGGAGCGCACGGTCAACGGCCGGCCCGGTCTGGTGGCCCGGGAGGCCGACGGCACCCTGACGGTGATCGCGTTCGAGGTCACGGGCGACCGGATCAGCCGCATCTGGGGCGTCCGCAACCCCGAGAAACTGCGGGCCTGGAGGGCCGGGACCTCGGGCTGACGCGCCCCCGACCCACGGCTGCTCGCACCGCGGCTGCTCCGCACCGTGCCGGGTGCCGGCTCCGTGCCGGCTGCCCGGGGTCCGCGCTGCTGGCCCCGTGCCGGTTGTCCTGGCTCCGTGCCGTCCGCCCCGTGCCGGATGCCCAGGTTCCGCGCTGCTGGCCCCATGCCGGTTGTCCTGGCTCCGTGCCGCCCGCCCCGTGCCGGATGCCCAGGTTCCGCGTTGCCGGCTCCGTGTCGGATGCCCCGGCTTCGCACTGCCGGCCCCGTGTCGGATGTCCCGGCTCCGTGCCGTCCGCCTCGTGCCGGTTGCCCGGTTCCGTGCCGCTGGCCTCGTGCCGGATACCGAGGCTCCGCGCTGCCGGCCCCGTGTCGGATGTCCTGGCTCCGTGCCGGATGCCCAGGCTCCGCGCTGCCGCCCCATGCCGGTTGCCCGGTTCCGTACCGCCCGCCCCGCGCTACTGCGCCCCCAGCGTCCGCGCGATCCGTGCGATCTCCGTCGGTCCCACCCGGCAGCACCCGCCGATCAGCCGTGCCCCGGCCGCCCGCCAGCCGCGCACCCGCCCGGCGTCGAAGGTGGCGCGGCCGTCCCAGGCCCGGGCCCGGGCGTCCCAGGACTCGCCGCTGTTGGGGTACACGACGACGGGCTTCCCGGTGACGCGCGCGGCGATCCCCACCGCGTCCGCCACGTCCTCGGGCGCGCAGCAGTTGACGCCGACCGCGACCACCTCGTCCACGTCGGCCGCCTTGCCGAAGGCCTCCTCCAGGGGCTGGCCGGCGCGGGTGCGGCGGCCGTCGACCGTGTACGAGAGCCAGGCCGGCACGCCCAGCCCGCGCACGGCCCGCAGCAGCGCCGCGGCCTCGTCGGCGTCGGGGACCGTCTCCAGGGCGAGGACGTCGGGACGGGCGGCGGCCAGGACCTCCATGCGGGGCCGGTGGAAGCGTTCCAGCTCGTCGACGGTGAGCCCGTAGCGGCCCCGGTACTCGGAGCCGTCCGCGAGCATCGCCCCGTACGGGCCGACCGAGGCCGCCACCCACAGCGGCCGCGTGACCCGGGCCCGGCGGGCCGCCTCGCGCGCCGCCGCCACGCTCAGCGCCAGCAGCTCGGCCGTCCGCTCACGGCCGGTCCCGCGCCGGGCGAAGCCCTCGAAGGTGGCCTGGTAGCTGGCGGTGATCGCCACGTCCGCGCCCGCCGCGAAGTAGGCGAGGTGCGCCTCGGTGACCGCTTCGGGCCGTTCGGCGAGCAGCCGTGCCGACCACAGCGCGTCGCCCAGGTCGTGCCCGGCCGCCTCCAGCTGGTTGGACATGCCGCCGTCGAGGACGAGGGTGCCGGCGGCGAGGGCGTCGGCGAAGGAGGTGGTGCCGGTCATGACGCCGACGGTAGTCGAGCCGCCGGCGTCCCGCTCCGGCGCCTCCTCCCGCGGGCGCCGGGCAGCCGCCGGGAACCCCCGACTCTTTGTCCTGTCGTACCCGTTGACCTTCCCCGGGCACCCGCTTACCTTTCAGCCGTTCGTAATCACAGATGCAGTCCGGTATCTCGAACGAGTCGCCGAGTCCCCGCCCCGAGAGGCAGGCCGCATGAGCCGCGAGCACGAACTGCCCCGAGTCCCCGGCCGACGCACGCTGCTGAAGGGCGCCGCGGCCGCCGGCGTCCTCGCCGCCGTACCCGGCGTCGCCGAAGCCGCCGCCCCCGCCGCATCCCCGAAGGCAGCCCCCTACGTGAACCCGCTCGTCCGCAACCGTGCCGACCCGCACGTCCACCGCCACACCGACGGCTTCTACTACTTCACCGCCACCGTCCCCGAGTACGACCGCCTCGTGCTGCGCCGCTCCCGCACCCTGAACGGCCTGGCCGGCGCCCCCGAGTCCGTCATCTGGCGGGCGCACCCCACCGGCGCCATGGGCGCGCACATCTGGGCGCCGGAACTCCACCGCATCGGCGGCAAGTGGTACGTCTACTTCGCCGCGGCGCCCGCCGAGGACGTGTGGGCGATCCGCATCTGGGTGCTGGAGAACGCCCACCCCGACCCCCTGCGGGGCACCTGGGTGGAGAAGGGCCAGGTCAAGACCGCCTGGGAGACGTTCTCGCTGGACGCCACCACCTTCACCCACCGCGGCACCCGCTACCTGTGCTGGGCGCAGCACGAGCCCGGCATGGACAACAACACCGCCCTGTGGCTGTCGGAGATGGCGAACCCCTGGACCCTCACGGGTCCTCAGATCCGGCTCTCCACCCCGGAGTACGACTGGGAGTGCGTCGGCTTCAAGGTCAACGAGGGCCCGTACGTCCTGCGGCGCAACGGCCGCGTCTTCCTGACGTACTCGGCCAGCGCCACCGACCACCACTACTGCATGGGCCTGCTGACCGCCCGGGAGGACGGCGACCTGATGGACCCGGCGAGCTGGGCCAAGTCCCCGGTGCCGGTGTTCACCAGCAGCGAGGCGACCGGGCAGTACGGCCCCGGCCACAACTGCTTCACCGTCGCCGAGGACGGCCGCACCGACGTCCTCGTCTACCACGCCCGCCCGTACAAGGAGATCACCGGCGACCCGCTGGACGACCCCAACCGCCACACCCGCGTCCAGAAGCTCGGCTGGAAGCCGGACGGCACCCCGGACTTCGGCGTCCCCGTCGCCGACACCGCGGCGCGGGGGATGTGACGTGAGGCGCGCGTACGCGCTCCTCCTCGTGCTGTGCTGCGCGCTCGCCGGCGCCCTGGCGACCGCGGCCCCGGCGGGCGCCGCACCGCAGACGCTGCTCAACGGCACCCAGTTCCGGGACACGTCGGGCAACCCCGTGCACGCCCACGGCGGCGGCGTCCTCAAGGTCGGCGCGTACTACTACTGGTTCGGCGAACACCGCAACGCCGACAACACCTTCCGGTCCGTGGCCGCCTACCGCTCCACCGACCTGAGGAACTGGGAGTTCCGCCGCCACGTCCTGACCGAGGCGAGCGACCCGGAGCTGGCCACCGCCAACATCGAGCGGCCCAAGGTCATGTACAACGCGTCCACCGGCACGTTCGTCATGTGGATGCACAAGGAGAACGGCACCGACTACAGCGAGGCCCGCGCCGCCGTCGCCGTCTCCGGCACCGTCGACGGCGACTACACCTGGCGCGGCAGCTTCCGCCCGCTCGGGCAGCACATGTCCCGCGACCTCACGGTGTTCACCGACACCGACGGCACCGGCTACCTGGTGTCCGCCGCCCGGGAGAACTACGACCTGCACATCTACCGGCTGACCGCCGACCACACGGGCGTCGCCGCCCTGGTCGCCAACCCCTGGCCCGGCGGCCACCGCGAGGCCCCCGCCCTGTTCAAGCGCAACGGCGTGTACTTCATGCTGACGTCGGGCGCCACCGGCTGGAGCCCCAACCAGCAGCAGTACGCCACCGCCACCAGCCTCGCCGGCCCCTGGTCGGCGATGCGCGCCGTCGGCGACGCCACCGCCTACGGCTCGCAGACCGCGTACGTCCTGCCGGTGCAGGGCACCTCGGGCACCTCGTACCTCTACCTGGGCGACCGCTGGGGCAACTCCTTCGGCGGGACGGTCAACGACTCGCGCTACGTCTGGCTGCCGCTGACCTTCCCCAGCGCCACGTCGATGGCGATGTCCTGGTCCCCGGAGGTCACGGTCGACACGGCCGCCGGGACCGTCACCGGCACCAGCGCCGCGTACACCACCCTCATCGCCCGGCACAGCGGCAGGTGCGCGGACGTCACCGGCCAGTCGCAGTGGCCCGGCGCCCAGGTCAAGCAGTACGGCTGCAACGGCGGCGCGAACCAGCGGTACTGGTCCAGGGCCGTCGGCGGCGGCCACCACCAGCTGGTGACCCGGCACAGCTCCCTGTGCCTCCAGGAGAACGCGACCACGGTCACCCAGGAGGCCTGCGACGCCTCGGCGGCCGGCCAGCAGTGGTCGCTGACCGCCACCGGCTCCTTCGTGACCGTCCGCTCCCGCGCCACCGGCGAGTGCCTGGACGTGAACGGCGCGTCCACCGCCGACTCCGCCGCCGTCATCACCCACCCCTGCAACGGAGGCACCAACCAGCAGTGGAACCGCGGGACATGAGGCCCCGGCCCGGGCGGGCCGGCCGACCGCAAGGGGGCCGCACGTCCGGGCCGACGACCGTTGAACCGATTCGACGGAAGGACCGGCACGGCAGGAGGGCGCCTGTCCCATGGCGACGGCCCGAGGGCTAGAAAGCGCTTGCCATACGCGGTACGGTCCGTCCGCCAGGCCACGTCGTCCCGCCGGAGGAGCCGTATGAGACGTTTCACCCCCGCCCTGCTGGCGGCGGTCGCCCTGAGCACCGGCCTCACCGCCGTGCCCGCCCAGGCCCACCCGGGCCGTCCGGCGGCGGGCCCGGAGAACTGCACCGCCACCGCCTGCCACTTCGACGTCCCGCCCGGCACGTACGACGTGACGGTCCTGCTCGGCGGCGACGCCGCGTCCAGCACGAGCATCGGCGGGGAGACCCGCCGCTCGCTGCTGGGCGAGACGGCCGTCCCGGCCGGCGAACGGACCGCCCGCAGCTTCACCGTGGACGTCCGCACCCCCGAGGGCGAGCCCACCGGTCCCGAGGGCACGCCCGGCCTCGACCTGACCCTCGGCGGCGCGGCCCCCGCGCTGGCCGGCATCAGGGTGACCCCCGCGCGCCACGCCCGCCGGATCCTCCTGGTCGGCGACTCCACCGTCTGCGACCAGCCCGGCGCCCCGTACGCCGGCTGGGGCCAGCAGCTGCCGCGGTACCTCCGCAAGGGCCTGTCGGTCGCCAACCACGCCGACTCCGGCGAGTCCACGGTCACCTACCGGGAGAACCCGCTGCTGTGGGCGACGGTCCAGCAGCGGATCCGCCCCGGCGACCTGGTCCTCGTCCAGCTCGCCCACAACGACAAGACGACCGACGAGGCGACCTACCGCGCCAACCTGGAGGCGCTGGTGGCCGGCGTCCGGGACAGGGGCGGCCGGCCGGTCCTCGTCACCCCGGTCGTGCGGCGCTGGTTCAACGCCGACGGGACCCTGAACAACGGCACCGCCCTGCTGGTCAACGGCCTGGGCGTGGACCACCCGGCCGTCGTCCGCTCCGTCGCGGCCGCCGGGGACGTCCCGCTGATCGACCTGACGGCCGCCACGAAGGAACTCGTGGAGTCGCTCGGCGTGGCGGGCTCCAAGGCGCTCTACCTCACCGACGAGAAGCGGGACAACACGCACACCTCCGTGCACGGCGCCACGGTCTACGCGGGCCTGGTCCGCGACGCGCTCGTCGCCCAGGGCCTGGTGCCGGAGGGCAAGGTGCGGACGGGATGAACCTCCTACAGGGATGAACCCCGGACAGGGATGAAACCCCGACCGGCATGAATTCCCGACAGGTATGAACCCCTGACAGGGACGAACCCCCGGGTGCCCCGGCCGGAACCGGGGCGCCCCGGTTCCGCACCGACCGCCGCCCGTCACCGGGCCCCGCCCGAAGGAGACCGCCGCTGATGCGTCTGCCCCCCGACGACCGCGCCCGCAGCCCCCGCACCGGCTTCACCCGGGCCCACTGGGAGGCGGCCGCCGACGCGCTGCTCGCCGCCGTCGAGCCGTACGCCACCGAGGACCGCGCGCTGTACCACCTGCCCGGCGGGCGGGTGAGCCGGTCCGGCCGGCTCTCCGACGGCCTGGAGGGCTACGCCCGCACCCTGCTGCTGGCGGCCTTCCGCCGGGAGGGCACCGCCCTGGAGCGGTACGCGGACGGCCTCGCGGCCGGGGTGTCCGGCGTCTGGCCGCGCGTCGCGGACCGGAGCCAGCCCCTGGTGGAGGCGGCGTCGGTCGCCCTCGCGCTGCGGCTGACGCGGGAGCTGCTGTGGGACCGCCTGGACGACGGCGTGCGGCAGCGCGCGGCGGCCTGGCTCGGCGACGCGCTCACCGCCGAACCCTGGCCCTGCAACTGGGAGTTGTTCCCGGTCACGGTCGGCGGCTTCCTGGCCGAGGTCGGCCACGAGCCCGACGCCTCCCGGGCGGCGGTCGACCGCGGTCTGGAACGCATCGAGCGGTGGTACGTGGGCGACGGCTGGTACACGGACGGCGACGGGCGCAAGTTCGACTACTACAACGGCTGGGCGATGCACCTGTACCCGGTGCTGCACGCGTGGCTGGCGGGCGACGGGGAGCTGCTGTCCCGGTACGGCACGCGGCTGTCGGCCCACCTCGCCGACTACGCCCGCCTGTTCGGCGGCGACGGGGCCCCGCTCCACCAGGGCCGTTCGCTGACGTACCGCTTCGCGACGGCGGCCCCGCTGTGGCTCGGCGCGCTGACCGGCCACACGCCCCTCCCGCCGGGGGAGACCCGCCGGCTGGCCTCCGGGGCGCTGAGGCACTTCCTCGACCGGGGCGCGGTCGACGACCGCGGCCTGCTGACACTCGGCTGGCACGGCCCCGACGAGACGGTGCTTCAGGCGTATTCGGGGCCCGCCTCCCCGTACTGGGCGAGCAAGGGGTTCCTCGGCCTGCTCCTGCCGCCGGACCACCCGGTGTGGACGGCGCCCGAGGAACCGGGCCCGGCGGAGCGCGCCGACGCGGTCACCCCGGTCGCGGCGCCCAACTGGCTGCTGCAGTCGACCCGTTCGGACGGCCTGGTCCGCCTGCACAACCACGGCAGCGAGGACGTGCGCTACGACCCCTACTACACGCGGCTCGCGTACTCGACGGCGACGCGGCCCTCCCCGTCCTGCGACAACAGCGTGATCGTCGGCGGCGACGCGAGCCGTACGCGGATCGTCCCGCTGGGCGTGGGCGACGGCTGGGCCGCCTCGTGGCACACGGCGGGCGGGGGAGCGCGGGTGACCAGCGCGGTGCTGGCGCACGGGGCCGCGGAGGTACGGGCCCACCTCGTGTCCGGAGCGGCTCCGGGGACGCCGGTGCGGGTGACCGGGTGGGCGGCCGGGGAGGGCGTCCGCGCCGAACTGCTCCCCTCCGCCGGGCTCGACGCCGGGCCGACCGGGGTCACCGGCGAGGGCGGCGACGGCCTCTTCGTCGTCCTGGCCCGGCTCACCGCGGACCCGGACCCGGCCCCGCTGGAGGAGGCGGCACGGGTCCGGGTCGCGGGTCCGGGCGAGCTGGAGGTGTCCTGGCACGGCGGGCCCACGCTGCGGGTGCGGCTCGGCGACGGCGAGGCGGAGGTGCGGGGCGGGGACACGCCCGGCCCTGGGACGGCACGGGACCGGGCCGGGGACGGGGAGGCCGGGTGAGCGGGCCGGCGCGGTGGTGGGCTGGGGGCCGGGACGGTGGGTGAGGGGGTCGGCACGAGGCTGGCCGGGAGCCGGGAGCCGGGAGCCGGGAGCCGGGAGCCGGGAGCCGGGAGCCGGAAGCAGGGAGCAGGGAGCCAGGAGCCGGGAGCCAGGGCTTGGGGACCAGAAGCCGGGAGCCCAGGGCCCAGGGCCGGGAACGCCGGGTGAGGAGTTCGATGTCGCGGGAGACCGGGTGAGGGGCCGGTGCCGCGGGAGGCCGGACCGGGGCGGTGGGGGAGCGGGCCGCGGCCGGATGCCGGGCCGGGCCGGCGCGAGCGGTCCCCGTCCGGCCGCCGGACGGAACCCGCTCGCGCCGGCCGCGGCTCAGCTCTGCAGCCGGCGCCGCATCAGGGTCAGCCGGTGGTCGTAACGGCGGCTCCACCAGGTCATCCAGGTCATGAACACCACCGCCAGGACCAGGGTCAGGCCGCCCGCGGTGACGGAACCGGCCGCGAACCACAGGGCCGACATGCCGAAGAAGAGGACGGCCAGCAGGGGCAGCGCCCACCAGCGGCCGCGGCGCAGCCGCTCCTGCCGCGAGGCGACGAAGGCCGCCATCGCCCGCCGCCGCTCCGGGTCCCGCGGCGGCGGCTCGCCCTTGAGGACCTGCCGTTCCATGGCCGGGACGTCGTCCGGCTCCGTCCCCGCGGCCGAGGCGTCGTGCCGGCGCCGGCGGCGCACCAGCCACACCGTCCAGCCGGCGAAGAACACGGCGCTCACGGCGGCGTACGGCCACGCCGACATGCCGTCGAAGGCCAGCCGCAGCACGAATCCGACGGCCAGGGCGAGCAGGCCGATGGCCCATAAGCTGTCCTGGGGGCGCCGCTCCGGGCGGTCGCCGCCGTTTCCCTTTCCGCTGTCCATGTCCACCCCCGTGGCGGGCAGTTGAGGATCTCGACGTCCCGCCGGGTACCCGGCCCGCCGCCGGGCGAACCGGGCCCCGGCGTGGTGACCGGCCGGGGGTCAGGCCCGCCCGTCGCCCGGCTCGCGCGGCCAGTTGACCAGCGCGATGTGCAGGGCGTCGATCGCCTTGTCCCAGGAGACACGCACGTCGCGGGGGGCCTGGAAGCCGCCCGCGGCCTCCAGGGCGCAGTAGCCGTGGAAGGTGCTGCGCAACAGCCGTACGGCGTCGGTGAGGTCGGGCTCCCGGAGGCCGTAGGCCCGGAGCATGCCGTGGGTGACCTCGGTGGTGCGGCGCAGGACGGCGGAACCGGCGGCGAGCTCCGGGTCGATGCGGATCTGGGTCGCCGCGTACCGCCCGGGCCGGGTGAGCGCGTACTCCCGGTAGGCGCCGGCGAAGGCGGCCAGCGCGTCCTTCCCGGACCGCCCGGCGACCGCCGCCGCGATCCGCTCCACCAGCTCCCCGCCGGCGAGCAGCGCCACCCGCGTGCGCAGGTCCCGCAGGCCGCGGACGTGCGCGTACAGACTCGCGTCCTTCACGCCGAAGCGGCGCGCCAGCGCCGACAGGGTGACGTTCTCGAACCCGGCCTCGTCGGCGAGGTCGGCGGCGGCCGCGACGAGACGGTCGGCGGTGAGGCCGGCGCGCGGCATGACGGCTCCTCCGTGAACCTGGGACGGGTGGGAGCAGCCTAGTACCGCCACGGCGGGCACCGTTGCGGCACTGACGCTCAGCTGCCGTCCGCTCCGGGGCGCAGGGTGCGGAAGAACCTCCGGATGTCGTCGACGAGCAGGTCCGGCTCCTCCAACGCGGGGAAATGGCCACCGCGGTCGTGGTCCGTCCACTGGACGACGTTGTTCGTCTCCTGCGCGACGTGCTTGAGGAGGACGAAGTTGTCGTGGGGGAAGTGGGCGACGGCGGTCGGTGCCGTGGAGGGCTCGGGCGGGGCGCCCCAGTAGTCCGCGTGCGCGCGCTCGTAGTAGATGCGCGCGGAGGAGCCGGCGGTGGCGGTCAGCCAGTACAGCATGACGTTGGTGAGCAGGAGGTCACGGTCCACGGTGTGTTCGGCCCACTCGTGGAACTTCTCCGCGATCCATGCGAGCTGGCCGACCGGCGAGTCGGTCAGGCCGTACGCCAGGGTCTGCGGCCGGGTGGACTGGATGTCCGCGTAGCCCTGCCGGTCGCGTACCCAGGACTGGAAGCGGGCCCAGGACCGGCGGGTGTTCTCGGCCTCCTGCGGGGGGAGTCCGGAGAGGTCGCCGGGTTCGTGCGCCATGTAGCCGTTGGGCAGGAGGTTCAGGTGGACGCCGATCACCTCGGGGCGCGTACGGCCGAGCTCGCGGGAGATCGCGGCGCCCCAGTCCCCGCCCTGCACCCCGTAGCGTGCGTGGCCGAGCCGGCGCATGAGTTCGGCGAAGGCCGCGGTCACCCTGCGCGGTTCCCAGCCGCGCTCACGGGTGGGACCCGACAGGCCGAAGCCCGGAATGCTCGGCAGCACCAGGTGGAAGGCGTCGGCGGGGTCCCCGCCGTATCGCGCCGGATCGGTGAGGGGTCCGGCGACGTAGGTGAACTCGACCAGGGAGCCGGGCCAGCCGTGGGTCATCAGCAGGGGCGTGGCGTCGGGTTCGGGAGAGCGGATGTGCGCGAAGTGGACGCGGGCGCCGTCGATCACGGTGGTGTACTGCGGCCACTCGTTGAGCCGGGCCTCGGCGGCACGCCAGTCGTAGTCGTGCCGCCAGTACCGGGTGAGCTCCTGGAGATGCGCGAGCGGCACCCCGTAGTCCCAGCCCGCGCCGGGCAGCTCGTCGGGCCAGCGGGTGCCGTCCAGGCGCCGGCGCAGATCGTCCAGATCGGCTTCCGCGATGTCCAGGCGGAACGGCTCGACGCGCCGGCTCGGGGAGTTCGTGTCGCTCATCCGGGCAGGATCCCAGGCACCGCCGTCAGCGGTCGAATGCAGGTCCGTACGAGGCCGGCGACGGCCGCCCAGTGGTCCAGCAGGTAGAAGTGGCCGCCCGGCAGCAGCTCCAGGCGGAACGGGCCGGTCGTGTGGCGGGACCAGGCCCGGACGTCGTCGAGCTGCGCGACGGGGTCCGCGTCGCCGCCCAGCGCGATCAGGGGACAGTCCAGCGGACCGCTGCCCGGGCGGGGGCGGTAGGTCTCGCTCGCCCGGTAGTCGCTGCGGATGACCGGCAGCAGGAGCGAGCGCATCTCGGGGTCGTCGAGCAGTTCCTTCGTGGTGCCGCCGAGCCAGGAGATCTGCTCGACCAGTGCCGCGTCGTCGAGGAGGTACGAGGTGGTCAGCCGGACGCGGTCGGGGGCGGGGCGGCCCGAGGCGAGCAGCGCGGCCGGGCCCCGCTCGCCGAGCCGTCGGGCGACCTCGTAGGCGAGGATGGCGCCCATGCTGTGGCCGAAGAAGATCCGCGGCACGCCGGTGCCGGCGGTGCCGAGCGCCTCGGCGGTGCGGTCGGCCAGCTCGTGCAGATCGGTGATGGCCGGCTCGTCGTGGCGTTCCTGCCGGCCCGGGTACTGCACCGCGACGGTCAGGACGTCGTCGCCGAGCTCGGCGGCGAGGGGCCGGTACCAGCTCGCGGCGCCGCCGGAGTGCGGGAAGCACACCAGCTCGGGCGTGTCGCCCTCGGCCCGGGCGGGCCCTCCGATGCGCTTGAGCCAGGGGGACGGGACAGTCATGCTCGCGATTTCCTCTCAGGCCGGGGTCTGCTGGGGCCGCGCGGCGACCAGGGCGTGGTCGTGCTCGATCAGACCCAGCTTCGAGGCGCCGCCGGGCGATCCGAGCTCGCTGAAGAACTCCGCGTTGGCCTGGACGTAGACCTGCCACTCCGCGGGGACGTCGTCCTCGTAGAAGATGGCCTCCACGGGGCACACCGGCTCGCAGGCGCCGCAGTCGACGCATTCGTCGGGCTGGATGTAGAGCGCGCGCTCGCCCTCGTAGATGCAGTCGACGGGGCACTCCTCGAGACAGGCCTTGTCCTTGACGTCGACGCAGGGCTGCGCGATCACGTACGACATGGGGGTTGCTTCTCCCGTTCAGTGGTGGCGGGTCGGACCGGGGCGGGTGACCGGGTCAGACGTAGTCGATGCGGAGGCTCGGCCGTCGGTCGGCCAGCGGCAGGTAGCAGTACGACGCCCGGGCCGCCGAGACCAGAGGCGTCCCGCGGTCGCCGGCCAGCACCACCGTGTGGCAGGCGGCGAGGACCTCGGCGCCCGTGACGCGGTGCTGGGCGCAGTCCGCGTACAACTGCCCGGCCGCCACCGTCGCCTCCGGCGTGGGTTCGGCGGCCTCGACGCCGTGGCCGCCGAGGAACCGGCGGATCGCCGCCCCGGCGCCGGGCGGGTGCCGCTCGTCGCACTCCTCGTCCCAGCAGGTACGCATGGCGCAGGCGACGCCGAAGCTGAACGCGGGCACGACCAGGCGGATGTCGCCGGTCAGGGCCGCGTCTCGCAGGACGGATCCGCGTGGGGTGTGCCCCAGGGCGATGCGGTACAGGGAGTACGCGTCGACCACGGCCGTCTCCAAGCGCGCCAAGAGTTCGTCCTGGCTCACGATGGAATCTCCTTGGTGTGGGGTTCGGCGTGGCGTGGGTCCGCCGCGCGTCACAGTCCGAGCGAGATGGGATCGGTGAAGGAGCAGCTCTCTCCGTCCGGGACGTAGTCCCAGGTGTGGTGGTGGCACGGCGTCGAGCGCCCTGCGGAGGACTCGAAGGTCTCCACGGGGCCCAGGGGAGTGCGCGCGGGCGTGGCGGGGTGGTCGCCGGACGGCTGCTCGTCCTGACTCATCTGCGATGACCTCGGCTTTCGGTCGGTGTGGGTGGGATGGACGCCCCAGGGGCGCAGGGACGTGACGGCGCCGGCGTACCGGGCCGGCGGCCGGAACGCGGCAGGGCGGTGGCGCGTCAGGCCGCGGCCCGGTCCCCGGGCGGCCGGCGGCGCAGCGCGGGGGTCGCGAGGGCCGGCGGCGGCCAGGAGGCGAGGGGGGCGTAGAGGTCGGTTCCCGGCGGGACGATCTCGTCGATCCGGTCGAGGACCGCGTCGTCGAGGGTGAGCGAAGCCCCCTTGAGGATGCCGTCGAGGTGGTCCAAGGTGCGCGGGCCGATGATCGCGGAGGTGACGGCGGGGTGCGCGGTGACGAAGGCCAGGGCGAGTTCGGGCAGCGTGCAGCCGATGTCGCCGGCGAGGTCGATCAACTGCTCCAGGGCGTCGAACTTCGCCGCGTTCTGGGCCAGCGCCGGGTCGAAACGCGCGGGCACGACCGCGGGGCGGCCCTGGGTGAGGTCGATGGCGTCGCCCTTGCGGTACTTGCCGGACAGGAACCCGAAGGCGAGCGGGCTCCAGGTCAGCACGCCCATCCGGTGGCGCTGACAGGCGGGCAGCACATCGGCCTCGATGCCGCGGGCGAGCAGCGAGTACGGAGGCTGCTCGGTGCGGAAGCGCATCAGGCCGCGGCGCTCGGCCACGTGGTGCGAGTCGACGATGTCCTCCACGGGGAAGGACGAACACCCGAAGGCGCGGATCTTTCCCTGGCGGACGAGGTCGGTGAGGACCCCGAGGGTCTCCTCCACATCGGTGGAGTAGTCGGGGCGGTGCACCTGGTAGAGGTCGATCCAGTCGGTCCGCAGCCGGCGGAGGCTGTCCTCCACCGCCCGAGTGATCCAGCGCCGTGAATTGCCGCTGCGATTGCGGCCCTCACCCATCTGGAAGTGCACCTTCGTGGCGAGCACCACGTCGTCGCGGCGTCCCTCGAGTGCCTTTCCGACGATGATCTCCGATTCGCCCGCCGCATACATGTCCGCGGTGTCGACGAAGTTGATCCCCTGGTCGAGGGCCGTATGGACGATGCGAATACAGGATTCGTGGTCGGAATTCGCGACGAAGCCGAAATTCATGGTGCCGAGGCAGTACGCGCTCACTTCCATGCCGGTCCCGCCGAGCGTGCGGTAACGCATGGTCATGCTCCCTTGCAAGGTCGACTTGCCGAAATGGTCCGGAGTTTCTCCGGATGCGAACGTGCAGCTCGCGGGTTGTGCGGCAGCATCCGGGAAAGTGGGTGTGCGAGCTGGATCGGGAGCTTACGCGGGGGCGCGGCCGGGTTCAGCACATGGCCGGTGCCCCGGAACCAGAGTGGCAAGTTCCTTAAGTAGGAGGGGCATGGATCGTCGCCGCTTGCCCGGTGCGGGCGGCCAGGGGATACGGTCCAGCTATGTCGGTCGCGGGCGGCAGACCGCTCGATTCTCGCGACTCGCCCCCGCTCCCTGTCGAATGCGCAGGCGGCGTGCTTTCTCTCCGTCCGACGCCCGGGCCGGCCTGTGCCGTCCGCCGTCCGTACCGCGATGCTTCCGTGAAAGGAGTCGGGCCATCTCCAGGCACGAAAATCGTTCCTCCGGCTGCCCAGTCGACACGGCATCAGCCGACCTCATCGACCCCACCCTCTACAGCAGCGGAGACGCCTACGAGATCTGGCGCCGGTTGCGTCAGGAGGACGGTCTCAGCTGGCACCAGGTGGACGACGAGCGCGGCTTCTGGTCCGTGGTGAAGTACGCCGACACCGATCTGGTGCTGCGCGACTCCGCCACCTTCACCTCCGAGCGGGGCACCCTGCTCGACCTGCTCGGCACCGACGACCCCGCCGGCGGACAGCAGCTGGCCGTCACGGACCCGCCCCGGCACACCGAACGGCAGGCCCGGCTGAAGAAGGCCCTCGCCGTGAAGGCGGTGGACCGCCAGCGGGAGACGATCCGGGGGAAGGTCGTCGACCTCCTCGAACCGCTCGGCTCGGGCCAGGCGTTCGACTTCGGCACGGCCATGCTGGCGCTGCCGATGTCGGTCACCGGCACGATGATGGGGCTGCCGGAGGCGGACTGGGCCTGGCTGAGCAGGCTGACCACCGTGTGCATCGCCGCCGACGACCCGGAGTTCCAGGACCCGGGCGGCAAGGAGGCGACGCTGCAGGCGGCGCACCGCGAGCTGTTCGGCTACTTCCAGGACCTCATGCGCCACCGGCGCGACAACCTCGGTGACGACCTGCTCAGCGTGCTGATCTCCACCCGCTTCGAGGGCCGGCACATGTCCGCGAGCGAGATCGTCGCGAACTGCTACAGCCTGCTGCTGGGTGCCAACGTCACCACCCCGCACGCCCCCACCTTCTTCCTCGCCGAGTTCACCGGCACCGACGTGATGGCGGACTGGGCGGCCCACCCCGAGGTCAACGGGACGGCTTACGAGGAGGCACTGCGCTGGGCCTCACCGGTCAACCACGTCCTGCGCTACGCCACCCGGGACACGGTCGTGCGCGGTACGCGCATCGCCGCCGGTGACGCCGTCGTCGCCTGGCTCGGCTCCGCCAACCGCGACGAGGAGGTGTTCGAGAACAGCGAGACCTTCGACATCCGGCGCAGGCCCAACAAACACCTCGCCTTCGGCATCGGCCCGCACTACTGCGTCGGGCACAGCGTCGCCCGCATCACCGTCGGCGTCCTGTTCGAGGAACTCTTCGCCCGCTACGAGGACTTCGAGCCGGCGGGCAAGCCCGAGCGGCTCATCTCCAACTTCGCGTCCGGCTACAAGCACGTGCCCATCACCGCGCGTCGGCGCTCCTGAGGGGATCCGATGGAAACGGCGAAAGACACGCTCCCGCCCGCCCGGCCGGCCGCGGAACCCCAGTGGTACGAAGCCAACGCGGCGCAGAAGGGGCTGTGGGTCCTGGACCGGGTGGAACATCTGCGCCCCACGAGCCTGATCCCCACCATCGTGCGGTTCTCGGGACCGGTGGACCACGACCTGCTCGTGGCCTCCGTACGACGGGTCCTGGGCCGGCATCCCGCGCTGCGCTCCCGCTTCCGGCTCGACGCCTGGAACAAGCGGATCGAGTACCGCACGGACGCCCCGCCCGCCGAGGCCGGCTTCCTCGACGCCGCCGCGGAGGGCTGGTCCGCGCAGGAGCTGGACCGGCTCGTGGACCTCCTGTGCTACACGCCCTTCGACCTCGCCGACGAGGCGCCCGCCCGCGCCGAGGTGATCCGCGTCGACGCACGGACCACGCTGCTGGTGTTCACCGTGCACCACATCGTCTGCGACGGCTGGTCGCGCACGCTGCTCATGGCGGAGATCGCCGAGGTGTACCGGGCCGGCCTCGCCGGTGCCGAACCCCGCCTGAGCACGCCCCCGCACCCCAGCGAAGTGGTCACCATGGCGGGACCCGAGGAGACGGAGGAACGGCTGCCCGCGGTCCTCGAACGGCTCACGGGTGTTCCCGTCGACGTGCGGATCCCCTTCCGCCGGCAGACCGACGACCCCTCCCTGTCCGGGGCGAGCACCGCCCTCCGGTTCGACGCCGGCCTCACCGAGGACCTGCTGGCGGTGGCCGAGGCCGAGGGCTGCACCCCGTTCATGGTCGGCACGGCCCTGTTCGCCGCCTCCCTGGCACGCACGGGCGACCAGCGGGACTTCCTCTTCGCCTTCGGGTGGCCCGGCCGTGACGACCCCGCCCACGCCGACGCCATCGGCATGTTCATGAACACCGCCATGATCCGGGTGACCCTCGACGGGACGACCACCTGGCGCGAACTCCTGCGCACCACCCGGTTCGCCGCCATGGAGGCCTTCGTCGACGCCGACGTGCCGCTCGACGCCGTCGCCACCGGACTGCGGCCCGAGCGGGAGGTCATCTGGCCGCCGCTGTCCGCGGTCCTGGTGAACATGGCGGAGGTCCCCGCGGACCTGCACCTGGCCGAGGACGTGGTGGGCCGCATCCAGCCCCTGCCCTCCCTGCACATGAAGTACGACCTGGGCCTGTTCGTCACCCTGGCCGAGGAGTCGGGCTCCCGGCGACTGGAGCTGTCCGCCGACTTCATCGAGGCCCTGTACGACCGGGGCGACGTCGCCGCCCTCCTCGCAGACCTTCAGCGCTGTGCCATCCAACTCGTCGACTCTCCGGAGGAAACCGTGACCGACCAGTCCGCTGCCGTAGACCTGTCCACGCCCGAGGCCCGTATCGAGCTCGTCCGTTCCCTGTGGCAGGAGGTCCTCAAGACCGACGACCAGGTGGGCGACGACGTCAGCTTCTTCGACGCCGGCGGCGACTCCCTGCTGCTCATCATGCTCGTCGAGCGGCTCAGCCAGGCCTCCGGCCAGACCCTGAGGACCATGGACCTCTTCCGCGCGGGAACCGTACGCGGTCACGCCGGACTCCTCGCCGCACCGGCCGGGCCCACCACGTCCGCCGCCGCGTCCAGTGCCCGCGACCGCATCCTCGGCGCCGCCCGCGGCTGACCCCCGGTTCCCGTAGCGCGCCGACCGCGACCACTCCTCGTACCCGTGGGAAGAGACTGATCAATGACGCTTGACGACCTTGCTGCTGCGGTCCTGGACACGGACGCGGACAGCGCCGCTTTCGGTGCCCGCACCTTCATCGAGCTCGGCGGCGACTCGCTGCGCGCGATGCGGCTCGCCGCCCTGGCCCGGGAACAGCTGGGCGTGAGAATCCCGATGAAGGCCCTGCTCGGCGGCGAGCCGCTGGCCGCCGCCCTGGCCGGGGCCGAGGTCGAGGCCGCCGCGCAGGAGGTCGTGCCCGCCGCCGACGCGGCGGCGCACGAGAGCGGACTGTCCCGCACCCAGCGGGGCATGTGGCTCATCGAGAGCATCACCGGCGGCTCCCCCTACAACCTGGTGTTCACCGCCTTCGTCGAGAAGGGGAACCTGGACGTCGAGGTCCTCCGGGAGGCCATCGGCCGCACCGTCGCCCGCAACGAAGGGCTGCGCACCGTCTTCACCGAGGACGAGGCCACCGGCGCCGTCGTCCGCACGGTCCTCGACGAGCACACCCCGGAGTTCACCGGCATCGTCTGCACCGGGGAGGCCGCCGGCTTCGAGGACGAGGTGCGCCGCACCTCGCAGGCACACACGCGGCGCCCCTTCGACCTGAAGGCCGCGCCCGCCGTGCGCTTCCTGTACTTCACCCACGCGTCGGGACGCCGGGCCGTCGTCCTGACGGCACATCACATGGTCCTGGACGGCTGGGCCGTGGGCCTGGTCTTCAGGGAACTGCTCGCCCATTACGAGGAACTGGCCGGCGGCGCCCCCGCCGGCTTCGGCCCCGGCGTCCCCCTCGCCACCCTCATCCGGCGTCAGGAGGAGCAGCGGGCGGGCGGCCTGTGGGACCGGCAGACCGACTTCTGGACCCGGCACCTGGACACCGTGCCGACCGTCCTGGAGCTGCCCGCCGACCGGCAGCGCCCCGCGGTGCAGGACGCGGCGGGCGACCGCCGGCCCCTCGACCTCGGCGGCCCGGCCAGCGCCGCCGTCACCGAGACGTCCCGCGCGCTGGGCATCACCCCGTTCGCCCTGCTGCTCGGCGCGTTCGCGCTGACGCTCGGCCGCACCACCGGAGCGCGCAGCCTGCTGGTCGGCGTACCGCTGCTCGGCCGGGACACCTCCGAGCTCGAGGGTCTCGTCGGAGTGGCGGGCAACCTCGTCCCGGTACGGATCGACATCGACGACTCGGCGTCGGTCGCCGGCTACCTGCGCTCCGTGCAGCACTCGCTGACGCTCAGCATCGACGCGGGTCAGCTGCCGTTCGAGGAACTGGTCGCCCGTCTCGGCATCGAGCGCAGCGTGGGCTGCCACCCGCTGGTCCAGGTGTGCTTCGGTATGCACGACCAGCTGGTTCCCCGGCGTCTGGGCACCTCCGCGCTCGACGTCCGGATCGAGGAAGGGCACGGCGGCGGCGCCCAGTTCGACCTCACCCTGCTGGTGGGACAGGCCGAACCGACGCTCGCCGGCCATGTCGAGTACGCCACCGCCGTGTGGACACGGACCGAGGCCGACGGGTTCATCGCCGACTTCCGCGCCGCCACCGAGGCGCTGGCGGCCGCCCCGGACACGGTGCTGGAGGACGTGCGCTGCCTGTCCGCCGAGCGCCGTGCGCAGCTGTCCGCGGTCAACGAGGTACGCGAGGAGTTCCCGGCCACCTCCATGGACGAGCTGTTCCGCCAGGTGGCGCGGCGCTCGCCCGACGCGGTCGCGGTGCGCGAGGGAGACGTCGAACTGACGTACGCGCAGCTGACCCGGGCGGCCGAACGGCAGGCCCGGCTGCTGCGGCAGGAGGGTGTCCGCGACGGTGACACCGTCCTCGTCGGGGTGGAGCGCTCCGTCGCCGAGGCCGTGGCCGTCCTCGGCGTGCTCTTCGCCGGCGCCGCCTACGTCGGGGTGGACCTCGCTCTGCCTCTCGCCCACACCGAACTGATCGTGGGCAAGGCCGCGCCGGCGGCCGTGATCGTCCCGGCGGACAAGGCGGACCACGCCGCGCTGCGGGACGTGGCGGTCGTCGCGCCCTGGGAGGCGACCTGGGCCGACTCCGCCGACGCGGCGGACGGCACCGAGCGCCCCGCCGCCGACAACGGACGCCGGGCCTACGTCGCCTTCACCTCCGGCTCCACCGGGCAGCCCAAGGGCGTCAGCGTCCCCCACCGCGCCGTCATCCGACTGGTCCACCAGGCCGACTACGTGCGCACCGGCCCCGGCGAGCGGATGCTGCGGCTGTCGCCGCTGCCCTTCGACGCCTCCACGCTCGAACTGTGGGGCGCGCTCCTCACCGGCGCCACGCTCGAGGTCTACCCCGCCGACTCGCTGCCCTCCCCGAGCGAGCTGGGCGCCTTCCTCGTCGAGCGGGAGGTGACCGTCGCCTGGCTGACGGCGGGCCTGTTCCGGCTGGTCGAGGAGTTCGCGCCGGACTCGTTCGGCGCGCTGAAGCAGCTGCTGACCGGCGGTGACGTCGTACCGCACGACCATGTCGCCAGTGCCCTGGCCCGCCACCCCCACCTGGTGATCACCAACGGCTACGGGCCCACCGAGAACACCACGTTCACCACCACGCACACGGTCACCCGCCCCGAGGACGTGTCGGGACCGCTCCCCATCGGCACCCCGATGCCCGGTACCCACGTCCATGTCCTCGACGAGCGGGCCAGGCTCGTTCCGCCCGGCGCCGTGGGCGAGCTGTACACCGGCGGCGAGGGCCTGGCCGACGGATACATCGGCGACGAGGCCGAGACCCGGCGGCGCTTCGGACGGTTCTCGCCCGACGTGCCCGAGCGGCTCTACCGCACCGGCGATGTCGTACGCCTCGACACCCGGGGCCGGCTCGCCTTCCTCGGCCGCGCCGACGACCAGGTCAAGCTGCGCGGCTACCGCATCGAACTGAGCGCCATCAGCGACGTGCTGACGGAGCACCCGCAGGTCAAGGACTGCGTGGTGGTCGTCACCGGGGCCGACAGCGCCGAGAAGCGGCTCGTGGCGGCCGTGGTGCCGGATCCCGGGGCCACCCCCGGCACGGACGAGCTGCGCAGGTATCTGGCCGCCTCGCTGCCCGACTACATGGTGCCCACGCTGTGGGCGGTCGTCGACCGCATCCCCGTGACCGCGAACGGCAAGGTCGACCGCAAGGCGCTGGCCGCCGTGGCCACCGCTGCGGGGCGGGCTCCCGTCCCGGCCGCACCCGCCGCGCCGCCGAGCGCCGACGACCCGGCGACGAGGATCGCCGAGCTGTTCACCACGGCCATCGAGCGCACCGGCAACCGCCCCGGGAAGACCGCGGGACCGGTCGACGCCGACACCGACTTCTTCGCGATGGGCGGCACGTCGCTGGGCGCGGTCCAGCTGATCCGACTGGTCAAGCAGGAGTTCGGCCTGACACTGCGGCTGCGTGACTTCCTGCTCACGCCCACCGCCGCCCATGTGCACCACCTCGTGGCGGAACGCGGAAGGGCGGACGGCCGGTGAACAGGGAGGCGGCGGTGGCCCGGCCCACCGAAGCGATAGCCGTCGTCGGGATGGCGTGCCGCTACCCGGGCGCCGCTGACGTACATGAGTTCTGGCGGCTGCTGCGCGACGGGCGCGAAGGCATCACGCGGTTCGACGTCGACGACCTCCTCGCCAAGGGCGCGGACCCCGAACTCGTCCTGCGCCCGGAGTTCGTACCGGCCAAGGGCGTCCTCGACGGCTCGCGCAACTTCGACTGGACGTACTTCCGCTACAACCGGGCCGAGGCGGCGCACATCGACCCGCAGCAGCGGGTGTTCCTCGAATGCGCCGCGACCGCCCTCGACGACGCCGCACTCGACGCCGGCCGGTTCGAGGGACGCGTCGGGGTGTACGCCGGGTCCGACCGGACCCTGCTCGACAGCTCCGGCGAACTCAGCCCGCTGGTCCGCATGGTGAGCCACGAGAAGGACTTCGTGGCGACCCGCGTGGCGTACAAACTCGGCCTGCGCGGCCCCGCGATCACCGTGCAGACGGCGTGCTCCACGTCGCTCACGGCGATCCACATGGCGCGCCAGGCGCTGCTGACCGGCGAGTGCGACGCGGCACTGGCCGGCGGTGTCACCGTGTCGCCGCCCGGCGAGTGGGGCTATCTGCACGAGCAGGGAAGCATCCTCTCGCCCGACGGCCACTGCCGCCCCTTCGACGAGAAGGCCGCCGGCACCGTGCCCAGCGAGGGCGTGGGAGTGGTCGTCCTCAAGCGACTGGAGGACGCGCTGCGGGACGGCGACCGGATCGCCGCGGTGATCCGGGGATCGGCCCTCAACAACGACGGCTCGGACAAGCTGGGCTTCACCGCGCCCTCCATCC
The DNA here is from genome assembly GCF_044540485.1 of Streptomyces sp. NPDC085946. Lineage (NCBI taxonomy): Bacteria > Bacillati > Actinomycetota > Actinomycetes > Kitasatosporales > Streptomycetaceae > Streptomyces > Streptomyces sp. NPDC085946. The sequence continues at coordinate 11,921 of NZ_JBITSF010000006.1, read as the reverse complement.
CCGGCCAGAGCGAGGTGATCCGGCACGCCCAGCGGATCGCCGGGATCGAGCCGGGCGACATCGACCACATCGAGTGCCACGGCACGGCCACCCCGATGGGCGACCCGGTCGAAGTGGCCGCCCTCACCGACGTGTTCGGTACCGCGCAGGACCACCCGACCTGGCTGGGCTCCGTCAAGAGCAACATCGGCCACACCAGCGCGGCGGCCGGCGTGGCCGGCTTCATCAAGTCGGTGCTGATGATCGAACACCGGGAACTGGTGCCGACACTGCACTACACCAGGCCGAACCCCCTGCTCGACCTGGACACCTCGCCCTTCGAGGTGTGCGTCGAGAACCGCCCGTGGCCCGCGGACCGGACCCCGGTGGCCGCGGTCAGCGCCTTCGGCGTGGGCGGTACCAACGCCCATGTCGTCCTCGCCGCCGCGCCCCCGCTCCCGGCACCCGCCGCGGGCCCGTCGGCCCGGGCACTGCTGCTCTCCGCCGCCACACCCGAAGCCCTCGGGCGGTACGGCCACCGGCTCGCCGAGCGGCTCGAGGCCGCACCCGCGCCGGCGCTCGACGCGGTGGCGCGGACCCTGGCGGACCGCAGGCAACACCCGCACCGGGCCTGTCTCGTCGCGCGCGACCGCACCGAGGCCGCCCGGCTGCTGCGCGGTGCGCGCGCACCCGAGCGGCGGTCGCTGTCGCAGGTGGCGTTCCTCTTCCCCGGGCACGGAGTGCTGCGGCACCCGGCGGGTGCGGTCCCGTACCGGCTGCTGCCGGCGTTCCGGGAGCACTTCGACGAGATCGCCGGCTTCGCCAGGGCCCGCTTCGGGATCGACCTGTCCCCGGTGGTGTCGCGGACCGCCGTGGCGACGGCCTGGTTCGAGGACTGGGCGCACCAGCAACTGGGGCTCTACACCCTCGGCTACGCACTCGCCCGGCAGCTGCAGGAGTGGGGAGTGAAGCCGGCGGCCCTCTTCGGCAACAGCGTCGGCGAGTACGCCGCCGCCGCGCTCGCCGGAGTGTGGTCGCCGACCGACGCGGCCGTCCTGGTGCACGAGCGCGCCGAAGGGCTGCGGGCCACGGCACCCGGCCGGATGCTCGCGGTCAACGCCCCCGCGGAGGAAGTGGCCCGCAGGGTGCGCCTGGGCGACGAGGTGACCGTCTCCATGTTCAGCCGGGGCGGCGTGGTGCTCTCCGGTCCCGCGCACGCCATGACGGAGCTGATCGAGGGCGACGCGTTGGCCGGCCTCGACCTGAAACCGCTCAACGTCGACCGGGCCGCCCACTGCGAACTGCAGGCCCCCGTCGCGGACCGTCTCGCGGAGCTGATCTCGGCCATGCCCACCCGGCTGCCCGAGCTGCGGGTGGTCTCCAACGTCACCGGCGACTGGGCCGACCCCGACGCCGTGTCGGGCCCCGACTACTGGGGCGCCCATGTGCGCAGGCCCGTCCAGCTCGACGCCGGTATGGCCACGTTGCTCGGCTCCGACTGCGACACGTTCGTCGAACTCGGCCCGGGCAGCACGATGCTGGGCGCGCTGCGCCTCGCCCCCCAGTGGGACCCGGCCCGCACCGCGGTGCCGCTCCTGGGCAGGGAGCAGGACGAGGAGCGCGGCCTGCTGCGCGGCCTCGGGGCCCTGTGGGAGCGCGGCCTGGACGTCGCCGGCCCCCTCCTTGCCGAGGCCGGCGCGGCCCTCGACGGCGCGCCGGACACCGCCCGCCGGTGCTCGCTGCCGGGCCACCCCTTCGCCGAGCAGGACCCCGGGACCGAGGCACCGCGCACGGACACCGCGCGGGCCGACGGCGCCGACCGCGGGTCCGCGGCCCGGCGCCGGGTCGAGGAGCTGTGGTGCCGGTCGCTGGGCGTGACGTCCGCCTCCGACCCGGACAACTTCTTCGACCTCGGCGGTGAGTCGCTGGTGGTGCTGAACCTGATGACGCAGCTGCGGGAGAAGGCCCACGTCGTCGTCCCCGTCGCCGAGTTCATGCGCGAGCCGACCTTCGGCCACCTGCGCCGGGTGGCGGAGGAACAGCTGGGCGACGGGCCGCTCGGGGAGACCGTGCCCGAGACCGCCGTCACCGAGGCGGCCACCCCGCCCGAGCCGCGCTTCACACGGCTGCGCGAGGGCTCGGGCAGGCCCGTGTTCCTGGTGGCGGACGCGGCGGACTCCACGCTGAGCTACCTCGCCCTGGCCGACGGCCTGGACACGACGCGCCCGGTGCTGGGGCTGGAGCCCAGGGGCGTCGACGGGGCGCGGATCGAGGAGATCGCCGCGTTCCACGTCGAGACGCTGACCGGGCTCCAGACCGAGGGCCCGTACACCGTCGGCGGCTGGTCCTTCGGCGCCGTCGTGGCCCACGAGATGGCGAGGCAACTGGCCCGGCGCGGGGCACGCGTCGACCTGCTCGTCTGCCTGGACGCGTACATGCCCGGCCGGGCGGGCCGCCGCATCGGCGCCGACCCCTCCTTCGTACTGGGGCATCTGCGGCTCATGGCCTGCGCCGCACTCGGAGTGGGCGAGGCGGGGGCGCAGGCGCGGCGCAACCCGGCGCTGCGCAGGCTGCTGCTGGACAAGTTTCGTACCCTGACGCGCTACCGGCCCCGTCCGGCCGGCTGCCCGACCGCGGTGTTCAAGGTGGGCGTCGGCGCCGGGGAGGCCCGACAGCTGCGGCTCGGCCTCAGGGGACTGTACGGGCCCGACGTCACCGTGGTGCCGGTGGCCGGTGAGCACTGGTCGATGCTGCGAGAGCCCCACGTGGGTGATCTCGCCGCGAAGCTCGGCGGCCTGCTGGCCGACGACCCGGTCGAGGAGCGGCACGATGGCGAGTGACCGGACGACGGCCATCACGGCCGACACACCCGAGTCGACGCCCGGGCCGCCCGCCGGGCCGAAGCTGCTGCGCAACCGGTCCTTTCAGGCGCTGTGGAGCAGTGAGGCGTTCGCCGGTGTCGGAGAGCACGCCGCGGGCGTCGCCTATCCGCTGCTCATCCTGGCCACGACGGGTTCGGCGGCCTCCGCCGGACTCGTCGGCTCGTCCCAGTTGCTCGCCCAGGGCCTGATGTCGTTCTGGGGCGGCATCCTCGCCGACCGGGTAGACCGCAAGCGGCTGCTCATCGGCTGCAGCCTGCTGCGGGCGGCACTGCTCGGCGTGTTCACCCTGCTGGTCCTCGCGGACGCGGTGAACGTGGTCGTGACGCTCGGCATCGCCATCGTGTCGGCGGCCTGCTTCGGCCTGTCGATGCCCGCCGGCATGGCGATGATCAAGCAGCTGGTGCGGCCCGACCAGCTCGCGCAGGCGACCGCGCAGAACCAGATCCGCTGGTTCGGCGCCATCACGGCGGGACCGTCCATCGGCGGTGCCCTGTACGGGGTGACACGGGTACTGCCGTTCATCGGCGCGAGCATCTCCTTCGCGGTCTCGACCGTGCTGATGCTCTTCGTCCGCAAGACGCCACGGCCGCTCGCGGTGCCCGGTGGGAAGAAGGAAATCCTCGGCGGTTTCCGCTACCTGGCGAAGCACCCGGTGCTGGGTCCGCTGATCGTCAGTGTCACGCTGTCCAACCTGGCGTTCAACACGACCGGGATCTCCCTGGCCGTCATCGCCACCGGGACCGAGCGCGGAGCGTCCGAGTCGTTCATCGGGCTGACCCTCGCGATCGCCGGCGCCGGCGGGCTGGCCGGGGCGCTGATGGCGGAGTTCGTCATCAAGCGAGCCCGTCCGTCGGCGGTGTTCATCGCGGGCTACTGGATCGGGCCGGTCGCCGCCGTTCTCCTCGCGACCGTGCCCGGGGTCGTACCGCTCGGCATCGTCGTCGCCTGCGTCTACATCCGCGGGCCCATCATCAACGCGCTGTTCCTCACCTACACGGCCAAAGTCGTGCCCGACGAGCTCCAGGGCCGAGTCCTCGGAGCGATCGTCTTCAGTTCCACGATCGTCTCGCCCCTCGGCGTCCTCGCGATCGGCGCCGTCTTCGAGGCCGCGGGCCCGGCCTGGGTCTTCGCCACCATCGGCGCCGTCGCCACCCTCGGCGCCCTGCCCACCCTGACCAAGGGCATCCGCAGCCTGGCCTCGGCTCAGGACCTGATGTGAACCGAACCACCATCAAGGAGTTGCCATGACACAGGAGATCACCGAGGCCACCCCGGTCGACGCCGGCGAGGGACTGCCGGGCGGTCAGGCGGAGCCCCTGCCCCCGGAGTTCTTCACGCACCCGATCGACGACCGGAACGCGACCTACGCGCAGCTGCGGTCCTCCTGCCCCGTGCGCGCCATCAACCATCCGCCCGGCGCCGAGGCGTACATCGTGTCGGACTACGAGATGGCGCTGAAGGCGTTCGGTGACAGCCGTATCTCCAAGTCCCTGGACAACGCGCCGAAGTGGTTCCGCGACCAGCTCTTCGACAACAGCCCCGTCCAGGCCCGCAACATGCTCATCGCGGACGCCCCGGAACACTCGCGGCTGCGCAAGCTGGTCAGCAAGTCCTTCGTGCCGCGCCGCATGGAGAAGCTGCGCCCGCGCATCCAGGAGATCGCCGACGACCTCATCGACGCGTTCCCGGAGTCGGGCGAGATCGACCTGATGGAGTTCGCCCGCGTCCTGCCCGTCATGGTCATCTTCGAGTACCTGCGCGTGGATGTCTCGGACCGCGAGATGCTCTACGACTGGTCCAAGATCCTCGGCGGTGCCCCGTACGCGGACGAGGAGGCCAACAACCGCCTCAAGCAGGTGAGTTCCTCCTTCGAGCAGTACATCCTCGATCTCCTGGAGACCCGCCGCTCCGACCTGGGCGACGACCTGGTGAGCCAGCTCCTGCGCGCGGCCGACGAGGAGGGCACGTTCACCATCGACGAGATCGCCTCGACGATGTCACTGGTGATCATCGCGGGCCAGCGCACCACCACCAACCTCATCGGCAACGGCGTCCACGCCCTGCTCACCCACCGCGACCAGTTCGACCTGCTGCGCTCCCGGCCCGACCTGGTGGTCTCCGCGGTCGAGGAGTTCCTGCGCTACGAGTCGCCGAGCTACCGCGGCACCCTGCGCGTCGCCGCGCAGGACATGGAGATCGACGACGTCCCCATCGGCAAGGAGGCGTTCGTCCACCTGCTGATCGCCGCCGCCAACCGCGATCCGAAGATCTTCGAGGACCCCGACCGCCTGGACATCACCCGCACCAACAACCGTCACCTCACCTTCGGTCACGGTCCCCACTTCTGCCCGGGCGCCCCGCTGTCCCGCCTGGAGGGCCACGTCGTCTTCCCCACGCTGCTCCGCAGGCTCGAGGGCCTGACCCTGGCCATCGACCCCGCCGACACCGAGTGGGTGTACGACAACTCGGTCAGCCGCGGACTGGCGAAGCTGCCGGTGTCGTACGAGCGTCTGCGGCCCCGCTCCGCCGCCGACGCCTCCGAGGAGCCGGCCATGACCGGCTGCCCCGTCGCCCACGGGGGTTCCTGACCATGCGGATCCTCGTACTGGGCGGTACGGCCTTCCTGTCGCACGCCGTCGCTGCCGAAGCCGTACGCCGAGGGCACGAGGTCCTCTGCGCGGCGCGCGGCACCTCCGGGAACGTCCCGGACGGCGCCACGCTCGTCAAGGTCGACCGGGACGCCCCCGACGGCCTCGCCCCGCTGGCGGGCACCGACTTCGACGCGGTGGTGGACGTGGCCACCATGTCGTACCCGTGGGTCCAGGAGGCGCTGCGGGTGCTCGGCACGCGCGCCCGGCACTGGACGTTCGTGTCGTCCATCAACGTGTACGCCGACGCCGTCACCGCCGGGCAGAACGAAGACGCGGCCCTGCACGAGCCCGCCGAGTCCGGCGCGGCGGCACTGGAACGCATCGAGCACCCGCATCTGTACGGCGCCATCAAGGTCGCCTGCGAGAACGCGGTGCGCGCCGCCCTGGACGAGCGGGCGCTGATCGTGCGCTCCGGGCTCATCGTGGGCCCCGGCGACGTCTCCGACCGCTTCGGCTACTGGCCCGCGCGGATCTCCCGCGGCGGCCGCGTCGCCGTACCGGACGTCCCCGAGCAGCCCACACAGGTGGTCGACGTGCGCGACCTCGCGGCGTGGATCGTCGACGCGGGCGAACAGGGCATCGCGGGCACCTACAACGGAGTCGGCCCGAGCCTGCCCTTCGGCGAGCTGCTCGACCTGATCGTCAAGACGGTCGGCGCACCGGACACCGACCTCGTCCCGGTCTCCGAGGAGCACCTGGACCGGACCGGGGTGCAGGTGTGGCGGGGACCGAAGTCGCTGCCGCTGTGGGTCCCCCCGGAGGACCGCGGATTCATGGCCCACGACCACACCCGGGCCGTCGCCGCCGGTCTCGTCCACCGCCCGGTCGAGGACGTCGTCGGCGACGTCCTCGCCCACGAGCGCCGTCTCGGTCTCGACCGCGAGCGCGAGGCGGGGCTCACCCCGGCCGAGGAGGCCGAGCTGCTGCGGAAACCGGAAGGAGAACCGCGATGAGCGCGCACAACTGGCGCAGGATCGGCGAGGGCGACCCGGCCCGTACGATCCTGGCGGTCGACTTCGACTCCACCGGCAGGCCGGAGGCCGACTTCCGCCGCCTCGCCGCGCGCCTGACCCCGCGGGAGATCTGGCAGACCACCCAGCCCGCCGAGGCCGAGAGCGAGTTGCTGTCGGCGCGGGACTATCTGCGCCGGTGGCGCCGGCTCCCGCAGGGCTCCCGGCACATCGACACCGTCATGGGCTACTGCGTGGGCGGTGTGTTCGCCGCCACGCTCGCCGACGAGATCGCCGAGGAGCAGGGGGAGCGGCCGGCGCTGCTGCTCCTCGACCCCGAGCCGGTGGACCGGCTGAGCCTGTACCGCGACTTCCGCAAGACCGTCGACACCCTCACGGTGGTCCCCGAACAGGAGCGCTCCGACGCGGTCGCCGAGGTCCTGGCCGTCTGCGAGGCGGCCGGCGAGGAGGACTTCACCGCCACCGCGGCCCAGGTCGTCAAGGTCTACGAGACCGTCGCGGGCACCGCCTTCGACCTGCTCGGCTTCGACGAGGAGACCAGCGAGGACCTGCTCGGCCTGTTCCGGTCCTACGTCTCCTACCTGCACGCGGCCCGGCAACTGCACCCGGAGGAGGGCTGGGCCGCGGCGCTCGCCCTGACCTCGGCGCACGGCGGTCCGGGTGCCGTGCACGCACGCGCCGTGCAGCGCTTCCCCGTGGACACCGCGGCCTTGCTCGACACCCCGGACGTGGCCGAGACCGTACACCGATTCCTGCTGGAGCGTGGCGCATGACCGTGCACGACACACAAGCACCGCGGACCACCTCCGCGGGAGGGATCCTCCTCGACGACGTCACCGCGTCGCCTGCCGCCGACTGGGCCGACCACGCCCTCGCCTGCGCCGCGGCCTACCGCCACCGGCTGACCTCGGAGGGGGAGGTGGCGCTCAGGGTGGCCGGCCTGCCCGGGCCGCTCAGGCTGCGCGTCGAGCCCACGACGACCCTGGCCGAGCTGGTGGAGCGGGTCCGCGCGGCCCGCACCTCGCCGGTCGCGGCCGAGGCCGCCACCACGCCCGTCGGCACACAGGTGCTCCTCGACGCGGACCCGGTGGCGGTGGACGACCTCGCCCTCGTCCTCGCCCTCGACGCGGACGGCCACCTGAACGCCTGGGCGCGGGGCAACCCGGAGCGCCACAGCGACGAGGAGGTGGCCGCGCACACCGACCGTCTCGGCCACTTCACCCGGCGCCTCCTGGAGGCCGGCCCGACGGCCGAGGTGGGCGGCGTCGAACTGCTCACGCCCGCCGAGCACCACCAGATCATGCACGTGTGGAACGACACCGCGCACCCGGTGCCGACCCTGACGCTTCCCGAACTGGTCGAGGCGAACGCCGCGGCGCACCCGGAGCGGCCCGCCCTCAGCCACCGTGACCAGCGGCTCAGCTACGCCGAGCTGGACGGGCGCGCCAGCCGGATCGCCCGGCTGCTGATCGCCGACGGCGCCGGCCACGGGGACATCGTCGCCATGGTGCTGCCGCGGTCGGTCGACTACGTCGTCACCGCCCTCGCCATCGTCAAGACGGGCGCCGCCTACCTGCCGGTGGACACGAGCTACCCGGTGGAACGCATCAACCAGGTCCTCGCCGACGCCGGGGTCACCCAGGTGGTGACCGTGCGGGAGCTGACGGACTCGGTCCTGGTGCCCGCGCGGCAGCTGGTCCTGGACGCCCCGGACACCGTGGCCCGGCTCGCGGCGGCCGTCCCCGCCCCGCCCACGGACGCCGACCGGCGCGCACCGCTCACCCCCGACTCCCCGGCGTACGTGCTCTACACCTCGGGTTCGACGGGGCGCCCCAAGGGAGTGGTGGTCGCCCACCGTGCCATCACCAACCGGCTGCACCACATGCAGCACCAGATCCCGCTGGGCCCGGACGACCGGCTGCTGCAGAAGACGCCGGCCGGGTTCGACGTGACCGTGCGCGAGGTGTTCTGGCCGCTGCTCGCCGGGGCGTCGATCGTGGTCGCCGACCCCGACGGGCACCGCGACCCCGCCTACCTGGCCGAGACGATCGTCACCGAGAACATCACCATCACGCACTTCGTGCCCTCCGGCCTGAAGGTGTTCCTGCGGGAGCCGGGCGCCGCCGCCTGCACGAGCCTGCGCCGTGTGGTGTGCGGCGGCGAGGCCCTGCCCGCCGAACTGCAGGCGTGGTTCTCCTCGGTCCTCGACGCCGACCTGTTCAACGTCTACGGCCCCACCGAGGCGGCCGTGGACGTGACGTCGATGCTGTGCCCGAAGAAGCCCGAGCCGGGCCCGGTGCTGATCGGGCGGCCGGTGTGGAACACCCGCCTCTACGTGCTCGACGAGCAGCGCCGCCAGCTGCCGCCCGGGGTGACCGGCGAGCTGTACCTCGCCGGTGTCCAGCTGGCCGAGGGATACCTGGGCCGGCCCGACCTGACCGCTGAGCGCTTCGTCGACGACCCGTACGGCGGGCCCGGCGCCCGCATGTACCGGTCCGGGGACGCGGCGCGCTGGCGGGCCGACGGCGTCATCGAGTTCTTCGGCCGGCTCGACCACCAGGTCAAGATCCGCGGATTCCGGGTCGAGCTGGGAGAGATCGAGTCCGTCCTGCTGCGCGACGGGCAGCTCAGCCAGGCGGTCTGCCTCGTCCGCGAGGACACCCCGGGCGACCAGCGACTGGTGGCGTACGTGGTCTCCGCGAACGACGCGGCCCCCGACCTGGCCGGGCTGCGCGCGCAGGCCGAAGCGGCGCTGCCCGACTACATGGTGCCGAGCGCGTTCGTCGTCCTGGAGCGGCTGCCGCTCACCGCCAACGAGAAGCTGGACCGGGCGGCCCTGCCCCGGCCCGAGTCCCGGGTGGCCCGCGTGGGACGTGAACCGGCCACGGCGGGGGAGATCCTGGTGGCCGAGCTGTTCACCGAGCTTCTCGGCATCCGGGACGTCGGCGTCGAGCAGCACTTCTTCACCTCCGGCGGCAACTCCCTGCTGGCCAGCCGGCTGATCAACGACATCCACGAGCGCTCGGGTGTGCGCCTGCGGATCAGGCAGCTCTTCGACGATCCGACCGTCGGCGCGATCGCCGGCCTCATCACCCCGTAGACCGCCCACGTCACTCCGTGGGCCACGCCCCGGGCGGTGCCGGCACACCCCCCGCCGGCCCCGCCCGGGCTCGCCACCGTGGACGCGGGACCGCCCGCCGGGCGTCCACGCCCTTTCCCCTCCCCGGCCGACCACGGCCTTCTCACTTCGGTCTCGGAAACGGAGCAGTCCGACATGCGCACTCTGAAGGTAGCTCTGCTGGGTTGCGGCGTCGTCGGCAGCGATGTCGCACGGTACCTGGCGGCTCACGAAGCCGACCTCACCGCACGCATCGGCGCCCGGGTGGAGCTCGCCGGGGTGGCGGTGCGCCGCGCGGACCTGCCTCGCCCCGGCATCCCCTCCCACCTCGTCACCACCGACGCGGACGCCCTGGTGACCCGGGGCGACATCGACGTCGCGATCGAGGTCATCGGCGGCGTCGACCGCCCGTACGACCTGATCACGAAGGTGTTCGCCCACGGCGCCTCCGTCGTCAGCGCCAACAAGGCCCTGATCGCCACCGAGGGAGCCGCCCTGCACGCCGCCGCCCGCGACAGCGGCGTCGACCTGTTCTACGAGGCCGCGGTGGCCGGCGCCGTACCCCTGCTGCGGCCGTTGCGCGAGTCCCTGGCCGGCGACCGGGTCACCCGGGTGCTCGGCATCGTCAACGGCACCACCAACTTCATCCTCGACCGCATGGACACCGCCGGCTGGGAGTACCCGAGGGCACTGAAGGAAGCCATGGCCCTCGGCTACGCGGAGGCCGATCCGACCGCCGACGTCGAGGGCCACGACGCGGCCGCCAAGGCGGCCATCCTCGCCGGGCTCGCGTTCAACACCCGGGTCCGCCTGGACCAGGTGCACCGCGAGGGCATCACCGACATCACCGCTGCGGACATGGCCGCCGCCCGGTCCGTGGGCCGGGTGGTCAAACTCCTCGCCGTCTGCGACCGCGCCCCGGACGGCGACATCACCGTCCGGGTACACCCGGCGATGCTGCCCGCCGGCCATCCACTGGCCTCGGTGCGCGACGCGTTCAACGCGGTGTTCGTGGAGGCCGACGCCTCGGGGCAGCTGATGTTCTACGGTCCCGGCGCCGGCGGGGCGCCCACGGCCGCCTCCGTGCTCGGCGACCTCGTCGCCGCGTGCCGCAACCGGCTGGCCGGTGTCACGGGGTCCGGCGACTCGGCGTACGAACGACGCCGGGTCCGGCCGATCGGGGACGTCGTCACCCGCTACCACATCACCCTGGACGTGACGGACCGGCCGGGCGTCGTCGGCGCCGTGGTCGCCGTACTCGAACGCCACGGGGTGTCCGTCGAGGACTTCCGGCAGACGCGTGCCGACGGCGGCGCCCGGCTGTTCCTGTCCACCCAGCGCGCCACGGACAGGGCGCTCTCCGCGGCCGTGGCGGAACTGCGGGACCTGACACAGGTGCGGGACGTACCGCGCACCATCCGCGCCGAGGCCCTCTGACCGCGGGGGCCTTCGGCCGCCACCCCCACGCTCCCGGCCGGAAGGGCCGCACGACGACGACAGCCCCTTCCACGGTCCCACCCGGCGTGGTCTCGCCGGCGACGACCACACCCGGGTCCGCCCCGAGGCGCCGGCGGCGATCGCCCGCGCCGACGGCGGCCACCAGCCGGGCTGCGGCGGTGACGTCCCCGCCGAACGACTGCGGCGCACCGGAGCGGGCGGGCGGCGTCAGGCTGCCGCCCGTCCCCGCTCCGGACGGCGAGCCCACCCCGAACCGGTCGCCCACCGCGCGGCGGACCTCGGCCACCGGCACCGGGCACGGCCCGAGGTCGTCCCCCTCACCCGGTGCACCGGGACCGGGCTCTGCCGCACCGCCGTCGAGCTCCTCGCCCTCCGCGAGCAGGCCCACGGCCCGGACCTGCCGGTGCACGGGGACGGCGCCCGCATCGCGAACGCGGCAACCCATCCCGGCGTGTCCCTGTACGGCATGACGGCGGACGCCGGAGCGGACGTGCTGCCGTCCCACGTCCGGAACGAGCGCACCGGTGAGGTCCGTCGGGTGACCGCCTTCGACACCACCGAGGAGGACGTGGACACGTTCGCGGCCGCCGTCGGGGAGGAACCCGGGGCCGGCCGGGGCGAACAGAAGGCGGTGGCACCACCGGTTCGACCGGTGGTGCCACCGCCTTCTGCTCAGGATCAGCCGACGACGGTCCAGGTGTCGCCGCCGGCGAGCAGCGCGGCCAGGTCGCCCTTGCCGTGCCGCTCGACCGCGGTGTCGAGCTGGGCGGTCATCTGCGCGTCGTAGACGGGCCGGTCGACGGAGCGCAGGACGCCGATCGGGGTGTGGTGCAGGGTGTCGGGGTCGGCGAGCCGGGACAGC
>NZ_JBITSF010000005.1:428759-462248 GCF_044540485.1 Streptomyces sp. NPDC085946 | reverse complement strand
CTTGCGTTTCCGACTCTATCAGATCTTTCCGATCCGATTTCCTCGGTGCTTTCCAGGTTCCCGCTTCCGCGTTTCCCTTTCCGGCGCTTCCGACTTTATCAGAAGTTTCAGACCGGACTGACCGGCCATCCTTTTCCGAATTCATCGGGGGGAGCTTCTCTGAGATCTCGGTCTACAGGAAGCAGAAGATTGTCGCGGCCGCCGGAGCGAGTCATCGCTCATCTCCAGGCAACTGTTCAAATCTACCTCCCCGCATGTTCCGTGTCAACGGATCCTGCGGGGCGAAGAGGAGACTAGCAGCTCGGCGGAGCTGTCCGCACATCAGGCGGCCGTGGGCACGGCGGCGCTTCGCTCGACTGCCTCGACGTCACCCGTTTCCCCGCTGCGGGCCGCCCGTCCGCCGAGGACGTAGACGTAGGCCAGGAAGGCCAGCTCCGCGATGACTCCGATGGTGATGCGGGCCCAGGTGGGCAGGCCGGACGGGGTGACGAAGCCTTCGATGGCGCCGGAGACGAAGAGGACCAGGGCGAGGCCGATGGCCATGCCGATGGCGGCGCGACCCTCCTCCGCGAGGGCGGTGCGCCGGGTGCGCGGGCCCGGGTCGACGAGGGTCCAGCCCAGCCGGAGGCCGGTGCCCGCGGCCACGAAGACCGCGGTCAGTTCGAGCAGGCCGTGCGGGAGGACGAGGCCCAGGAAGGTGTCGAGCCGGCCGGCCGAGGACATCAGCCCGAAGCCGATCCCCAGGTTCAGCATGTTCTGGAACAGGATCCAGATCACCGGCAGGCCCAGGAAGACGCCCAGGATCAGGCAGAGCGCGGCGGCCCACGCGTTGTTCGTCCAGACCTGGGCGGCGAAGGACGCCGCCGGGTGGCTGGAGTAGTACGTCTCGTACTGGCCGCCGGGGCGGGTGAGCTCGCGGAGTTCGCCGGGGGCCGCGATGGTGGACTGCACGTCGGGGTGGGTGCCGATCCACCAGCCGAGGAGGGCCGCGACCGCGGTGGACAGCAGGGCGGTGGGGACCCACCAGTGGCGTGCCTTGTAGACGGCGGCCGGGAAGCCGTACGCGAGGAAGCGGGTCACGTCGTGCCAGGTGGCGCGGCGGGTGCCGGTCACGGCGCCGCGCGCGCGGGCGACCAGCCGGCTGAGCCGGCCGGTCAGCTGCGGGTCGGGGGCGCTGGACTGGATCAGCGAGAGGTGGGTGGCGGCGCGTTGGTACAGCGCGACGAGTTCGTCGGCCTCGGCGCCGGTGAGGCGGCGCCGGCGCCGGAGCAGGGCGTCGAGGCGGTCCCACTCCGCGCGGTGGGCGGAGACGAAGACGTCGAGGTCCATCGGTGTGCCTGCTCCTCGGCTGCGCGTCGGGGGTAGGTCGGCGTGCTCCGCACGATCTGCTTGTCGTACTGCGGCGCGATGCCTGCTCAGCTTGGCAGACTGGCGGTGTCGGGGGCAGACCAGGGGAAGGGCGGCGGGCGTGAGTGAGCTGGTGACGGGCGAGGCGGTGGCGTTGGAACTGCGCCCCGCGAGGCTGCCCAGCAGGGCGCTGGCCGTCCTGCTCGATCTCGCGGTGGCCATGGTGACGTACGTGGTGGTCACCGTGGCCGTGGTGGCTGCCACGGCTTCCCTGGACGAGGCGGCGCGGACGGCGCTGTCGATCGCGTCGTTCGTCCTGGTGCTGGTGGGCGGGCCGATCGCGGTGGAGACGCTCAGCCACGGGCGGTCGCTCGGGAAGATGGCGTGCGGGCTGCGGGTGGTGCGGGACGACGGCGGGCCGATCCGGTTCCGGCACGCGCTGGTGCGGGGTCTGATCGGGGTGGTCGAGATCCTGATGACGTTCGGGGTGGTGGCCTGCGCCGCCTCGCTCGTGTCGGCGCGGGGGCGGCGGATCGGCGACGTGTTCGCCGGGACGCTGGTCGTGCGCGAGCGGGTGCCGGTCGCGCAGGCGGGCGTCGTGCCGCCGCCTCCGCCCTGGCTGGCCGGGCGGTTCTCCGGGCTGGACCTGTCGGCGGTGCCGGACGGTCTGTGGCTGGCGGTCCGGCAGTACCTGACGCGCATGCAGCAGCTGGATCCGCAGGTCGGCCGGACGATGGCCGAGCGGCTGGCCGCCGATGTCGCGGACCGGACGGGGGCTCCGGTGCCGCGGGACGTCCCGCCGCCGATGTACCTGGCGGCGGTGGTGCACGAGCGGCAGGCCCGGGAGGCTCGGCGGGCCTTCGGCGCCGGTGCGGGTTCCGGAAGTGGTCCCGGTGCGGGCGGGGAGCGGCCCGTGGGGGCGTACGGACCGGCTGTGCCCGCTCCGGCTGCCGGGACCGGCGGTCAGGACGGGGTGGTCCCGCAGTCGTCGGGGTACGGCGCCGGGGCGGCCGCGGTCGGTCGCCAGGAGCCGGCCCCCGCGGGCGACGGCGGGGCTGCGGGGCCGGGGGCCGGGCGCCCGGCGACCGGGTTCGTGCCGCCGGCCTAGCGCCGTCCGCCGGGTCGCCTCAGGGGAACACTGAAGGCGGTGACGTGAGGTCCTCCAGCTCGATGCCGGGTGCCGCGAGGACCACGTCGCCGGCGAGGTGCACGGTGTGCTGTTCGCCGGTGTCCAGGGCGGTGACCTCGTAGGCGTCCACGGTCAGGGGGCCGTTGTCAGTGGCGTGTGTTTCGCTGTCCACCAGGGCCCAGGACTGGTCCACGGTGCGGGGGGCGAGGACCGGGTCCGTGAGGGCGACGAGGCGTACGCGGGTCGCGGCACGGGAGGGGGTGAGGCGCAGGAGGCGGGCGGTGGCGACCAGGAAGGCGGGGGACGTGCCGGTGAAGGCGTGGGCGCGCACATTGCCTTCCTCGGCGTGGGTGCCGGTGGGGTCGGTGCGGACCCAGGTGACGCCGTCGAGGGCTGCGCCGCGCACCTGCCAGTCGGCCGCGTGGAGTTCGAGGCGGAGCGGGCGGCCGAGGTCGTCGAGGGTGAGGTCGACGGAGCCGCGGTGATCGCCCGCGGGGGTGGTCAGCCGGGAGACGTAGCGCCAGCCGGAGGGGCCGACGGCGCACTGGAAGTGCTCTTCTGCGAGGGGGGTGTGATCGTGCGGATCATGGAGCGAATAGCGGCCGCGGGGCATGGGGGTCCTGGGTTCTGACGGGCTGGTCGGCGCCGCCGGTCCGGCAACGGGGCAGGCCCCCGGCACGGGGGTGCGGGGGCCTGCCTCGGAGGACCTGGCGCCGGGAGCGCGTCCGGGCGGACGCGCTCGCGGCGAGCTGCGGGTCGGGCTCAGTAGCGGTAGTGGTCGGGCTTGAACGGGCCCTCGACCTTCACGCCGATGTACTCGGCCTGCTCGGGGCGGAGCGTGGTCAGCTTCACGCCGAGCGCGTCGAGGTGGAGGCGGGCGACCTTCTCGTCGAGGTGCTTGGGCAGCACGTAGACGCCGACCGGGTACTCGGACTGCTTGGTGAACAGCTCGATCTGGGCCAGGGTCTGGTCCGCGAAGGAGTTGGACATCACGAACGAGGGGTGGCCGGTGGCGTTGCCCAGGTTCAGCAGGCGGCCCTCGGAGAGCACGATGATCTTCTTGCCGTCGGGGAAGGTCCAGGTGTGGACCTGCGGCTTGACCTCGTCCTTGACGATGCCGGGGACCTTGGCGAGGCCGGCCATGTCGATCTCGTTGTCGAAGTGGCCGATGTTGCCGACGATGGCCTGGTGCTTCATCTTGGCCATGTCCGAGGCCATGATGATGTCCTTGTTGCCGGTCGTGGTGATGAAGATGTCGGCCTTGTCGACGACCTCGTCCAGCGTGGTGACCTGGTAGCCGTCCATCGCCGCCTGCAGCGCGCAGATCGGGTCGATCTCGGTGACGATCACGCGGGCGCCCTGGCCGCGCAGCGACTCCGCGCAGCCCTTGCCCACGTCGCCGTAGCCGCACACGACGGCGGTCTTGCCGCCGATCAGGGTGTCGGTGGCGCGGTTGATGCCGTCGATCAGGGAGTGGCGGCAGCCGTACTTGTTGTCGAACTTCGACTTCGTCACGGCGTCGTTGACGTTGATCGCCGGGAACAGGAGGGTGCCCTCGCGCTGCATCTCGTACAGGCGGTGGACGCCGGTCGTGGTCTCCTCGGTCACGCCGCGGATCTCGGAGGCCAGCTGGGTCCACTTCCGGGGGTTCTCGCCCAGGGTGCGGGTCAGCAGCTCCAGGATGACGCGGTGCTCGTCGGACTCGGCGGTGTCGGGCGAGGGGACCTTGCCGGCCTTCTCGTACTCGACGCCCTTGTGGACCAGGAGGGTGGCGTCACCGCCGTCGTCGAGGATCATGTTGGGGCCGCCGGTGGGGCTGTCCGGCCAGGTCAGCGCCTGCTCGGTGCACCACCAGTACTCCTCCAGCGTCTCGCCCTTCCAGGCGAAGACCGGGATGCCGCGCGGGTCGTCCGGGGTGCCGTCGGGGCCGACGGCGATGGCGGCCGCGGCGTGGTCCTGCGTGGAGAAGATGTTGCAGGACGCCCAGCGCACCTGGGCGCCGAGGGCGGCCAGGGTCTCGATGAGGACGGCGGTCTGCACGGTCATGTGCAGGGAGCCGGTGATGCGGGCGCCGGCCAGCGGCTGGGCCTCGGCGTACTCGGCGCGGATCGCCATCAGGCCGGGCATCTCGTGCTCGGCGAGGGTGATCTCCTTGCGGCCGAACTCGGCCAGGGACAGGTCGGCGACCTTGAAGTCCTGTCGGTTCTCGACAGTCGTCATTACGAGCTGCTCCTCGGATCGGGGTCGAGGTGGGTACGGCTGGTCTGCGCGGCGGCGGACACAGGGGTGCCCGGAAAGGCCACAAGGCATGCCCGCGTACGCGCAGCGCAGTCCGTCGGAGGCCCTCTCTCCCTCGGCCGGCCCGCCTGCGGGCCGCCCGACCGCCATCAGCAGCGACGTCTGGCTCCGTCCCAAGCTACACCGGTCGGCGGCGTGGTCCCCAGTGCGTCTCCGAATTCGCCGGTCGTTCGCCGGCCGTGAACGGGGGCGGGGCGGGCCGTGGGAGGGGCTCGGGGGAGCCGTGTTCACGGTGTGTTTCCGTTCGCCCGCTAGCGTCTGCCCGCTGATCGGCCGCGGGAGGGGACGGGGAGATGGACAGGGCGGGCAGGCTGAGGGGGGCGGGGTGGGTCCTGGGCTCGGTGGGGCTGGTCCTGCTGGTGGGGTCGCTGCTGTGGTTGCGCGGGAGCTACGGGACGGCGACCGTGCGGAGCGACAGCATGACGCCGGCCCACGCGGCCGGGGACCGGGTCCTGTACGAGCGCGTCGGCGGCGGGGAGCTGGAGCGCGGTGACGTCGTGCTGTTCCGGGCGCCGGACCGCTATCCGTTCGACGCGCCGGTGGTGCAGCGGGTCATCGGGGTCGGCGGCGACCGGGTGTCGTGCTGCACGGGGGCGGGTGCGGGCGAACGGCTCGCGGTGAACGGCCGGCCGCTGGCCGAGCCGTACGTGCGGGACGGCATCGCGGACGGGATGCGGCGGCCGTACGACGTGAAGGTGCCGCAGGGGCGGCTGTTCCTGCTCGGCGACCACCGGCGCGACTCCCTCGACTCGCGGTTCTTCACCGACCACGGCGGGACGGTGCCGGCCGGGGCCGTCGAGGGGCGGGTGACCGACGGGTACGCGGTGGTGGTCCTGCTCGCGGTGGCCGCACTGGCCGGCCTGCTGCTCCTGCTCGCGGGACTCGTCTGCGTGATCGCGGCGCGCGTGCGGCGGCGCCGGGCGGCCGAGCCGGCGGAGTTTCGGCCCGCGCGCCTGTGACCGGAGGGCCGGGCGACCGGCTGGGCGGCTGGGCGGCTGTAGGCGTACCCCGCCTGTGACCGGGCGGCCGAAGGGCGTCCAGCCGTGGCCGGACGGCCGAAGGGCCCGCCGCGGCGGTGCGCGGCGGGCCCTTCGGCACGAGGGGGTCAGTGGCCGGCGCCCTGCGGGGCCGGGCCGCCCGGGGTGGCCTCGGGGTCCGGGCCCTTGACGGCCTCGCGCTCGCTGTAGATGTCGGGCTCCAGGTAGATCACGCGGGCGATCGGGACGGCCTCGCGGATGCGGGCCTCGGCCGCGTCGATGGCGGAGGCGATCTCGGCGGCGGTGTCGTCGTGCCGGACGGCGATCTTGGCGGCGACCAGCAGCTCCTCCGGGCCGAGGTGGAGCGTGCGCATGTGGATGATGCGGGTGACGGTGTCGCCGCCGACGATCGCGGCCTCGATCTTCTGGACCTCCTCGACGCCCGCGGACTCGCCGAGCAGCAGCGACTTGGTCTCGGCGGCGAGCACGAGCGCGATCAGGATGAGCAGGACGCCGATGCAGAGGGTGCCGATGCCGTCCCAGACGCTGTCGCCGGTGAGCAGGGCGAGGCCGACGCCGCCGAGCGCCAGGATCAGGCCGACGAGCGCGCCCAGGTCCTCCAGGAGGACCACCGGCAGCTCGGGGGCCTTGGCGTGGCGGACGAACTCCTTCCAGGAGCGCTTGCCGCGCAGGGCGTTGGACTCCTTGATGGCCGTGCGGAAGGAGAACGTCTCGGCGATGATCGCGAAGACGAGGACGCCGACGGGCCAGTACCAGTGGGTGAGCTCGTGCGGGTGCTTGATCTTCTCGTAGCCCTCGTAGAGGGCGAACATGCCGCCGACCGAGAAGAGGACGATGGAGACGAGGAAGGCGTAGATGTAGCGCTCGCGGCCGTAGCCGAAGGGGTGTTGCGCGGTGGCCTCCCGCTTGGCCTTCTTGCCGCCGAGCAGGAGCAGCGCCTGGTTGCCGGAGTCGGCGAGCGAGTGCACGGACTCGGCGAGCATCGACGACGAGTTGCTGAAGATGAACGCCACGAACTTCGCTACCGCGATAGCGAGGTTGGCGGCCAGTGCCGCCACGATCGCCTTGGTGCCGCCTGACGCGCTCATATGTTCGCGATGTCCCTTCGTACGCCGTTCCCGGGCTGTCTTCGTACGCCTTCGTACGCCGTGTACCCGGACTTTGCCCGTGCTTGACGGTGGGCCATTGTTGCAGTCCCTCCGGGCGCCGGCGTGCCGGGTCGGTGCCGGCCGGCGGTCAGGCGACCACGGTGGCCCGGAAGAGCGTGCCGGTGCCGGACACGTCGGTCTTTTCACCCGCGGGGACGAACACGGACCGGCCCGGGCGCAGCTCGTGGTCCCCCGCGCGGACGGTGCCCGCGGTGCAGAGCAGGATCTGGGGGGTCGCCAGGGTGAGGTCGTGGGCGGCGGTGCCGGGCGGGAGGACGTACCGGGAGAGCCGGAACTCGTCGATCGGGGTCTCGTAGACCTCCTCGCCGTCCGGGGCGGCCTCCGGGCGCAGCACGCCGGGGTCGCCGGGTGCGAAGCGGACGACGCGCAGGAGTTCGGGCACGTCGACGTGTTTGGGGGTCAGGCCGCAGCGCAGGACGTTGTCGGAGTTGGCCATGATCTCGACGCCGAGGCCGCCGAGGTAGGCGTGCGGGACGCCGGCGCCGAGGAACAGGGCCTCGCCGGGCTGGAGCCGGACGTGGTGGAGCAGCAGGGCGGCGAGGACGCCGGGGTCGCCGGGGTAGTGGTGGGCGATGCCGGCGTACGGGGCGTAGGGGCCGCCGAGGCGGGTGCAGGCCGCCGCGGCCTCGGCGACGGTGCGGGCCGTCTCCTCGCGGTCGGCGGTGAGGATCGCGGTGAGGACCTCGCGCAGGGCCGCGTCCTCGGGGTGGGCGTGCAGCAGGTCCACGTACGGCTTGAGGGAGGCGACGCCGAGGCCGTCGAGGAGGCCGGCCGCCTGGACCGGGTCGCGGAAGCCGCACAGGCCGTCGAACTCGGTGAGCGCGCAGATCAGCTCGGGCTTGTGGTTGGCGTCCTTGTAGTTGCGGTGCGGGGCGCCGGCCGGGATGCCGCGGCGCTCCTCCTCGGCGTATCCCTGCCGGGCCTGCTCCAGGTCGGGGTGGACCTGGAGGGAGAGCGGGGCCGCGGCGGCCAGGAGCTTGAGAAGGAAGGGCAGGCGGGGGCCGAACCTGGCGACCGAGGCGGCGCCGAGTTCGCCGACGGGGTCGGCGGCGATGACCTCGGCGAGCGTGCCCCGGCCGGTGCGCGACGGTGCGCCCGGGTGGGCTCCCATCCACATCTCCGCCTGCGGTTCACCGGTCGGTTCCACGCCGAGCAGCCGCGGGATGGCGGTGGGGGAACCCCAGGCGTAGGGGCGGATGGTGTTGTCGAGGCGGTCCATGGGTGCTCTCCGCGTACGGGGGGTCAGGGCGTCCCGGGCAACATCAGGCGCCCGAGGCGAGCGCCAGGTAAACGGCGGCGAAATCCGTGATGGCGATCAGTTCCGCGAGGGTCGCCAGTTCGTCGCCCTCCTCCGGTTCCAGTTCGCTGATCGGCGTGTCGTGGCTGAGGGCCAGGTCGCGGGCGCCGGGGGCGGCGGTGAGGCTGCCGATGGGGCGGTCGCGCAGCAGCACCACGCGCGCGTGCAGGGCGGGCGGCTCCTCGACGCGGTCGCGGAAGAAGTCGCCGGGGTCGGCGCCGGCGGCGAGCGGTCCGGCGAGCAGGGCGCTGTGCGCGGCGAGCGCCTCGGGGAGTTCGGCGACGACCGCCGGTACGCCGGACAGTTCGGCGAGCGCGGCGGCGAAGCGGCGGCCGGCGGGGCCGGCCGAGGTGCCCTCCGTCCAGACCAGCGGGAGCGCGTCGGCGAGTTCGGCGGCCAGGGTCTTGGCGGGGTTGCTGTAGGTCGCGATGGCGGGTCCGCAGCGCTGCGCGATGAGGTCCAGGCGGTCGGCGACCCTCTCGACGGCGTCCGGCGGGGCGGCGAGCAGGCCGGTGCGGTCCAGCAGGGCGAGGAAGGGGGTGAGCAGGGCCCACAGGACGCCGGGCGCGGACGCGGCGAGCGGTTCGTCCTGCTCGTAGGGGGCGGTCGCCATGGGGACGAACAGGCCGTGCGAGCCGTTCACCGCTTCGGCGAGCGGGGAGCCGGGCGGGGCGACGGCGACGACGGTGCACCCACGGCGGTAGGCCTGCTCGGCGAGGAGGGACAGGCCCGGTTCGCTGCCGTCGGGGGTGGCGATCAGCAGCAGGTCGACCGAGCCGGCCCAGCCGGGCAGTTCCCAGCGCAGGGCGCCGGCGGCGGGGGCGACGCCGGTGGGTGCCAGGCGGGTCACGGGGCTGCCGGCGCCGGCGAGCGTGCCGAGCAGGTCGGCGGTGTGGGTGGCGGCGGCGCCGGGGCCCGCGATGAGGACGGCGCGGGGGCGGCCGTCGGGTTTGAGGTCGTGGACGCCGGCCTCGGCGGCGTGCCGGGCGGCGGTGCGGACGCGGGCGCCGGCTTCGGCGGCGCCGCGGAGCAGGCCCCGGCGGTCGGCGCGGGCGAGGCCCTCCGGGGAGTCGAGCAGCGATTCGTCGAGCATGGGCGGCAGTCTCCGATCGCCGGGTCCGTATACGACGGTGTCCGTGGGCACCGGGTGTCGGTGCTACGGGTGTGCCTGACCGGGCGGTGTCACACCGGCGCGCGGGATCGCGCCGGGTGCGCACGCCGGGGTGTCACGCCGGGCGGCGGGCCTCGTCGACGAGGAGCACCGGGATGCCGTCGCGGACGGGGTAGGCCAGGCCGCAGTCCTGGCCGGTGCAGACCAGCTCGGTGTCCTGCTCCGTGAGCGGGGCGTGGCAGGCCGGGCAGGCGAGGATCTCCAGGAGG
This sequence comes from Streptomyces sp. NPDC085946, assembly GCF_044540485.1. Taxonomy (NCBI): domain Bacteria; kingdom Bacillati; phylum Actinomycetota; class Actinomycetes; order Kitasatosporales; family Streptomycetaceae; genus Streptomyces; species Streptomyces sp. NPDC085946. The sequence continues at coordinate 452,630 of NZ_JBITSF010000005.1, read as the reverse complement.
CCGGCTTCGAGCGGCATGGCGGTTCCCTTCGGGGCGGGTGGTGTGCGTGTGCTGTGCGGAGTCGCCTGGTCAGCGTACCGCCGGCGGGGGTGGGGCGGCGGGGTGCCGGAGCGGCACCCCGGCGGGTTCAGCCTCTGATGAGGGCCAGGGCCTCGTCCCGGATCCGCGCCATCGTGGCCGCGTCGCGCGCCTCCGCGTTCAGGCGCAGCAGCGGCTCGGTGTTGGAGGGGCGGACGTTGAACCACCAGTCGGCGGAGGTGACGGTCAGGCCGTCCAGGTCGTCCAGTGCGACGCCGTCCCGGCCTTCGTAGGCGGCGCGGATCGCGGCGATGCGGGCGGCCTGGTCGTCGACGGTGGAGTTGATCTCCCCGGAGCCGGCGTAGCGGTCGTACTGGGCGACGAGGGCGGAGAGCGGGCCGTCCTGGCCGCCGAGGGCCGCGAGGACGTGCAGGGCGGCGAGCATGCCCGTGTCGGCGTTCCAGAAGTCGCGGAAGTAGTAGTGCGCGGAGTGCTCGCCGCCGAAGATGGCGCCGGTGCGGGCCATTTCGGCCTTGATGAAGGAGTGGCCCACGCGCGTGCGTGCCGGGGTGCCGCCGTTCTCCCGGACGACCTCCGGGACCGACCGGGACGTGATCAGGTTGTGGATGACCGTGCCCTTGCCGCCGTGCCGGGCGAGTTCGCGGGCGGCGACCAGGGCGGTGATCGCCGACGGGGAGACCGGGTCGCCGTTCTCGTCGACGACGAAGCAGCGGTCGGCGTCGCCGTCGAAGGCGAGGCCGAGGTCGGCGCCCTCCTCGCGGACCCGCTTCTGCAGGTCAACGAGGTTGGCCGGGTCGAGCGGGTTGGCCTCGTGGTTCGGGAAGGTGCCGTCCAGCTCGAAGTACAGCGGGACCAGGTCGAGGGGCAGGCCGGCGAAGACGGTCGGCACGGTGTGGCCGCCCATGCCGTTGCCCGCGTCGACGACGACCTTCAGGGGGCGGATGGCGGTCAGGTCGACGAGGGAGCGCAGGTGGGCCGCGTAGTCGTCGAGCGTGTCGCGCCGGGTGACCGTCCCCGGGCGCGCGGCCGGCTCGGGGGCGCCGGAGTCGCTCCACCGCTCGACGAGGGCGCGGATCTCGGCGAGGCCGGTGTCCTGGCCGACGGGGGCGGCGCCGGTGCGGCACATCTTGATGCCGTTGTACCGCGCCGGGTTGTGCGAGGCGGTGAACATCGCGCCGGGCAGGCTCAGGGCGCCGGAGGCGTAGTAGAGCTGGTCGGTGGAGCACAGGCCGATCTCGGTCACGTCGGCGCCCCGGGCGGTCGCCCCGCGCGCGAAGGCGCGGGTCAGGCCGGGGGACGAGGGCCGCATGTCGTGCCCGGTCACGATGGCGCTCGCGCCGGTCACCTGGACGAAGGCGGCGCCGAAGAGTTCGGCCAGGGACTCGTCCCACTGGTCGGGGACGACACCGCGTACGTCGTACGCCTTCACGACCTGCGACAGATCAGCAGCCACGGCCAACCTTCCTGGATGTCCTTGTAGGGCACCCCAAACTACCCGTACCCCCTGGCCGGGCTCCGGGCGGACGCCGTCCGGGCCCCGGGCCGTAACCGGAGGTCAGGGCGGCGTCCGGGCCGGGAGCGGGGTGGAACGAGCGGCGGGATCGCCCCGGCGGGCCCGCAGGGGGACTGCCGGGGAGGGGGCGGCCGGGAGTCCCGGCGGGAGCCCGGACGCGCGGGCGGCGGTCCCCGAAGGGGGACTCAGTTGTCGGGCGACCGCAGGACCCGCAGGTGCCCGCGCCGCGCGACCTCCATCGGGTCGGCGGACCGCGCCCCGCCGGCCCCGGCCGCGCGTTCCTGAGGGCGGGCCGCCTCGCGCACGGCGTTGGCGAGCGCTTCCAGGTCGTCCCCGCTGGGCCGGGCCGGAGCCGAGCCGTCGAGGAGCCGGACGACCTCCCAGCCGCGCGGGGCGGTGAGGCGCTCGGAGTGCTCGGCGCACAGGTCGTAGCAGTGGGGTTCGGCGTAGGTGGCGAGCGGGCCGAGGACCGCGGTCGAGTCGGCGTAGACGTACGTCAGCGTCGCGACGGCGGGACGGCCGCAGGCGGTGCGCGAACAGCGACGTACAGGGCTCACGACGTTGGACGGTACCGCACTCTTGAGCGGGCCGCGACGACTCTCCACCAGGTCGACGCACCGTGTCGTGCTGTGAGACGCCCCACACACCCCGGTGGACCCACCTCGCTGACCTGCCCGGACGCCCGGTGTCCGGGCAGCCGGGCGGCCGGAGGGCCGGTCACGACTCCGAACAAAACCGATCAAACGCCTAGAGGTCGCCGGTCTCGGAGAGATACGGAATCGAGCCCAACCTTGGCTGGAATGGTCATGTGGCGACATGCCGTACGGGTCGGCCGGATGCGGTCGCATCGCCGTGTGGGGCCGGGCGCGCGGGCGCGGCGGGGACTACCCTTCACCAGTGATGGAGAACCCCGTAACGCCCCGTGCCGCCGGCCGCGGGCCCCGTCGCCGTGATCGCCACGGCCGGGGTATGCGCGGCCCGATCGCGCCCCCGCAGGTGCCGCTCGCCGCGAGCCGCGCGGAGGCGTTCGCGGACCTGGTGCAGGACTCCGTGGACCGCCTGGAGCGGCGGTGGCCGCAGCTGGCCGACATCGACTTCCTCGTGCTGGAGGTGCCGCGGCTGGACGGGTCCGGGCGGGGCTGGAGCGACGAGGCGGTGCCGCTCGGCGGGACGGTCGCCGCGCGGGACGGGCGCCGCGCGCGGGTGGTGGTGTACCGGCGGCCGGTCGAGATCCGCACCAAGGGGCGGGACGAGCGGGCGGCACTGGTGCACGAGATCGTCGTCGAGCAGGTCGCGGAGCTGCTGGGGCTGACGCCCGAGACGGTGGATCCCCGGTACGGGGAGGACTGAGCCGGGGTCCCCCGCCCGCGCGCCCTCCCCGGCCGTCCTACTCCTGCAGGACCGAGAGGTCCTCGTCCGCCGACGGCACGGCGACCGTGCCGCGGTCGTCGGGCAGGGTCTGGACGGTGAAGGCCGCGACGCCGTCCCGGGTGGCGGTCAGCATGCGGGAGGCGTGGACCGGGCCGCCCCCGAGCGGCTCGACCGTCAGGGCGTAGGTGCCCTTCAGGCCGCTGGGGAGCGGGAGTCCGACGTCCTGGGTGGTGCCGCCCTTGACCGTGTACGTCTTGGACACCGCCGTGCCGCCCTCGCTGCCCGCCGACGCCGTGACCTTGACGGTGGCCGTGCGGTCCGGGGCGGTCAGGGAGAGGGTGCCGCCCTTGGCCCGGTTGTCCGCGACCGTCGCGCGCGTGCCGACGGGCCGGGTGGCCGGGATGAACGCCGTCTCCTGCCGGGCGCCCTCGCCGCGCACCACCCGCACGGCGGCCACGACCGGCACCGCCCGGTCCGTCGGCGTCAGGACGAGGGACCCCGCCTCCCCGCGTGTGAGGTCCGCCAGGTCGACGGCGCTCGTCATGCCCGCCTTGACGTGCAGCGTCTCGTGCCCGGCCGGGGTGATCGTCCCGGAGGGCGAGGCCAGCCGCAGCTTCAGGTCCGCGTCGGTGTCCCCGGGGGTGAAGGCGACCAGGCGGACGGCGGTGGCGTCCTTGGGGATGCCCGGCAGGACCAGGCTGTCCGCCGGGTCGGCGGACGCGGCCAGCCAGTCGCCGCCGAGCTTGTCGTCCAGGGCCTGCACGGCCGCGCCCACCCGCCCGCTGCGGACGCTGACGTGCACGGTGAGGTCGGTCTCCGCGCCGTCGGTCAGGGTGGACAGCAGGATCGGCTCGGTGGAGCGCGGCTGGACGGTGATGCCCTCGCCCGTCTCCGCCTTCAGGTCGCCGTCCTTGCCGTAGAGCTCGACGTCGACCACGGCGGCGGAGTCGTCGGGGTTGGTCAGGTGCACGTAGTCGGTCCGGTCGGCCGCCGTGCTGGCGCCCGGGAACCAGAACTCCGTGTCCGGCGCGGTGCAGGTGACTCCCTGGAGCCCGCGTCCCGCGCCCGCGGCGACCTCCGTGGTCTCCTGCACGGTCCAGCCGGGCGCGTACTTCCCCTCGGCGGTGCCCACGAGCGCGGGCGACTCCGCGCCGTCGGCCTCCCCGGTGGCCGGGGTGCCGGGCTGCCCGGGCTTCAGCACGGGCTTGCCGGCCGTCCTGCCGCCGCCCTCCGACTCCTGCGCGGCCGCGCGCAGTTCGGCCTCGCCGCCGCTTCCCGCGCCCTTCGTGACGGGCGTGAAGGACGTGTACGACGTCTCGGCGAGGTCGGAGGAACTGGGCGCCGGGCACAGCAGGCTGGTGCGCTCCACGGGCAGCCGGGCGGCCGCCCCGGCGGTGTCCGCGCCGGCGGGGCCGGGCGCGGAGACCGCGGCGAAGCCGGTGGCGGCGGCGAGCGCGGCCGTGCCGGCGATCAGGGACAGGGTGGTGCGGTTCACTGCTGGCTCCCGTCGGGACGCTCACTGCCCGTGCCGTGGGGCTGGTGCGGGTGCGCCGGGTCGTACGGCGTGCCGTACCCCTGCTGGTAGGTCGGGTCGTACGCCGGGTCGTACGGGGCGGCCGGGGAGGCACCGCCGTACGCGTACGGGTCGTACTGGCCGCCCTGGTACGGGTCCGCCTGGTAGGGCTGCCCGTAGGCGCCCTGGGACTGCTCGCCGTACCCGGCGTCCGCGTAGCCCGCGGTGTCCCACTGGCCGTAGGACGGCTGCTGCGGAACCGCGGCGGGCGTGTCCTGCGGAGGCGCGTCGGGCGCCGGGGGCGGGGGCTCCTCGCCGCGGCCGGCCTCCTCGGCCTCGGCCTGCGCGCGCAGGCGGCGGGCCCGGCGGCCCTCGCCCGCGACGGCCTGGGCGGGGACGGCCGGCTCGTCGGGCAGGTCGTCGTCGACGTCGCGGCGCCGCCCGGGCAGGGCGAGCACGACGAGGACGACCGCGAGGGCGCCCTGCGCCCACAGCCAGGCGGTGTGGCCGACCGGGTCGTCGTGGACGACGTCCAGCCGGCCGCCGGAGGCGGGCAGTTCGAAGCCCTGGGCCCAGCCGTCGACGGTGGTGCGGGGCAGCGGCCTGCCGTCGAGCGTGGCGGTCCAGCCCTCGGCTGCGGTGTCGGCGAGCCGCAGGATCCGGCCGGCGGCGCCCGCCGGGATCGTGGTGTGGATCTCGACGGGTCCCGCGGCGACGGGCTGCGGCTCGGCCGGGCCGGTGCCCGACGACGTGCCGGGCACGATCGTCGCGCGGGCCACCTCCTTGTCGACCCGCCACAGCGCCCCGCCGTCCTGCTGGCTGAGCCGGGACAGGCCGGGCGTGGCGTCCAGGACGCGGGTGACCTCGCGCGGCGCGCCCGGGTGGACGAGGACGTAGCGCACGGCGAACCCGCCGAGCTGGTCGGCCTGGTCGGCGCCGGAGCCGGCGACGAGGTTGGCGACGACCTTGTCCAGCCGGGCGTTCCCGCCGTCCGCGGCGGCGAGTTCGCCGTCGCCCATCCGGACGCCGGAGCCGCGGACGAGCACGTAGCCGACGCGGTCGGTGGAGTCGCTGTCGAGGACGAGGGTGCGGGCCTGGTCGCGGGTGCCGCTCTCCTCGGCGACGAACGCGGGCACCTGGGTGGGGTCGCGCCGCTCCAGCGGCCCGTCGGCGCCGCGGAGCATCCAGCCGGCGGCGACCAGCAGCGGGCCCACGGCCGCGGCGAGGGCGATCAGCGCGGCGACCGGCTGGCGCCAGCCGAAGCTCTGCTCGGCCACGCGCGCGCGTGCCCCGTCGGCGCCGAGCAGCGCGGCGGCCAGCAGGGCGATGCCGTAGACGAGGGTGGCGGGGCCGGCCCAGGCCGAGCCGTTGGCCAGCACCGCGAGGACCAGGGCCGGCAGGGCGACCGCCCAGGCGGTCCCGATGGCCGTCCGGCGGTCGGAGCGCAGCAGGGCGGCGAGGGCCGCCAGCACGACGCCGATGAGCATCAGTCCGCTGACCGTGCCGGGCCCGCCCGGGCTCGCGCCCAGCAGGTCGAGGGGGGAGGCGGCCGAGGCGCCGTACTCCAGGCCGGCCTCCCGGAAGAAGCCGAACGGCAGCAGCGACAGCGACCAGGGCGCGAGGACCAGCATCGGCGTGCCGAGCTGGGCGAGGAAGCGCAGCCCGTAGGCGGCGATGTCGGCCCGGCGCAGGACGAGCAGCGCGAGGCCGAGCAGCAGCGCCAGGGGCCACACGATCGGCGTGAAGGCGGTGGTGACCGTCAGCAGCAGCGCGTACGCCCAGGTGGCGCGCCAGCTGCCGCGCGTGCCGGGCGGGTTGGCGAGGCCGCCGGCCGCGACGCCCGCGCGGGCCAGGAGCGGCAGCAGGACGGCGAGGACGGCGGTGCCGATGCGGCCCCCGGCCAGCGCGCCGGTGGCGGCGGGCAGGACGGCGTAGACGACGGCCGCCCACGCGCGCAGCAGGCGCGAGGGGACGAGCGCGCGGGAGGCGAAGTACGCGGTGAGGCCGGCCAGCGGCACCGAGCAGACCAGCAGGAGCGTGACCGCGAGCCCGGTCGATCCGAACAGCACGGAGGCCAGCAGCGCCACGATCGCGAGGTAGGGGGGCGCGGACGCGGTGCCGCCGGCGCCCACCGGGTGCCAGGTGTCCGTGTAGCGCGCCCACAGCTCGCCGGAGTCGGCCGGGACGGGCAGCAGGGCGCCGCCCGCGAGCGCGCCGCCGCCGAGGAGGCCGCGGCAGGCGACCAGGGAGACGAGCAGCAGGACCAGGAAGAGCACCGGGCCGGGCTTGCGCGCGACGCGCTTGAGCCGGGCGAACTGCTCGACCTCCAGGAAGTCGGCGTCGTCGCCGCCGGGGCCGGACTCGACGGCGCCGCCGTGCCGGCCCGCCCCGGAGGCGGCCTCGGGGTCGGAGCGGCCGACGAGGTCGCCCGCGACCTGTTCGACGGTGGCGCGGACGGTCGCGCCGGGCGGCGGGAACAGCGCCCGCAGCTCGCCCTTGTCGATCTGCGGCGCCCCGCGCCTGCGCCGCCCGGCGACGATCCGCTCGGGCCGCAGCAGGGTGCCCACCAGGCCGCGGATCTCGTCGACGGCCTGCCCGGGGACCTTGCCGACGAGGTAGGCGACGGTCCGCAGCAGCGTGCCGAGGACCAGCCGCAGCAGCACCCAGGGCAGCACGGCCGTACGGGCGTTGACGAGGAGGGTGTAGACGGCGCCGGCCTTGTCGACCTTGTGCGGGGAGGCGGCGGTGCGGCCGACGCAGTCCACGGTGCGGCGCTCGCGGGAGGCCGCCTCGGCGTGCCGGACGACCGCCTCGGGGGCGACGAGGACGCGGTAGCCGGCCGCGTGGGCGCGCCAGCACAGGTCGACGTCGTCGCGCATCAGCGGCAGGTGCCGGTCGAAGCCGCCGAGCCGCTCGAAGACGTCGCGCCGCACGAGCATGCCGGCGGTGGACACCGACAGCACGGGGCGGACGTGGTCGTGCTGGCCCTGGTCCTGTTCGCGGCGGTCCAGGCCGGTCCAGCGGCGGCCGGAGTTGGCGATGGTGACGCCGACCTCCAGCAGCTGGCGGCGGTCGTACCAGCCGCGGAGCTTGGGGCCGACGACGGCGACGTCCTCGCGGCCGAGCTCGTACTCGGTGTCCACGACCCGCAGCAGCTGGGCCAGGGCGTCGGGTTCGGGGGCGCAGTCGTCGTGCAGCAGCCACAGCCACTGCACCGGTTCGCCGTGCGGGAGCTCGGGCAGGTCGTAGGCGTCGTCGCGCCAGGTGCGCGTGACCGGGTCCCAGCCGCTGGGCCGCTTCAGGTAGGGCAGCTCGTCCGGGGTGAGGGCGGGGGCCGTGCGGTGGCACTCCTCGACGGCCTGGCCGAAGCCGGTGCGCCGGGCGAGGTGCAGCACGCGGTCGTCGCCCAGGGCCTCGGCGACCAGCCGGGCGGAGTCGTCCGCGCTGCCGGTGTCGGCCGCCATGGCGTGCTGCACGGGGCGCTCCTGGCCGAGCAGCCCGGCGAGCGCGTCGGGCAGCCAGCGGGCGCCGTCGTGGGAGACGAGGACCGCGGTCACCACATGACGCGGGAACTCGGGCGGGCGGGCCGGGTCGAACCCGGCTGCGGCAGCGGTGTCGTGATGGGCTGCCGGGTGGCTGTGCACGGACATCGAGGTACGGGCCCCGGTTCGGTGGACTGCGGGGACGCCTGTGCCCGGCGGGGGCAGCGGGGCGTCTCGGACGAGCGACCACACTATCGGCTGGGCAGCGGGGCGGCCCGCCGCCTGTGGACAACCCACGCGCGACGGGCCGTTCGCCCCGTATGCACCGGAAGGATCCGGGTCCGTGTCACCGTCGGGGACGGTCGTGTCAGACGGCGGCCTTCTTCAGCCGGCGGCGCTCCCGCTCGGACAGGCCGCCCCAGATGCCGAAGCGCTCGTCGTTGGCGAGGGCGTACTCGAGGCACTCGGAGCGCACCTCGCAGGCGAGGCAGACCTTCTTGGCCTCGCGGGTGGAGCCGCCCTTCTCGGGGAAGAAGGACTCGGGGTCGGTCTGGGCGCACAGCGCGCGCTCCTGCCAGCCGAGTTCCTCGTCCGCGTCGTCGACCAGCAGTTGCTGCACCAGCTCGGTCATGTGCGCCCCTCGTCTGTTCTTTCCGCGTCCCCGTGATCTAGCCGTTACCGATACCGGCTGAACGACACGAGTGAAATTACAAGTGTGCCGCTCCGGGCGAGTCAAGCCGGGATCTGCTATTGGGCCCCTTATTCACTCTGCGGAACCAAGGCCGTGCGGAAAGTGTTCAAATCGGCATAAACCTTGACACACGGATGGGCCCCGCGGAGGTCGAGAACCCGCACAGAGGCTGTACGGGAAAAGACGCCCGCCGGTTCGATCCCGTTCCGGCACGCGCACCGAAGCGAAGCGGATCACAGTCGGATCACGAGATCGCAACGGGGCTTGTGCCGCCCGGATGGACGCCATGTGTCCCCGGAACGGCATGAGCAAACCTTTCACCTTTCCGAACAACCGGATGAGGTGAAACACATCCCACATATCGGGCGTCGAGTTGACAGTGGAGGTGTGAGCCGGTGTCCTTGTGGGCATGCTCGCGAATCGCGCACTCACCCCGACCCGCTCCGCCGGGTCCCACGGTGCTGCCCGCGCTCGCTGTAGCTGTCGCTGTTCCGGCTGTTGAGCACTCCCCCCGCGCTCCGGCTGCCGCCGGGTCACATCCGACCCGGCCGCTGATTCCTCCGCTCCCACCAGGGCATCCCCTGTCGCCGCCCGCGACCCGGGCACAGGCGACGCGACACCCCCCACCGCCTTTCTCCTCCCGCCAAGGAACCACCGCACCCATGAACAGCGACAGCGACCTCCAGATCGCCGGTGACATCCTCGAAGTCCCGCACCTGCTGCAGGCGCCGCGGGAACACCCGTCCACCGTCGCCGAGTTCGTCGGCCTGGCCCGCTCCCTCGCCGCCGACCGCGCCCAGTGGGAGCACCTCGTCCGCTACGACGCGACCACCCGCTGGTACCACCGGCTGCGCACCGGCCCGGGCTACGAGGTGTGGCTGCTGTCCTGGGTGCCCGGGCAGGGCAGCGGGCCGCACGGCCACGGCCGCTCCTCCGGCGTGCTGACGGTGCTGGACGGCGCGCTCACCGAACGGACGGAGCGCGGCACGCGCGTGCTGCGGGCCGGTGCGCAGCGGGTGTTCGCGCCCGGCTACGTGCACGAGGTCGTCAACGACGCGCTGGAGCCCGCGGTCAGCCTGCACGTCTACCACCCGGGCCTGACCGAGATGCCCATGCACACGGCGCCGCACTGCGAGGCGCGGGCCGTGACGGCCTGACCCCGCGTCCCGCGCGACCGGCCGACGCGGTGCCGCGCCCGCCTGCAAGACTGCTCCCATGCGCATTGTGGTTCTGGCAGGCGGCATCGGCGGTGCCCGGTTCCTGCGCGGTCTGAAGCGGGCCGTGCCGGACGCGGACATCACGGTCATCGGCAACACCGGGGACGACATCCACCTCTTCGGGCTGAAGGTCTGCCCGGACCTCGACACGGTGATGTACACGCTCGGCGGCGGCATCGACGAGGAGCAGGGCTGGGGGCGTGCCGACGAGACCTTCCACCTCAAGGAGGAGCTCGCGGCCTACGGCGTCGGGCCGGAGTGGTTCGGCCTCGGCGACCGGGACTTCGCCACCCACATCGTGCGGACGCAGATGATCGGCGCGGGCTACCCGCTCAGCGCCGTGACGGAGGCGCTGTGCGACCGCTGGCAGCCGGGCGTGCGGCTGATCCCGATGACCGACGACCGCGTCGAGACGCACGTCGCCGTCGAGCTGGACGGCGAGCGCAAGGCGATCCACTTCCAGGAGTACTGGGTGCGGCTGCGGGCCTCGGTGCCCGCCGAGGCGGTCGTCCCGGTGGGGGCCGAGCAGGCCAAGCCGGCACCGGGCGTGCTGGAGGCGATCGCCGAGGCGGACGTCGTCCTCTTCCCGCCGTCCAACCCGGTCGTCTCGGTCGGCACGATCCTCGCCGTGCCGGGCATCCGCGAGGCGATCGCCGGCGCCGGGGTGCCCGTGGTCGGCCTCTCCCCCATCGTCGGGGACGCGCCCGTGCGCGGGATGGCCGACAAGGTGCTCGCGGCGGTCGGCGTGGAGTCCACGGCGGCGGCGGTCGCCGAGCACTACGGGTCGGGGCTGCTGGACGGCTGGCTCGTCGACACCGTCGACGCGGGCAGTGTGGAGCGCGTCGAGGCGGCCGGGATCCGCTGCCGGGCCGTGCCGCTGATGATGACCGACGTCGACGCGGCCGCGCGGATGGCCCGGGAGGCCCTCGCGCTGGCGGAGGAGGTGCGGGCGTGAGCACGCCGCCCAGCGACGGCTACCGGGTGTGGGCCGTGCCCGGCCTGCCCGAGGTGCGGCCCGGCGACGACCTCGCCAAGCTCATCGCCGCCGCCGAACCCGGACTCGCGGACGGGGACGTGGTGCTCGTCACCTCCAAGATCGTGTCCAAGGCGGAGGGGCGGATCGTGCGGGCGGCCGACCGGGAGGCCGCCATCGACGCCGAGACCGTACGGGTCGTCGCCCGGCGCGGCACCCTGCGCATCGTCGAGAACCGGCAGGGGCTCGTGATGGCCGCCGCCGGGGTCGACGCCTCCAACACCCCATCGGGCACGGTCCTGCTGCTGCCCGAGGACCCGGACGCGTCCGCGCGGGCCGTCCGGGACGGGCTGCGCGCCGCCCTCGGCGTCGACGTCGGCGTGCTCGTCACGGACACCTCCGGGCGGCCCTGGCGCGCCGGGCTGACCGACGTGGCGATCGGTGCCGCCGGCGTACGCGTCCTGGACGACCTGCGCGGCGGCACCGACGCGCACGGCAATCCGCTGAGCGCCACCGTCGTCGCCACCGCCGACGAGCTCGCCGCCGCCGGCGACCTGGTCAAGGGCAAGGCCGCCGGGCGGCCCGTCGCCGTGGTGCGCGGGCTGCCGCACGTGCTGGGCGGGGACGACGGCGCCGGGGCCCGGGCCATGGTGCGCGGGGCACGCGACGACATGTTCCGGCTGGGCACCTCGGAGGCCGTGCGGCTGGCCGTGACCCAGCGCCGCACGGTCCGGTCGTTCACCGACGAGCCCGTCGACCCGGGGGCCGTCCGGCGGGCGGTCGCCGCGGCCGTGACGGCACCGGCGCCGCACCACACCACGCCGTGGCGGTTCGTCCTGCTGGAGTCCGGGGAGTCGCGCACCCGCCTGCTCGACGCCATGCGGGACGCCTGGATCGCCGACCTGCGCCGCGACGGCAGGTCCGAGGAGTCCGTGGCCCGGCGCGTCCGCCGCGGGGACGTGCTGCGGCACGCCCCGTACCTGGTCGTGCCGTGCCTGGTCATGGACGGCGCGCACACGTACGGGGACCCGCGGCGCGACGGCGCCGAGCGGGAGATGTTCGTGGTCGCCGCGGGCGCCGCCGTGCAGAACTTCCTGGTGGCGCTGGCCGGGGAGCGGCTGGGCTCGGCCTGGGTGTCGTCGACGATGTTCTGCCGGGACGTGGTGCGCGAGGTGCTGGACCTGCCGTCCGGCTGGGACCCGATGGGCGCCGTCGCGGTGGGGCATCCGGCGCGGGAGCCGGAGCCGCGGCCCGAGCGGGACGCGGAGGCGTTCGTCGAGGTGCGGTGACACCGCCCGGCGGGCGCCTACCCTCGTAGGGCACCGCTTCGCTTCCCGCTCTCTCCGGGACTTCTCCGCTCTCCGCTCTCCGCTCTCTCCAGGACTTCATCGTGGCAGGACGGTTCGCTCCCCGGCCCGCGCGCACCACCGTGCGCGGCGGGTACGTCGCCGTGCCGCGGCAGGCCCCGGCGCCGGCCCGGACCCGGGAATGGGCGCCGGAGGGGCCGCTGGACCTGGGGCTGGTGCTCGGGCCGCTCAGACGCGGGCCGGGCGATCCCACCTTCCGCGCCGCCCCGGACGGATCGGTGTGGCGGGCCAGCCGGACCCCGTGCGGGCCCGGGACGCTGCGCGTGCGGATGCGCGGCGGCCGGGTGGCCGCCGAGGCGTGGGGGCCGGGGGCCGAGTGGCTGCTGGAGGGGCTGCCGGAGCTCCTCGGGGCCGCCGACGACCCGTCCGCGTTCACGCCCCGGCACAGGCTGCTGGCGCTGACCGGGCGGCGGCGGCCGGGGCTGCGGCTGACCCGGACCGGACTGGTGCTGGAGTCCCTGATCCCGTCGGTCCTGGAGCAGAAGGTCACCACGGTCGAGGCGTACCGGGCGTGGCGGCTGCTGGTGCGGCGGTACGGGGAGCCGGCGCCGGGGCCCGCGCCGCACGGGATGCACGTCATGCCCGAGCCGCGCACCTGGGCGCTGATCCCCTCCTGGGACTGGCACCGGGCCGGGGTCGACGACAAGCGGGCGTCCACGGTCCTGCGGGCCGTGCGGGTGGCCGCGCGGCTGGAGCAGGCGGTGGGGATGGCCCCGGCCCAGGCGCGGGCCCGGCTGGAGGTCGTGCCGGGGATCGGGCCGTGGACCTCGGCGGAGACGGTGCAGCGCAGTCACGGGGCGGCGGACGAGGTGACCACCGGGGACCTGCACCTGCCGGGGATCGTGGGGTGGGCGCTGGCCGGGGACCGGCACGCGGACGACGCGGTGATGCTGGAGCTGCTGGAGCCGTACGCGGGGCAGCGGCACCGGGCGGCCCGGCTGATCCTGCTGAGCGGGCGGGTGCCGCCGCGGCGGGCGCCGCGGCGGCCGGTGGGGGACATCGGGCGGTGGTAGGGGCGGGCCGGTCCGGTCTCCTGCCCGGTGCCCGGCGTCGGTGCCGGGGGCGGGGTGCGCCGCCCGGCGCCGTACCGTCCGCGGCTACTGGTCGGAGGAGAACCGCACCGCGCCCGCCGGGATGCGGGCGTCGCACCACACGCGGACGCCCTCGCGCAGTTCGTTGTCCGGGCCGACGACCGCGCCGTCGCCGACGACCGTGCCGGTGAGCACGGAACGGGAGCCGACGCGCGCCCGGGTGCCGATGAGGGAGTCGGTGACGACCGCGCCGGGCTCGATCACCGCGCCCGGCAGGATCGTGCTGCCGAAGACCCGCGCGCCCTCCGCCACGAAGGCGCCCTCGCCGACCACCGTGCCGCCCGCGAGCTTCGCGTCGGGCGCCACGCTCGCCGTCGGCAGGACCAGGCGGTCGCCGCACCGGCCGGGGACGGCCGGGGACGGGGCGCGGCCCAGGACGAGGTCGGCGGAGCCGCGCACGAAGGCCGCGGGGGTGCCGAGGTCCAGCCAGTACGTCGAGTCGACCATGCCCTGGAGGTGGGCTCCGGCCGCCAGCAGGCCGGGGAAGGTCTCCCGTTCCACCGACACCGGGCGGCCGGCCGGGATCGTGTCGATCACCGAGCGGCGGAAGACGTAGGCCCCCGCGTTGATCTGGTCGGTGACGATCTCCTCGGGCGTCTGCGGCTTCTCCAGGAACGCCAGCACCCGGCCGGTGGCGTCGGTGGGGACCAGGCCGTACGCGCGGGGGTCCGTCACCTTCGTCAGGTGCAGCGAGACGTCCGCGCCCGTGGTCTCGTGGGTGCGGACCAGGGCCCGGATGTCCAGGCCGGTCAGGATGTCGCCGTTGAAGACCAGGACCGGGTCGTCGGGTCCGGAGTGCAGGCGCGAGGCGACGTTGCGGATGGCGCCGCCCGTGCCGAGGGGCTCCTCCTCCGTCACGTACTCCAGGTGCAGGCCGAGTGAGGACCCGTCACCGAAGTGCGGTTCGAAGACCTCGGCGAGGTAGGAGGTGGCCAGCACGATGTGCTCGACGCCCGCCGCTCTCGCTCTCGCCAGCTGGTGCGTGAGGAACGGCACTCCGGCCGCCGGGACCATGGGCTTGGGCGTGTGCACCGTGAGCGGGCGCAGCCTGGTGCCCTTGCCGCCGACCAGGAGGATCGCTTCTGTCACCTGTCGTCTCTGCTTCCTGCCGGGACCGGCCGAACTGTCTTTCGGCCGGCCAGTGTATGCAGCACGTCTCCGGCAGGTGCGTCCGTCTCCCCGTCTCAGCGGCCCTGGTAGCGCGCCGCGGTCGAGCGGGCGGAGCCGAGCTTGCCGTAGAGCTGCTGTCCGGGGCACTCCGTGGCGAACCCGTCCCGGTGACCGGAGATGACGTTCAGTCGTACGTTCTTCCCTTTTCGGTAGAGGTTGCCACCGCCGGACTTCAGGTATGTCTTGCCCTGGGGATCCATCCCGTACAGGCCGAGCTTCCACGCGGTGAGCCGGGCGACGGCCTTCACGGCGGCGGACGAGGGCTTGGTGGAGCCGTAGGAGCCGATGACGGCGATGCCCATGCTGTTGCTGTTGAAGCCGAGGGTGTGGGCGCCCAGCACCGCCTTGGCGACGCCTCCGGCGCGTCCCTCGTAGATCCGGCCGCACTTGTCGATGACGAAGTTGTAGCCGATGTCCCGCCAGCCCAGGCTCCTGACGTGGTAGCGGTAGATGCCGCGGATGAGCGAGGGGGCCTCGGAGCAGCGGTAGTTGTTGCCGGAGGCCGTGTGGTGGACGAAGGCGGCCTTCACCTTCTTCGTGTAGGCGAACTGCTTCTCGCGCAGGCTCTCGTCGGCGCCCCAGCCGCCGCGCGTGACGATGAGCGGGCGCGGGCCGACGTACGGCTTCGCCTGCTGTCCGGTCGTGGTGCGGCCCGGCGCCGCGACCCCGGCGGCGTCGGTCGTCCGTGCGGGCGGGGCGGTGCTCGGGGCGTCCGGCGGGGTGCCGGTCCGCGGGGCGGCCCCGCCGGGGTCGACGAGTTCGAGGCGCAGGCCGGGCGGGAGGGGCGGGGCGGCGGGCGCGCCGGCGCGGCCGGCCCCCGGGTGGGCGGGGGCGCCGGGTTCCGCGCGGACGCGGATCTCCACGCCGTCGGAGTCGCCCACCCACAGGGGGGCCGTCGCGCCGCGCACCCGGCCCGAGGCGCTCTCGGCCGTGCCGGGGTCGGCCGCGTGGTCGGCGTTGTGGGTCTCGACGTCCTGCCAGGCGGACCAGGTGCCGGTGGCGGTGGCGCGGGTGCGGACCTGGACCCGGCCGTGCAGTTCGGTGCCGGGGTCGTCCCACACGACCCCGACGAGGGAGAAGCGCCCCACCTCCTGGCGGGGCAGGCCCTGTTCGGCGGGGGCGCCGAGGGCCCGGTCGCGGGCGAGGGGGCGCAGGGGCAGCGACTGGGTGCGGCCGGGGAGGTACGCCCCGGCCGCGCGTGCGGCGGTGGGTGGCGCTTCCGCGGCCGGCGCCGGTCTCGCGGTCGACGCGACCGCGGGCGGGGCCGGTGAAAGGGCGAAGGTGGCCGCGCAGGTGACACCGAGTGAGGAAGCTAGGAATCCACGCATGCCCCTGATCTTGGACATACCTACTCATATCTGTCCATCGGGAAAGTGACGTCGCGTCGGGGGGCGTTCCCCCGAACCGGTGGTCCGCGCGTGGCGAACCGGTGACCCTGCCGCGCGGCGCGCGCGTGGCGCGCCGCGTACGCTTCTGCGCGTGAACGCCACCGATCGCACCCCAGCCGACCTGCTGAGTTCCGCGCTCGCCGCAGACCCGGGACGCCCCCTGGTGACCTTCTACGACGACGCCACGGGCGAACGCGTCGAACTGTCCGTGGCCACGTTCGCCAATTGGGTGGCCAAGACCGCAAACCTGCTCCAGGACGACCTGTCCGTCGAACCCGGCGACCGGGTCGCGCTGCTGCTGCCCGCGCACTGGCAGACGGCGGTGTGGCTGCTGGCGTGCGCCTCCGTGGGCGTCGTCGCGGACATGGCCGGGGATCCCGCCGCGGCCGACGTCGTGGTGAGCGGGCCGGACACCCTGGAGGCGGCACGGGCCTGTTCCGGCTCCCGGGTGGCACTCGCGCTGCGCCCGCTCGGCGGGCGTTTCCCGCAGCCCCCGCAGGGGTTCGCCGACTACGCCGTCGAAGTGCCCGGGCAGGGCGACCGGTTCGCGCCGTACGCGCCGGTCGACCCGGACGGGCCCGCGCTGATCGTGGCGGGGCGGGAATTCAGCGCGGCCGAGGTCGTCGAGCGGGCCGGGGCGGAGGCGTCCGGGCTCGGGCTCACCGGGCCGGGGTCGCGGATCCTGTCGGGGCTGCCGTACGACACGTGGGAGGGGCTGAACGCGGGGCTGTACGGGCCGCTGGCCACCGGCGGGTCCGTGGTGCTGTGCCGGCACCTGGAGCGGCTCGGCGCCGAGGCCCTGGACAAGCGGGTGGAGAGCGAGCGGGTCACGGTCATCGCCCGGTAGGGCGGCCCGGCCCGCCGTCCCCCGTCCGGCCCACCGGCACCCGGGCACTCCCCCGCGCCATGGCCGTGGGGGCGGCGGCGTCGCGGGGCGCACCGCGCGCCCGTACGCCGTGAGGGGGCGGACCCGGTCGTGAGCGACACCGCGGGGACGGCCGGGGCCGGGGCGGGCGCCCCGGGCGGCGGGCCGGGGACGGCCCGGCGGCGGTGGGTGCGCGGTACCGGGCTCGCCGTCGCGGGCGTGCTGCTCGCGACCGCCGCGGCAGGGTGAGGGGGTGCACCTGAAGCTCGACGGGAACATCACCCCGGACGAGGCGGCGGCCGCCGAACTCGCCCGGTACGAGAAGGAGCGGTCCGCCGCGCCGGTCAGGGACGCGCGGACCATCCTGCCGATCGGCTCGGACTCCCGGCCGTAGCGACGGCAACCGCCGCCACGGCCGGGACTCGGGCACCGGGCGCTCCGACACCGTGCTCCTGCCGTACCTGTCCGCGGGGCGGCGCAGCGCCACGGCCGCCTCCCTGCCCCGCGACCCGACGGTGGACGTCCCCGCGCGCCGCCGCCGGGACGGCGGCCGCGGCGAGCCCGCGTTCGCGGTGTTCGGCCACGCCTTCCGGACCGGCGGGGCGGCCCGCGCGATCCGCACGGCCGAGAAGCCGGCCGGCACCCGCGTCGGCCACCACGTCGCCGTGGACCTCCGCGGGTTCGAGGAGCCGGTCGACGCGGCCACGTCCGCCCTGACCGCCGGCCCGGAGCCGGCGAACCCGCGCGGTCCGTACCGGCTCGTGCGCGGCCTGCGCGGTGTCCCCACCGAACGGGTGCAGTTCCTGACCGTGCCCCGGGAGCCGTACGCCCGCGACGTCGCCCGGGACCGGCTCGCGGGACCGGAGGCGGAGCGGCCCTTCGAACGGCTGCGCACGGATACACCGGCGATGGTGACGCGCGACGCCCCGCGGAGTTCCGCCGTGGAAAACCAGGAAAGCGGGGAAGGCGGGGAAAGCGGCGAAAACGGGGAAGGCGAGGAGGTGTACGAGGGCTCGCACTCCGGTTCGCCCACCGCTTCCGCCACGGAATCGCACGGCGCCGACACGGAATCGCACGGCGCCGACACGGACAGTGACAGCCGGAGCGGTGCGGCGACCGGCGGAAAGACCGGTGGTGAGCGGTCCGGGGAGGCGGTCGCCGCCGCTCCCTCCGCGTCGGCGTTCCGCGGGAACACGGCCGCCCAGGGCGGCCGCGAGTAAAGCACTCGCCAACCCCGTGAATTTTTGTCTGGGGAAATGGGCGGATTGCCCGCTTGTAGGGAAGTGGAATCTGTCACCGGCGTCGCCCGGGGCCGAATAAGGCCGTTAGTGTGAGCGATCCGGTGCGTCCGGCTCTGAGGTCCGTCCTGAGGTCGCGCACTGTGTGACCGAGACCCGAGCGCCTTGAAGGGGGAAGGCGCCGCGTGGCCCCGACGGAGGATTCGGACAACCGTGGACGCGCAAGGCCGTGGGCGGGCGGAGAACATCGATCCCGCAGACCAGTGGGTACTCAATCCGAACACCGGCGAATACGAACTGCGACTGGCTGCTTCCGCACCGCAGTCGACGGTGCCCGGGCCCCGCAGACCGGGCTCCCGCCGCGCGGGCGCGGCGGTGCGCAGCCGGACGGAGGCGCCGGCCCGGGCGCGGACCGAGACGCCCGGCCCTGAGGTGCCGTCCCCGCGCCGGCGGCGCGGGGCGCCCGCCGAGCCCCCGCCGGGGCGGCGCGGACGGCGGCCGGCGAAGAAGACCGCCAAGGGCAAGAAGGTCCTGCTGTGGACCGGCGGCACCATGGCGTTCGTGGTGCTCGCCACGGCGGGCGCCGCCTACCTCTACATCGAGCACCTCAACAGCAACATCACCTCCGTCTCCGACGACGGCGCGAGCACCGGCGGCTTCAGCAAGGACAAGGCGATCAACATCCTGCTGATCGGCACCGACAAGCGCACCGGCAAGGGCAACGAGAGCTACGGCGACTCCGGCAGCGTCGGGCACGCCGACACCACGATCCTGCTGCACGTCTCCAAGGACCGCTCCAACGCCACCGCGCTGAGCATCCCCCGCGACCTGGTCGTCGACATCCCCGACTGCCCGACCACGCAGGAGGACGGCTCGACGGAGATCATCCCGGGCTCGACCGGCGTACGGTTCAACACCAGCCTCGGCCAGGACGGCCGGACGCCCAGCTGCACCATGCGGACCGTCACCGAGCTGACCGGCGTCAAGCTGGACAATTTCATGGTCGCCGACTTCAACGCGGTCAAGACGCTGACCACGGCGGTCGGCGGGGTCGAGGTGTGCCTCGCCAAGGACATCAAGGACAAGGACTCCAAGCTCGACCTGACGAAGGGTACGCACACCATCCAGGGCGAGCAGGCGCTGGCGTTCGTGCGCACCCGGCACTCCGTCGGATTCGGCGGCGACCTGAGCCGCATCGGGCTCCAGCAGCAGTTCCTGAGCGCGCTGATGCGCAAGCTGAAGTCGAACGACACGCTCACCAGCCCGTCCAAGATGATCAAGCTCGCCGAGGCGGGCACCGAGGCCCTGACGGTCGACTCCCAGCTGAACAGCATCAACAAGCTGAAGGACCTCGGCCTGGAGCTCGGCAAGCTCAACGTCAAGAACCTGACCTTCACCACGATCCCGGTGGTCGACAACCCCTCGGAGCAGGTCAAGTCGACGGTCGTCCTGGACGAGTCCAAGGCCTCGCAGGTGTTCCGGATGATCCAGGACGACGTGTCGTTCACCGCGGTCGAGCAGCAGGAGAAGAAGGAGAAGGCCGCCGTCGCCGCCCGGCTCAAGGGCACCAAGGCACCCGCCTCCGAGGTGCGGGTCCGCATCCTCAACGGCGGGGCCGTCGCCGGCAGCGCCCAGGAGACCCTCCAGTGGCTCCAGGTCGACCAGGGCGTCACCAAGTCGGAGAACGCCGGCAACGCACCGGAGGAACTGAGCAGCACCACGCTCGAATACGCTCCCGACCAGGCCGCCCAGGCCCGCCGCCTCGCGGACGTCCTCGGGCTGTCCGGCTCGGCGATGAAGCCGGGCGAGAGCGTGACCAACTCCCAGGGACTGCCCGCGATGACGCTGACCCTGGGCAAGGACTTCAAGGGCGCGGGCGTGTCCCTCACCACTCCGACGAAGGCGCCGGAGGGGGTCCAGAAGTCCACGGCGGACAAGGTCGAGTGCGCCAAGTGACCTGACGGGCCTGCCGTGCGTCTTCCGGGGCGTACGGCAGGCCCGTCGGGGTGGCGCAGGGGTGGGGAGGCAGGACGATGACGCAGAGCAGTGTGCACGGGGAGGGGACACGGCCGGGCGCCGTGCCGCGGCAGCGCGGCGCGGACGACGGGGCCGGGCGGGACGGTGACGCCGAGGGCCCGGGCGGCGACGGCGGCAGACCCGGCCGCGGGAGCGGCCACGGCTCCCGCGGCGGCCGGCGCGACACCTCGCGGGCCGGGCGGGGGCGCCGTGCGCTGCGCTGGTCGGCGACGGGCCTGGCGCTGCTCGTCCTCGTCACGGCCGGCGCCGGCTACCTCTACTACCGGCACCTCAACGGCAACCTCCAGAAGGGCCAGCGCAGCAGCGGCGACTCCGGGGCGGCGAGGACCGGGCCGAACGCGGCCGGGCAGACGCCCCTGAACATCCTGCTGCTCGGCTCCGACAGCCGTAACTCCGCGGCCAACCTCGAGCTGGGCGGCAGCAGGAAGAGCGTCGGCAGCAAGCCGCTGGCGGACGTGCAGATGCTGGTGCACCTGTCGGCGGACCGCAAGAGCGCCTCGGTGGTGAGCATCCCGCGCGACACCCGCGTCGACATACCCCGGTGCACGGACCCCGAGACCGGCGAGACGTACCCGGCGACCACCGACATCATCAACGCCTCGCTGGGCCGCGGCGGAGCGGGCTGCACGCTCGCCACCTGGGAGAACCTCACCGGGGTCTACATCGACCACTGGATGATGATCGACTTCGCGGGTGTGGTGTCCATGGCGGACGCCGTCGGCGGTGTCGAGGTGTGCGTGGAGCACAACGTGTGGGACCGTCCGCTGCCGGGGGTGCCCGGCGGCTCCGGTCTGAAGCTGACGGCCGGCACGAAGAAGATCAAGGGCGAGCAGGCCCTGCAGTGGCTGCGGACCCGGCACGCCTTCTACAGCGACCTCGGCCGGGCCAAGGCCCAGCACATGTACATGAACGCGATGATCCGCTCCCTGAAGGAGCAGAACGTCTTCACCGACACCGGGCGCCTGAGGGACCTGGCCGAGGCGGCCACGAAGTCCCTGACGGTCTCGGAGGAGATCGGCACGGTGAAGAAGCTGTTCGACCTCGGCATGCAGCTCAAGACGGTGCCGACGGACCGGATCACCATGACGACCATGCCGACCACGGAGTACGCGCGGAACCGGAACCACCTGGTGCCGGACGGCGCGGACGCCGAGAAGATCTGGCGGATGGTCCGCGACGACGTGCCCTTCGACGACAAGGGCGGGACCTCCGGCACCGGCGGGAAGGCCGGCGGCGGGAAGAAGGCCTCCGAGGACTCCGCCGCCCCGGACGGCGAGATCGGCGTCCTGGTGCAGAACGGCACCCGGTCCGCCACCGCCGGCCCGGTGCCCGGCCGCGCGGAGGCGGTCGCCGGGCTGCTGGTCGCGGAGGGCTTCGCGCGGGCCGCCAAGGACACCTCGGCACCGCTGTCCCAGGAGCAGACCCTCGTCCGCTACCCGAGCGCCGACCTGGAGGGCGACGCCCAGCGCGTCGCCGGGGCCCTGGGGATCCCGCTGACGTCGGTGCGGCAGTCGGCCGACGTCTCCGGCGTCACGCTCGTCGTGGGCGCCGACTGGCGCGAGGGCACGGCCTATCCGAAGCAGTCGGCGCCGAAGGCGGGAGACCTGCCCGAGGACGCCGACGCGATCAACGGGGCGGACACCGGCCAGTGCATGCCCGTCTACCGGCCCTACCGCTGGTAGGGCGGACCCGGCCGGCCACCGGCGTCACCCCCGCGTATCCGAGCGGATAGTGTGAGTGATCCAGTGCTGCCTGCTCCGACGGAGGAATCGGACAACGTGGACACGCACGGCCGTGGGCGGGCGGACGACGTCGACCCCGCAGACCAGTGGGCACGCGACCCCGAGACCGGCGAGTTCGGGCTGCGCCCGGCATCTCCCGCCGCGCGGACGGCCGTTCCCGGCCCCCGCGGCGCGGACGGCGCCGCACGCGGCCGTACGCCGGTGCGCACCGTGCCGTCCCCGCGCCGGCGTCCCGCCGCGCCCGAGGAGCCGCCGGGGCGGCGCGGGCGGCGGCCCGCGAAGAGGACCGCCAGGGGCAGGAAGGTCCTGGTGTGGACGGGCGGCACGATGGCGTTCGCGCTGGTCGCCGTCGGCACGGCCGGCTACCTCTACCTCCGGCACCTGGAGGGCAACGTCGACACGACCGACGTCGGGGACGCGGGCAGCAGCGACTTCAGCAAGGACGACGCCTTCAACATCCTCGTCATCGGCACCGACAAGCGCACCGGCGAGGGCAACGAGGGGTACGGCGACAAGGGCAGCTCCGGGCACGCCGACACCACGATCCTGCTGCACGTCGCCGAGGACCGCTCCAACGCCACCGCGCTCAGCATCCCCCGCGACCTGATCGTCGACATCCCCGACTGCCCGACCCGGCAGGCGGACGGCAGCACCGTGACGGTCCCGGGCCTGCGGGGCGTCCGCTTCAACCGGAGTCTCGGCGAGAGCGGCCGGGACCCGGGCTGCACCATGCGCACGGTGCAGGAGAACACCGGCATCCCGGTGGACCACTTCATGATGGCCGACTTCAACGCGGTCAAGACGCTGACCACGGCGGTGGACGGCGTCAAGGTGTGCGTGGAGCGCGCCATCGACGACGAGGACTCCCACCTGAAGCTGCCCGAGGGCGAGTCGTGGGTCGAGGGCGAGCAGGCCCTGGCCTTCCTGCGCACCCGCAAGAGCTTCGGCAACAGCGGGGACCTGGACCGCATCGAGGTGCAGCAGCAGTTCCTGGGCTCCCTCATGCGCAAGATGTCCTCCAGCGACACCCTCACCAGCCCCGCCAAGCTGATGAAGCTCGCGGAGGCCGCCACCGAGGCGCTGACCGTGGACGAGCCCATCGGCTCGGTGGGCACGCTCAAGGACATCGCCCTGGAGCTGAGGAAGGTGCCGACGAAGAACCTCACCTTCACCACGGTGCCGGTCGAGGACAACCCCGCCGAGACGGTGAAGGCGACGGTCGTCCTGGACGAGTCCAAGGCCTCGCAGGTGTTCCGGATGATCCAGGACGACGTGTCGTTCACCGCGGTCGAGCAGCAGGAGAAGAAGGAGAAGGCCGCCGTCGCCGCCCGGCTCAAGGGCACCAAGGCACCCGCCTCCGAGGTGCGGGTCCGCATCCTCAACGGCGGGGCCGTCGCCGGCAGCGCCCAGGAGACCCTCCAGTGGCTCCAGGTCGACCAGGGCGTCACCAAGTCGGAGAACGCCGGCAACGCACCGGAGGAACTGAGCAGCACCACGCTCGAATACGCTCCCGACCAGGCCGCCCAGGCCCGCCGCCTCGCGGACGTCCTCGGGCTGTCCGGCTCGGCGATGAAGCCGGGCGAGAGCGTGACCAACTCCCAGGGACTGCCCGCGATGACGCTGACCCTGGGCAAGGACTTCAAGGGCGCGGGCGTGTCCCTCACCACTCCGACGAAGGCCCCCGACGTCAAGAAGTCGACCGCCGACAAGGTCACATGCGCTGGTTGACGATTCAAGGGCAACTGACGGGCCCGTCGTGCGTCTAACAGGACGCACGACGGGCCCGTTCCATGGGCGCAGGGGCGGGGAGGGCGGAGAAAGTGACGCAGAACACGGTGCAGGAGGAGGCGGCGCTCGCCGGCGTCCGGCGTGGACCGGCTCCGGACGCCGACCCGTTCGACGTCGGCGGTGACGAGGACCCGGCGGAGGCCGGGGACCGCACCCGGCGGGACGGCGAGGGCGGAGGCGAGGCCGACGCGCGGACCCTGGACGGCGACGGCGAGGACCCGGCCGGGTCCGGAGACCGGCACGACGCCGACACCGAGGACCGGGCCGGAGCGTCGCCCCGGCCCGACGGCGAGGGCGGGCGCGAAGCCGACGCGCGGGCCTTGGGCGGCGACGGCGAGGACCCGGCCGAAGCATCGGCCCGGCACGACGGCAAAGGCGAACGCGAA